>JAIKVO010000009.1 GCA_024685655.1 Treponemataceae bacterium
CAACTTACAAAAACCGCAAGAACATTCAGGGAAAGCTTGAGCTGAATAAGTATTGCCCGTTTGATCGCAAGCATACATTGCACAAAGAAACAAAAGCAAAATAATTTTTGTATATTTTCTTTCTGTTCGAAATGATTTGTGACAGAAAGTTTATATATTTTAGGTCAGTAGCTCTAATGGTAGAGTGGCGGTCTCCAAAACCGTTTGTTGCGGGTTCGAATCCTGCCTGGCCTGTTATCTTAATATTGTGGGGACTGAAAAAATGAAAGTCATTCAGTTTTTTAAAGAATGCGGTGCGGAGCTTAAGAAGGTCGTATGGCCCGGAAAAGATGATGTTCTCTCTTCTGTAAAAATGGTTCTCGTTTCTACCGTCATTGTTGCTGTAATCCTCGGTCTCTTTGACTTCCTGTTTAATACAGGTATTACTCTTATTTTTTAGGTAATAGTTCATGGCAAAGGGTTGGTATATACTCCATACCTATTCTGGTTACGAAAACAAAATAGAGCGTACAATACGTTCTATGCTTGAAAATGGTGATTTGTCTCCAGAAGTTGTTTTGGATGTTAAAGTTCCTGTCGAAGACGTTTGTGAAGTTAAAGACGGAAAGAAGAAAGTCGTCTCTAAGAAATTCTTACCAGGCTACATAATGATTGAGCTTGATCTTCCTGAACTGGGATGGAAGGACACTTGTGCCAAAATCCGCAGAATTCAGGGAGTTACGGCTTTTGTAGGTACGAGCAGCAATGTTCGTCCTCGTCCAATTTCTTCGGATGAGGCAAAAGCTCTGTTGCAGAAGTCTGGCGAGATTAAGGGCGAGAAATCTGTAAGAATGAAGCAGACGTTCTCTGAAGGCGAGCAGGTTAAGATTATTGACGGGCCGTTCGCTACATTCACAGGTTCTATAGAAGAAGTTAATCTTGAGAAAAGCAAACTGCGCGTAGTTGTTCAGATTTTCGGACGTTCTACGCCGGTTGAAGTTGATCTTTTACAAGTAGAAAAGATTTAGTGTTGGAAGCCTGATTTTATAATCGGGCTTTCGGCGTTTTTTCTTTGTTTTAGGAGAGGTTGCCGGTTCGTCGAACGCAGGTACCTCGCTAGATGGAAAATACAATGTATTTCTGTCATACCAATTTAAGGAGATATAAAAATGGCTAAAAAGAAGGTTACGGCTGTTATCAAACTGCAGTGTCCTGCAGGAAAGGCAACACCAGCTCCGCCAGTCGGTCCGGCTCTTGGACCTCATGGAGTTAGTGCACCTCAGTTTGTTCAGCAGTTCAACGACCGCACAAAGACCATGGAACCTGGACTTATTATCCCGGTTATCATCACGGTCTATCAGGACAAATCATTTACATTTATTCTGAAAACTCCTCCGGCAGCTGTTCTTATCAGGAAAGCTCTTGGTATTGAAAAAGGATCCGGAAACTCAATTCTGAATAAAGTAGGTGTGCTCTCAAAAGCAAAGCTTGAGGAAATCGCAAAAATCAAACTGCCAGATGTCAACACGGACGATCTTGAGGCTTGTAAGCGCATCGTCGCCGGAACAGCTCGCAGTATGGGTGTAGAGGTGGAGAAGTAGTATGAAACACGGAAAGAAATATCTCGAATCCCTTAAAAAGTATGATTCATCAGCGGTGTTTGATTTAGTTAAAGCATGTGAGACAGTTAAAGAACTTAAATTTGCTAAGTTCGACGAGACTGTTGAAGTACATGTTAACCTCCGCCTTGCAAAGAACCAGACAGTGCGTGACACTGTTGTTTTCCCGAATCAGTTCAGGGGTGAGAAAAAGGTTCTTGTATTCTGTAAGGAAGACCGCATTAAGGAAGCTCTTGATGCTGGTGCCGCTTATGCCGGTGCTGCGGAGTATATCGACAAAGTTAAGGGTGGCTGGCTCGACTTTGATATCGCCGTTGCAACTCCTGACATGATGAAAGATGTTGGTCGTCTTGGTATGGTTCTTGGCCGCAAAGGTCTTATGCCTAACCCAAAGACTGGTACAGTTACAAATGATATTGTTGCTGCGATTGGTGAGCTTAAGAAGGGTCGTGTAGAGTATCGTGCTGATAAGCAGGGTGTTCTTCATATGGCTGTTGGTAAGACATCAATGGATGCAGACAAGATTGCTGAGAACATCAAAGCTCTTCTTGGTGAGATTTCACGCAAGAAGCCAGCAGATGCAAAAGCAGGATATGTACAGTCTGTTTCTGTAAGCTCAACAATGGGCCCTGGCGTTTGGGTAGACTATAAGGAAGGAGAGTAACATGGCTGTAAAAGCAAAAAAACTCCAGCCTGCAAAAGTCGAGGCAATTTCTGCTGTTAAGAGTACGCTCGAAGGATATAATGACTATATCTTCACAGAGTATCGCGGACTTACAGTAGAGCAGATTTCTGATCTGCGCAAACAGCTTAAAGCAAAGAACTGCGAATATAAGGTTATCAAGAACAATTTTGCTCGCGTTGCATTCGAAGAGATGAAAGTCGAGAATGTAACAGATTTCCTTGCTGGTCCTACAGCTATCGCACTTCTTAAGGATGATCCTAACGAAGTAGCTAAAGTTCTTTTTGATTTTGCAAAAGATGCTCCGGCTCTTTCTGTAAAAGGTGCTTTAATTGACAAAGAGCTTTATGACGCTGCGAAAATCGAGGCTTTCTCAAAGCTTCCTGGAAAGAAACAGCTCATTGCAATGCTCATGTCTGCTATCAACGGTCCTGCTCAGAAGCTCGCTGCAACATTGCAGGCTTATGTGGACAAAAAATCAGCAGAAGGTGGAGAAGCACCCGCAGCTGCGGAGTAACTCCATTTACACGGAGGAAACTCCGAATAATGCATGTCAGGCTTCATAGCTGTCGTCCTGTCGTGCTTAACAAAAATTACATATTTTAAGGAGAAGATAATATGGCAGCTCTCACAAATGATCAGATTTTGGATGCAATCGCATCAATGACAGTACTTGAGGCTTCTGAGCTCGTAAAAGCTATGGAAGAGAAATTCGGTGTAACAGCAGCAGTTGCAGTTGCAGCAGCTCCTGGAGCAGCAGGTGGCGCACCAGCAGCAGAAGAGCAGACTGAGTTCAACGTAACTCTCGAAAGCGCAGATGCTTCTAAGAAGATCGCAGTTATCAAGGCTGTTCGTGAAGTTACAGGTCTTGGTCTTAAAGAAGCAAAAGACCTCGTTGAAGGCGCTCCAAAAGTACTTAAAGAGGGTGTATCTAAGGAAGATGCAGCTAAGATTAAGGAAACTGTTGAAGCAGCAGGTGGAAAGGTTAAGATTGCTTAATCATTCTGAGTTGTTTGGGAAACAGTCATTAATGGCTGTTTCCTACTACATTTGAATTTATTTACTCTGTATGAAGCTGCCGGGATAGTATTGTTTCGGCGGCTATACCTATATAAGATATAAGCGGACTGTATTAGAATGCAGACCTTGTTACAGCAAAATGTGTTAAGGGGGATTTGATGTTCGCAAAGAGCCGGACGGTCAATCGTCAGTATATTGGTAAGAATATCCAGAATTTTATGGAGCTGCCTGATTTAATAGATATACAGCTCTCATCCTATGAAAGTTTTTTGCAGAAAACGAAGTTGGATAATAAAGAACCGCTGGCGGAGCAAGGACTCCAGGAAGTTTTTAATTCCACATTCCCCATTGAGAGTCCGAACGGGGATATGATCCTTGAATACGAGTACTACGAGCTCGATGAGCAGAATATAAAGTTTTCAGAACTTGAATGCAAGCAGAAGGGACTTACTTACTCAGTTCCTTTGAAGGCACGCATTAATCTGGTTTTCCAGCAGACAGGCGAAATTCGCCAGAAAGATATCTACATGGGCGACATTCCGCTTATGACAGACCGCGGAACATTTATTGTTAACGGTGCTGAGCGCGTTGTCGTTTCCCAGATTCACCGTTCACCGGGTGTAATCTTCTGCAACGAGAAAGGCGTTCTTTCAAGCCGTATAATTCCTTATCGCGGAAGCTGGCTCGAGTTTGAGATTGATCAGAAGAAAGAGCTTATCTACGCAAAAATCGACCGCAAGAAGAAAATTCTTGGTACGATTTTCCTTCGTGCACTCGGCTATAACTCACGCGAGGAAATTATCCGCGCTTTCTATGAGACAAAGAAGCTCAAGATAAAGAGCACAAGAGAGTTCAAGGATTCTTTGGTTGGAAATATTCTTGCCGAGGCTGTTTATTCAGAAAAAACAGAGGATGGCGAGAAGAAGAAGATTTTCCGCGCGGGAGAGAAACTTCATCCGCATGACATCGATGAGCTTTATTCTCACGACGATATAAAGGAAATCACTGTTATTGATTTCGAAGCCGAGAACTCACTTGATTCACAGGTTGTTATCAATTGTTTCGAGCGTGAAGAGATTCATTATACAAAAGAAGGTTCCGGTTCAGACGAGCCTACAAAAGAGGACGCACTTTCCGCAGTTTACTCGGTTCTTATGCCGGGCGAGCCTATAACGGTTGAGGCTGCAGAAAAAGACCTTACAACAATGTTCTTCTCTCTCCGCCGCTACGACCTTGGAAGAGTAGGACGTTACAAGCTCAACAAGAAGTTTGAGTACAACCCTCCTATTGAGGATAATACGCTTGTTAAGCAGGATATCATCTCTACGATGAAATTCCTTATCAAAGTATTCATTCAGGCAGAGGGTGTTGATGATATCGACCACCTTGGAAACCGCCGTATCCGTTATGTAGGCGAGCTTATGACAGTGCAGCTTAAGACTGCATTCAGCCGCATGGAGCGCATCGCTAAAGAACGCATGAGCCTTAAAGAAACAGAGACGATGAAGCCGCAGGATCTTATTTCTATTAAGCCGATTGTTGCTTCTATTAAAGAGTTCTTTGGTTCAAGCCAGCTCTCTCAGTTCATGGATCAGGTTAACCCGCTTGCTGAGCTTACTCATAAGCGCCGTCTTAATGCTCTCGGTCCAGGAGGTCTTTCACGTGACCGCGCAAGTTTCGAAGTTCGTGATGTTCACTACACGCACTACGGACGCATGTGTCCTATCGAGACTCCTGAAGGTCCGAACATCGGTCTTATCGTTTCGCTCGCTATTTATACGCGCGTAAACGAGTACGGCTTCCTTGAGGCTCCGTACAGAAAGATTGAGAACGGTAAGGCTACAAACAAAGTTGAGTACCTCTCCGCTATGGATGAGGATAAATACTATATCGGACAGGCTTCTGCTGCGATGGACGAGAAAGGAAACTTCGTCAACAGCACGATTGCTTGCCGCAGAAGGGGCGATTATTCTGCCCGTCCGCCGAAAGACGTTCAGTTCATGGACGTTTCTCCGAAACAGGTTATTTCTGTTTCAGCAGCTCTTATTCCGTTCCTTGAGCACGACGATGCTAACCGTGCTCTCATGGGTTGTAACATGCAGCGCCAGGCTGTACCTCTTCTTTTCCCAGAGCCGCCTATTGTTGGTACAGGTATGGAAAAGAAGTGTGCGTATGACTCCGGTGTCCTTGTAAAAGCAAAGAGAGCTGGTGAGGTTATCCGTGTAACGGCGGACGAAGTTCGTGTCCAGACTCCAGAGCAGAAAAAGTCTGGTGAGTTTGATTCTTATAAGCTCCTTAAGTATCAGAAGACAAACCAGGATACTTGTTATCATCAGCGTCCAGTTGTTGAACTTGGACAGCAGGTTCAGAAAGGCGACGTTCTTGCTGACGGTCCTGCAACATTCAACGGAGAGCTTGCTCTTGGACGCAATATTCTTGTTGGATTCGTTCCGTGGAATGGTTACAACTACGAGGATGCTGTTCTTATTTCACGCCGCGTAGTTAAAGAGGATATGTATACTTCTATCCATATCAAAGAGTTCTCTACGGAAATCCGCGAGACAAAGCTTGGTCCGGAAAAGATTACACGTGATATCCCGAATACAGCGGAAAAGACACTCGACAACCTCGACGGTGAGGGTATCGTCCGCATCGGTGCAAAAGTTCGGTCAGGCGACATCCTTGTTGGTAAGGTAACGCCAAAGAGCGAGACAGAGACAACTCCTGAGTTCAAGCTTTTGAACTCAATCTTCGGTGAGAAGGCAAAAGAAGTTAGGGATTCTTCACTCCGCATTCCGCATGGTGTAGAGGGAACTGTTATTGATGTTCAGCGTCTCCGCCGTACAGAAGGCGATGACCTTAACCCAGGTGTTGATGAAGTTGTAAAGATTCTTATCGCGACAAAGCGTAAGCTCCGCGAGGGTGACAAGATGGCTGGTCGCCACGGAAATAAGGGTGTTGTTGCCCGCATTCTTCCGGAAGAGGACATGCCGTACTTAGAGGACGGTACTCCACTTGATGTTTGTCTTAACCCGCTTGGTGTTCCTTCTCGAATGAACATCGGTCAGATTATGGAGTCTGAGCTTGGTCTTGCAGGTAAGTACCTTAACGAATGGTATGAAGCTCCTGTTTTCCAGTCTCCTTCTAATGAGCAGATTGAAGACAAGCTTGCTCAGGCTGGTTTCGACAGAACATCTAAGGCTGTTCTTCGTGATGGTAGAACAGGTGAGCCATTCCAGAACCCGGTATTCGTTGGTGTCATCTACTATCTTAAACTTCATCACCTTGTTGATGATAAGATGCACGCCCGTTCAACCGGACCGTACTCACTCGTTACACAGCAGCCACTTGGTGGTAAGGCACAGTTCGGTGGTCAGCGTCTTGGTGAGATGGAGGTTTGGGCTTTGGAGGCATACGGTGCCGCTAATACGCTCCAGGAGCTCCTTACAATCAAGTCTGATGATATGACTGGTCGTTCAAAGATTTACGAGTCTATCGTCAAAGGTGAGCCTTCAACTGCTGCTGGTGTTCCAGAAGCATTCAACGTTCTTGTTCAGGAACTTAGAGGTCTTGCGCTTGACTTCACAATCTATGATGCGAAGGGTAAGCAGATTCCTCTTACGGAACGTGACGAAGAGCTTATTAACAAGCAGGGTTCTAATTTCTAAATGTTCGTCCGGGCTGCTTTGCGGCGGTCCGGTTTTTACCAGCAGATTTTGCGTTCGGCAAAACTGCGATTTACGCCATTTGTGGCGTATAGCAGCCACTAAGGCTTTATAGGAGAAAGCAAATGCGTGATATCCAGGTTTTTGACAGCTTGATGATTAAGCTCGCTTCACCAGAAACCATCAGAGCATGGTCATACGGTGAGGTAAAGAAGCCTGAGACTATAAACTATCGTACATTAAGACCGGAGAAAGACGGACTTTTCTGCGAGCGTATTGTCGGTACGACAAAGGAATGGGAGTGTTACTGCGGTAAATTCAAGTCTGTCCGCTATAAGGGCGTAATTTGTGACCGCTGTGGTGTTGAGGTAACACACTTCAAGGTAAGACGTGAGCGCATGGGACATATCGAGCTTGCGGCTCCTGTTTCTCACATTTGGTACTATCGCTCTGTACCTTCCCGCATGGGTCTTCTCCTCGATCTTCAGGTCGCTGCATTGCGTTCTGTTCTCTATTATGAGAAATTCATCGTTATCGATCCAGGTGACACTGACCTTAAGAAAATGCAGCTCCTTTCTGAGGACGAGTACATTGAGGCTCAGGAGCGCTATGGCGATGCTTTCTCTGCCGGTATGGGTGCTGAGGCTATCAAGACACTTCTTGAGAACCTTAACCTTGACGAGCTTGCAGTTGAGCTTCGCGCAAAGATGATTGAAAAAGGCGCAAAGAGTGACAAACGTCTTCTTAAGCGCATTGAGATAGTAGAGAATTTCCGCGCTTCTACAAACAAGTGCTCATGGATGATTCTTGACGTCGTTCCGGTTATTCCACCGGATCTTCGCCCAATGGTTCAGCTCGATGGTGGACGCTTCGCTACATCTGACCTTAACGACCTCTACAGACGCGTTATCAACAGAAATAACCGTCTTAAGAGACTTCAGGGACTTTCTGCACCAGATATTATCATCCGTAACGAAAAGCGTATGCTCCAGGAAGCAGTTGACGCGTTGTTCGACAATTCAAAGAGAAAGCGCGTTGTAAAAGGTGCTTCCAACAGACCTCTCAAGTCAATTTCAGACCTTCTCAAAGGTAAGCAGGGACGTTTCCGCCAGAATCTTCTTGGTAAGCGTGTTGACTATTCAGGACGTTCTGTAATTGTTGTTGGTCCGGAGCTTAAGCTGTGGCAGTGCGGT
>JAIKVO010000018.1 GCA_024685655.1 Treponemataceae bacterium
CGAACTGGATAAAGCCTTCAATTATGCACACACACTTAAAGGAACATCTGGAAACTTGAGTCTTTCCGATTTATACCGTACCACAAGTCTTCTTGTGGATGACCTGCGCATAAAAAAAACCGATAATCTGCCTGCTTTACTAGAAAAAGTTACCGAATCGTACGAAAAAACAATAAAAGCTATAAAAGAGGCATCTGCCGATGAATGATATTTTTGAAAAACTTGAAGAATGGGGCTGCGACGTTCCAGGAACAAAAGCCCGCTTCCTTAACGATGAGAATCTTTATATCACCTGTCTTCATGGAGTTCTGGAAGATAAATCCTTTGAGAAGCTGGGAGAGGCAATCTCCGAACATGACTGCAAAAAAGCGTTTGATGCGACACACAACATAAAAGGTTTCCTAGCGAACATGGGACTTACTCCGATGTACAATATCGCGATAGAAATTATGGAACCGTTGCGGAAAGGCACTGTGACGGGTCATGAAAAAAACTATAAAGCACTCATGGCATCAAAAGAAAAACTCGCTCATATAATGGGAAAAAACTAGTCTTCTGTCGCGAACTCAGTGTTTGCCGCGAGTCCGGCATTTTCCGCGAGTTTCCGAATCTCTTCCTTCCACATATCGACAAACGCTTTAGGCTTAACAGGCTCAGCAAGACTTCCATAAGAAAGCGTTTTTCCCAAAACTTCAGTAAAGTTAGCAACTGGGAAAGAAAGCTCGGCAATACGTTTATTCTTATCGGTCCAGCGGAATTTCTGGTCGCGGTGCCACGTCTGAGACTCAACAATACGGGCCGCGGCATCGTAAAAACGGATTTTCACGTTAGAAACACTTTTTCCCTTGAATATACCAAAACTGTCTGAAACTAATCGCTTAAGTTCTTCCTTATATTCTTTGCTATGCTTTATGAATTTCTCTTTTGTGGCAGAAATGTCCAATATACGTGATATGTGGAATGTCCTGATACCATCACGTGTCCTGTCGTAACAAATCATGTACCAAGAACCGTCGTAGTTTATTAGAAGCTCAGGTTCCACTACTCGCTTCGAAGTCTCGTTGCTCAAATTAGTGTACGTAATCTCTAAGCATTTACGATTCTTCACTGCCTCGCATATTGTCGCAAAATATTCTGGCGCCATTACATCCGCTTTTGGGAACTGATACGAAACACGATCGCAGACTTCACGGTATTCCTCTGGAATACTGCTTTCAATCTGTTTAAGTATTTCATTGCTATATATCGGGATATAATGATGATTCTCTGCAAGCGATTTTATCATTACATAGAAAAGCATAAGACTCTGGTCTGCAAATTCCAAAGAATGAAACTCAGTTTCGTAGATATAGCCTTTTAATTTGCGGTCATAAATAATTGGAGCCTGCAGTCTGTCACGCAGATACTCAATATCGCGCTTCACCTGACGTACCGAGACTTCGAATTTATCAGCAGTCTCGTTTATTGTTGTTTTTCCGGCAAGCCGTATCCGCCTGTCAATAAAAAGTATTCTTTCAGTCTGGCTCATCTGTTTCTCCTTGTAAAACCCGGCGTTAGCATGCAGTTTATGCGCGATTTACAAACCATCTGCGTGGAACTTCCGCACTTCAACGGGTTATTTTGCAACCCCTGAATGAAGCCACGTAAGCTCATGTTTATTATAGCACAGATGAACGACTTTGCTATTCGGAATATCAGCGAATTTTTTGACGAGACTCCAGTCAGTCGCTCCCTGCATCTTTATCGTACATATCATGTTACGGCACATTCCCGACTCAAGCCACATCAACACCCAGTCATAAAGCCGCTCAGGATAGCAGATAACATCAGAGAAAACCCAGTCAAAAAAGCCGAGATCCTGCGGTTTTAGAGTGAATGCATCGTGCGTCATGAACGAAACGCAGGGGTCGTTCATCAGCGAGTCCGCAAGGGGTGCCCTGTCCACAGCAAGAACGTTGCAACCGAGTTTGCGCAAAACCCATGTCCATCCGCCCGGACACGCTCCCGCATCAAAACAACGCTCGCCTTCTTTTGGAATGACAGAATCCGCTCTTTCTGTGCCACGCCCTGCCAGAGAATTGCACCCGTCTGCAGTGCCGCCAGCTTCGCGAGCCACTACCCCAGCGCGAGCATCCGCAGTGCCACCAATTTTCGCGCTCGACTCGGTGTCGCTGCCATCGCACCCGAAAAACTCCGCGAAACGCACGAGCGCTTCCTGTATTTTAAGATAAGCCCGGCTAGGCGGATTTACATGATCTTCCACAAACCGGAACAATCCCGCCGGTAAACTGGACGAAGTTTTTTCCGAGAAGACCATGTGGTTGCTGTCCAAAAGCGTGTACAACCCGATGGGAGAAGAAGGAATCGTAAAAGGAAATTGCTTTTCTTTTGTGTTTATGTATGGTAGCTTTTCTTGAATCAATGCGGCCCGGCGGAATTGCGTAAACTGGTACGAACCCCAGTTGCGCTGGATTTCTTTTAGAAGCCGGGCTGCTTCGCCAATTGAAGCGAACTCCACCTTTTTCGGCTCCAGCATCGCGGTGGCACACCAATACGGCACTTCAACCGCCACAGGCTCACCATCAGCCGCCACATCACCTTCGCAAATCGTAGAAGAAGCGCAACCACAAGAAACACCTGCCGCCTTTGCGCCCACAGTCGAAACTTCAACATTCGGAACGCTCGCAAAAGAAACCTTTGCACCGGGATAATAAACTAAATCGCCATAAAAAACAGGATTACTAAAATGTGGGAATCGTTCTGCAACTTCTGAAATAAGGAAATCTTTTTTTTCTGGAAAAGAAAGAAAGAATGCGCCGGGAAGTTTTTCTATACAGTCACGCATAGTGAGTACATTTCTTCTTCCTCGTACTCGGCAGCCGCCATAGCAAGTTTTTCTATATATTTATATAAAAGACGGGAACCGGGAGAACGCAAAAGTCTGAATCCCACCTCAGTAGAACCATTTTCTTGTTTTATCCACTTAGGATGACCTATTAAATTGAACGATTGCGTTGTACCTTTTCGGGGAGAAGTGATTTTCAAATCAATGTCGGAATCCATATCGACAGAGACAGAAGCGGGAAATCTAATCCTGCAGCCCAGCATACTTATATCTACAAGCACACCAGGAAAAACACAAAGCTCAGGAGCATCTACACGTCCGATATCATCGAAACGTTCATCTTTTCTTTGTTCAAACTGCATAGCTACACTTTAATACGGGTTAGTTTTTTTTTCAAGGGGCATTACTTCAAAATCAAACCGGCTTATCCCCTTTGAGCCTTATAAAATAAAGATTAAAGCCACTTTATCAATTCTTAACAAATTCTTAAATTTTTATCGGCTGCGTTCTGTTCCTTCCCCTTCCAAAGGATAAACAAGCCCGTTTTCGACAAGAATTTCAGGAGATTCTCCGTTGTCTTCCTCAAAAGTAGAAATAGAAACAACACGCAGAGACTCATCTTTTGTCCCATCTGAACGCTTTCTGCTAATCATCAGCTCCGCGGACGAAAGAACCGTATCCCACCGGATTTTATTAAAAGTCTCCCACAAAACACTGTCGTCATATTCAAAATCAAAACCAGCCTCAACATTCACATACGCAATCGGGGCCTTGTTTTTTTCGGCATACGCAAGAACAAGCTCGTAAACTCTCGTACAAATATTCTGAATATCCATACCAATACTATAAGGGATAAATATTTAAAACACAAGTCA
>JAIKVO010000035.1 GCA_024685655.1 Treponemataceae bacterium
CTAGGGGGATTCGTCCCCCCTTGCTTAATATTTTAAAACTTGTATAATGTATAGTATATGAGTGCTTCTGACAAACTTATTATCCGCGGTGCGCGGGAACATAACCTGAAAAATGTTAATCTGGATTTGCCAAGAGACAAGCTGATTGTTGTGTCTGGGCTTTCCGGCTCCGGAAAAAGCTCGCTTGCGTTCGACACTATTTTTGCAGAGGGACAGCGGCGTTACGTCGAGAGCCTTTCTGCTTACGCGCGGCAATTTCTTGGCAGAATGGACAAACCAGACCTTGATTTTATAGAGGGACTTTCGCCTGCAATTTCAATAGAACAAAAAACTACGCACAAAAATCCGCGCTCGACTGTTGGCACTGTAACAGAGATTTACGATTACTACAGGCTTTTGTACGCAAGAATCGGTCATGCGCACTGTCCTGAATGCGGACGCGAAATCCGCGAGCAGTCAACAGACCAGATTATTGACACGATTATGAGCTGGCCGGAAGGCACAAAGATACAGGTACTTTCTCCGGTGATTCACGGAAAAAAAGGCGAGCATCAGAAAGTCGTTGAGGACGCAATAAAATCTGGTTTTCAACGAGCGCGTATTGACGGCTTGATGGTGGAGCTTTCTGACGGAGTTAAGCTCGATAAGCAGAAAAAACATTCGATAGACCTTGTTATTGACAGAATTAAACTTAATGCGGATGTGCGGCGGCGTCTTGCTGATTCTGTAGAAGCGGCTTTGAACTACGCGAACGGAATAGTTGTGGTTCTGCGCTCGTTGCCGCAGGAAGAGGGCGGCGGAGAAAGCGAAGTTTTCTTTTCACAGAAAAACTCTTGTCCTGACTGTGGTATTTCAATACCGGAACTTCAGCCGCGTCTTTTTTCGTTCAACAATCCGTTCGGCGCGTGTCCTGAATGCACCGGCTTGGGCGAAAAACAGGAGTTTGACGAAAATCTTATTTTGCCGAATAAGGATCTTTCATTGAACGAAGGCGCAATTCAGGGATATAACATCGATTCAAACTGGAACAGAAGCCGTTTCGAGGCACTTTCCGCGCAGTTCGGGCTGCCGCTCGACAAACCGATTAAAGATTTCTCTAAAAAAGAATACGAGCTTCTTATGCATGGAAGCGACGAGGAGCTTAAGTTTCATTATGTCCGCGCCGACGGAACAGGCTCCTCGAATTTCATCCAGAAGTGGCCTGGGCTTATGCCGGAACTCAGGCGGCGTTATAACGAGTCGTTTTCTGATTCTCAGCGAGAAAATTTTGAGAAACTGATGTCTCACAAGGTTTGTGCTTGCTGTGGCGGAAAACGTCTTAAAAAAGAAGCTCTCGGTGTTACTGTCGGCGGTAAAAACATTTTTGAACTTTGCGAGTTTTCTGTTAATGAGTCGCTTGCGTTTTTCAACGAACTAAAGCTTACCGAAACAGAAGCGAAAATCGCTGAGCAGATATTGAAAGAAATTAGGAGCCGCCTTGGATTCCTTAAAAACGTCGGCTTACAGTACCTTACTCTGGAGAGGCAGGCGGCGACGCTTTCTGGCGGAGAGGCGCAGCGCATCAGGCTTGCAACTCAGATTGGCTCAAGCCTTGTAGGCGTTCTTTACATACTCGACGAGCCTTCGATCGGGCTTCATCAGCGTGACAATCAGCGTCTTATAGACACGCTCACGTATTTGCGCGACTTAGGAAATACGCTGATTGTCGTAGAACATGATGAGCAGACGCTGCGCACCGCCGACTGGATTGTGGACTTGGGACCAGGTGCCGGTGTTCACGGCGGGAACGTAATTGCATCGGGAACACCGGAACAAGTTATGAAAGTAAAGGAAAGCATTACAGGGCAATACCTTGCCGGTACTTTGCGCATGGACGTTCCTGCCGCTCGCCGCCCGGGAAACGGTCGTTTTATATCGCTTGAAGGCTGCACGGAACATAACCTCAAGGACATAAGCATTAAGTTTCCGCTTGGTGCATTTACTTGTATTACAGGAGTTTCTGGTTCTGGAAAATCGACTCTTTTAAGTGACGTGTTCTGGCCGGCGGCGAGCAACCGCGTAATGCGCTCGAACTTACCCGAAGGTGCTTACCGTAATATTACAGGCTTAGAGAACATCGACAAAATCATAAATATTGACCAGACTCCGATCGGGCGCACGCCGCGGTCGAACCCGGCAACCTATGTCGGCGTTTTCAATGACATACGTGATCTTTTCGCAAGCTTACCGGATGCAAAAGCAAAAGGCTACAAGCCGGGGCGCTTCAGTTTCAACGTTAAGGGCGGACGCTGCGAGAACTGCCTTGGTGCAGGTACAATCACAATCGAGATGAACTTTTTGCCCGATGTTTATGTTTGCTGTGATGTTTGCCACGGAAAGCGTTTTAATCAGGAGACGCTGGAGGTGCGCTACAAGGGAAAAAGCATTGATGACGTTCTTAATATGACGATAGAAGAAGCGGCAACGTTCTTTGGGCACATTCCGCACATAGCGCACAAGCTGGAAACGCTCGTTTCCGTAGGTCTCGGCTACATCCAGCTTGGTCAGTCCGCCCTTACGCTTTCTGGTGGCGAGGCTCAGCGCGTTAAGCTTGCGAACGAACTTTCACGCCGCTCGACCGGAAAGACGCTCTACATACTGGACGAGCCGACGACGGGACTTCACTTCGCGGATGTAAAGCAGCTTATGGAAGTTATTGGTCGCCTTGTGGACCAGGGAAATACCGTCGTTATGATTGAGCACAACTTGGACGTAATTTTGCAGGCTGACTACATAATTGACCTTGGGCCGGAGGGAGGTTCCGGCGGCGGCGAGATTATCGCCGAAGGAACGCCGGAGCAGGTTGCACTGGTAGAAAAATCTTACACAGGGTATTATATTAAAGAGAAACTTACCCAGGAGAAGTTGTTTTTATCAAAGTGTAAGTGATGATTTTTAATTATGATTCGAACGGAGAATGTATTTCTTGCGGTGTGCGAAGTGCGCGAAGTTTTTGCGTGCCTGCATTTTTCCGTTCCTGCCGTAAAAAAATACGTTTTCTCTTTTTAGTCCTTGTGTTTACGGGCGTTTCCTATACTGCGTTGTTCGGGCAGGAAAGTGTTTCAGCTGTAGCCACAAGCAATGAAGCAGCTGATGGGGAAGATGAGATTACTTCAATTCCGTCGTCTCCTGCTAAAGAGCCTGCTGTCGTAAAGATTCTTTCTGCGCGTAAAACTGAATATAAAAAAGACGTTTCTGACAATTCTGAACTTATTTTCTTTACAGGTGATGTCTCGCTTTCTGTGACGCAGGGAGATTCTGTTCTTTCAATAGAAGCCGATGCTGTGACTTTCAACAGGTCTAAATCCTTGCTTTATGCAGAAGGTTCCGTTAAATTCGGTTCCAAAGATGGTTCCTCTGGCTCTTCTGGTTCCGATATGATGACTGCATCATCTCTGTTGTTGAATACGGAAACACAGGAAGGTTTCTTTGATGATGGAAAAGTAGTTCAGGGCAACTCTGGCGCAATCAATCTTGCCAGCGGCACGAAACTAATCATTTCGTCGGATTTATTCGTAAAGGGCAACACCAATACGGTTACGTTCAAAGATGGTGTGCTTACGTTCTGCGACGCAGACGATCCTCATTGGAAAATAAAGGCTTCTCGCATTTGGCTGTTGCCAGGAAACGAGTTCGGCTTTTTAAACGCGCTCCTTTATGTTGGTCACATCCCCGTCTTATATTTTCCGTTCTTCTATTATCCGAAGGATGAGATGATATTCAATCCGACTTTCGGTTATGATCCTAGAAAGGGCTATACCTTTCAGACGACAACATATTTAATTGGACGGAAAAAGCTTGGTTCATCTTCTTCTGATAACGATATTTCGAACTTTCTTAAGCCTACCGAACTGAAAAAACAAGTGCGGGAAGGCCTTTTCTACAGAAATCTTGATGAAAGCGACACAGTGCCGTCGTCTTTCCTGAAAGTTATGGCCGATGTATACAGCAACCTGGGATACCTTGTAGGAACTGAAGGCTCTTTCAAACCGTCTGACTTAATTCCAGAAATTTCGTTTTCAACATACCTAGGATGGTCTCGTTCCATATTCACTTCGTCGGATGGAAAATACACTACGTTTTATCAAGATGCGGAACATGGTGACCATTCGTGGATTTTCGGCTTGAAACTTCCGTTCCGGTTTTCCGTTGATTTTAAGATGACTCTTAAAATCGCGCCTTTCTCGCTAAATATCACGTTACCGTTTTATTCAGATCCGTATTTCAAATCGGATTTTCTTGTCCGAAGCGAGGATATGGATTGGATTGATTTTCTTTTGAATAATCCGGCTTTGAATGCAACATCCAGTTCTTCATCATCTTCTTCATCATCTGGATCTACATCTTCTTTTACATGGTCTGTTTCGTCCACTATGGCGACTCCTAGCTTTTTGAAAGCTCTGAATCCTTATATAAAAGAAGTTGCTATAAAAGAATTCTCTTCTAAAGTGAATTTCAGCTCCAAGACAAATTCCAGCCTGTCATCTCCGTTCTCATCTGTCAGCCCTGAACGGTCTTTTTATTATCCTTCCTCTGCGTATCCCGTGAAGCTCTCGCTTTCGTTATCAGGAAGTTTTCTTACTGATAAATCTGCTTCATCAACATCATCGGCTTCAAAAAAGACTGGTCCTGATTATTATCTTCCTGATGATCTTGATGATTCTGAAAAAAAAGATAAAAACTCATCCGACAGCACTTCAGAAGAAGCTCCCGTTTTGGAAGAAATACCTGATTATATGACAAAAAGCATGGGGAGCGTCAGTTTCAACCGTACGACAGTTCAGAATATGTCATACAGTCTGACATACTCAGTAAGTCCATCGCTTTCCACGGAAAGTCATTTTTCTTCTAGCCAGTTTACAACTCCTGATGTTGTGAAATTCTCGGATACTGATACTTTCTTTGTTTCTCTCAGCTCTCCGCTGTCTCTTAAAGGTAGTGCTTCATGGGGCAACAACACGCTTTCTGTCTCGGATGATCTTTCTTTTTCTCCAGAGTACCGCGGACACCCTGTCATTTCGGAAACTCAATATCCTAAAGGCAGTTCAAGTCGCAACAATATGATTCTTTCCGATTATAAGTCACGCAAGCTAGATCTTTCAAACAGTACTTCGCTTACGTTCAAGCCGTTCTCTTCTTTGAGCATATTGTCCGGTTCTTCGCTTTCTTGGCGGGGCAGCATGAAAATCTTGCGTACAGAATTCGTCGGTACTGCGGATGAGCCGGATTGGGATTACAAGGGGCCGGAATGGAAAACAGAATCTATTACTCAGAACAATCTGAGTATTTCGCTCATGGCATCTGAGTTAGCGAATACATTGTCGCAGTCGTTGAATCTTGATTTTAATCTTCCTCCTCTTCTTGGTTCCATAAGCTGGTCGTTCAGTATGAAAGCCCCGTATTGCGAGAGTTTTTCGTTGTCGAGCGCATATAAAAAAGAAAGCACTACAAGTGATGAATGGAATTTTTCTCCTCTTAGTCAAAGTACGAGTTGGAAATTCTTTGAGGGTGACAATGTTCTTTCTGTGAGTCAGTCTTTTGTCTATAATATCGAAGAAAAACATGCAACGCGCTTTTCTGTGGGATTGTCCTGGCGAAAACTTCAGTTTAATTTCAATATGAACTATTCTTTCCCATATACGCTCGATGAAGATCGTGGTTGGGTCACAGGTACGGAGAAAAAATTCCAGCCAGAAGATATGAGCCTTTCATATTCATGGAGCAATTCAGGTTTTTATTTTTGGCGTGATAGAATTTCACTGACACCATCCGTTTCTTCAAAATTGTCCATGAATCTTGTGCGTCCTACGGATAGCTCGTTCTCAATAACCGGCTCATTTACGTTCAAAATAAACGAATTCATTGACATGTCGTTTTCCGCCTCTAGCAGGAATGCATCTGTGTTCAAGTATGTACAGTGGTTATCAGATATTGGTGTTGAGGTTCCCGGCGAAAAGAATATTTTCGTTGACTTGTTCAATTCTTTTGCATTCTGGAATGAAGATTTGCGGAAGAAATCGGCGTTCAAGCTACAGACTCTTTCTGTTAAGCTGAGTCATGAGCTTCATGATTGGAAGTTCTCTGCGGAGCTGTCGGTTTCTCCTCGGCTGGTGAAAGATCAAAGGCCATACTATTTTGATTTCGAACCATATTTTAAGCTTTCGATCGTTTGGAAACCGCTTTCGAGCATGACTACAACTATTGTTGACGATCACGGCAAATTCGTCCTTAATCCGGAGTAGTAGAATCATCTTTTTTCCGTTTTCAGTATATTGCAGTATCTCTGAAATCTTGATAGGAAAGTGCTCAAAAACTTGCGTGCCTTGACGGAATGCAGAAAATACAGTTACAATTTGTGTGTGCATTTTAAACGCACCTAATTATAAAGAGGTTTAGTGGAAACATCGTATACTATAGTAGTGCCGGATATTGAACAGCTTGCAAGGCTCTGCGGCACTAATGACAGTAATCTTCATCTCATAGAAAAATTTCTTGGTGTACCGATATATACACGTGGTAATGAACTTTCTGTGGAAAGTGCCGATCCTGATGTCACCAACAGGTTCCGCCATGTAATTGACAGAGTTCTTGATGAGATGACCGAAAGCAGGGATGATGATCCCAATCTTGTTACATCTGTTATAACTCGCCTGATTCCGCCTGACGACAATGCGGAGCCTGATGAGGCTTTTTTCTCGGCTGCATGCATCCGTATTCCGGGCGCGGTAAAGTCCGTATATCCAAAATCATATAATCAAGCGGAGCTTATTCAGTCAATGCGTCACAACAGTGTCGTTCTTTGTACGGGTCCAGCCGGTTCAGGAAAAACGTTTCTTGCCGTTGCGGAGGCTTTGAACCAGCTACTTTCTGGGAACGTGTCGCGTCTTGTGCTTACTCGCCCTGTTGTCGAGGCTGGAGAAAACCTAGGGTTTTTGCCTGGTGACTTTGAGCAGAAAATATCTCCGTATCTTAAACCGCTGTTTGATGCAATCGAATATCTGCTGCCAAGGGGAATGCCAGAAAAACTTACAGAAGCAGGGGCTATAGAAATTGCTCCTCTTGCTTATATGCGCGGGCGAACGCTCAATAACAGCATTCTTATCTTGGATGAAGCCCAAAATACAACAAGGGAGCAGATGAAACTGTTCTTAACCAGGATGGGCGAGGGGTCAAAGGCTTTTGTTACCGGAGACATAACTCAGATAGATCTTCCGTCCCGAATTCCTTCGGGACTTATTCATGCTACACATGTACTGCAAAATATTGAAGGAATAAAGATAATGCAAATGTGCGGCAGTGATATTGTAAGAAATCCGTTAGTGCGGAAGATTGTACAGGCTTACGAAAATGACGAAGAAAAATGAGAAAAATGAAGAAAAGATATTGAACCGTTTTTATAAGGGAATCCGCGAAAATTCCAACAGAATTGTCGTGATTATCTGTTGGTTTTTAGTTTCTCTGTTAATAGCGTTCGTTCAGGTGTCCACATCAGAAACTGTCCTTGCGTTTTCTTTGGACGATTTTAAGCTGGGGCAGATTTCCGACAGGACGATTATTGCCGAGCGTGATTTACCTCCAGATGTGGAGTTCCCTGTTGAGATTATAAAAGGCGAAACAATTGTGGAGCGTGGGTTCCCTATTTCGGAAACTGCGCTAAGCAAACTTCGGAAAATGGCTGGTACTCCGGCATACATAGATTCCAGCGCATTCTGGGATGCTGTCCTGTATCTTTTGTGCCTTATCCCGCTGATTTTTTTCCTATATTCGCCTACAGTCCTTGGTTACAAACAGAAAAAGCGCGAGCAGATATTCATAGCATCGAGTCTTTGCCTGGTCTTTGCTTTTGCTGTTTTTATCCCGCTGTTTTTCAATGTTCACAACATGTTTTATTTTGCCATAGGAATACCTGGTGTTTTTATCGCGATAATGATTACAGTGATGTTCGGACATATGAGCGCTCTTTTTTATTCAATCGTGACGTTCTTTTTGGTGCTTTTTGCGGCTTCTTATAGCGTAATTCCCGCCATCTTTGAATTTGCATCATGCCTTTGCGCTGTGTATGTCGTAAGGCGTATTAAGCATCGCTTCGACATGGTTATGGCTTCTCTTGTGCTTGTCATTATAAACGTACTGATACAGTTTTTGCTGACGATAATTTTTGGCGGAAAGTTTTTGGACTTGCCGCTTGCTCTTACTGGTGTTGCTCTCAACGGTTTCCTTTCGTGCATTCTTGCGCTGGGCTTTATTACCCCGTTCGAGCTTCTTCTTAATACTGCTTCCGCTTTCCGCCTGCTCGACCTTTCAGACCTCAACACCCCGATAATGCGCCGCTTGCTTCTTGCGGCTCCGGGTACTTACAACCATTCGATGATGGTAGCGACTCTTGCAGAAAGTGCGTGTACAGAAATCGGCGCAAACTCGCTTCTTGCCCGTGTCGGCGCGTATTATCATGACCTCGGAAAAATCGACCAGCCTGAGTACTTTGTGGAAAATCAGAGCGGAAGCAACAAACATGATGAGATAAATCCGCGCCTTTCTGTTTCGGTTATTCGCAGCCACGTAAGGAAGGGCGTTGAAAAAGCAAGGCAGCTCCGCCTTCCAGAAGAAGTAATTGACATTATAGCGGAGCATCATGGAAACAGCCTTATAGCATATTTTTACAGTGAGGCGAAAAAGCAGGATGACCAGACTTCACCGGAAGATTATTCTTATGGCGGAAATCCTCCTTCTTCAAAGGAAGCTGCTGTAGTCATGCTTGCAGATACGGTCGAGGCTGCTTGCCGCACTCTTGAGAAGCCTTCTGTTTCGCGTCTTGAGAAATTCATACATCAGCTTGTTATGGGCAAATACGAGCACGGCCAGCTTGACAAGGCGAACCTTACGTTCCGTGATTTGAACGCGATAGAGGCTTCGTTCGTTACGATTCTAGCCGGATATTATCATACAAGAATTGAGTACCCGGATCAAAAAGATCCGGACGCTTTACCAGATAAAACACAGCCTTCGGGTAAGGCAATCTCGGAAAAAAGCGACAAACAGGAAACAAAAACAGAAAAATCAGAAGGAAAGGGAGTTATAAAGCTGCCTGAGAAAGCAGATAAGTCTGATAAAACAGACTCAAAAGGGCTTTCTAAAACTGCGGAGATAGAGGAGTTACGGTAAAAGATGGACAACAGAATTCTGGTTGATGTAGAGGAAGGAATGGAGGCTCCTGATTGGATTGAGCGGGTAGCTCCGTTTGCTTGCAAAGTTTTGGAGAAATTGGATAAAATCGGTTGGGAAGTTTCAATTTTATTCTGTAGTAGTCCTTTTATACGCAATTTGAACAATCAGTACCGTTCTATCGATTCGGAGACTGATATACTTTCGTTTGAGGACGGTGACGAGTATATTGATGATGATGGAAACACTGTCTTTACCGCCGGTGATATCGCGATATGTATTGATGTTTTTACGAAAAATGCCGTAGAATTCGGGGTGTCTGCTGACGAGGAACTAAAACGGCTCATAATTCACGGTCTTATGCATCTTTCGGGAATGGATCATGGAGAAGCTCATATCGGCAAGAACCGCGATTTTGAGGGTGGAACTGAAGAAGAAAGGAAGATGCTCATAATCCAGGAGCAGCTCGTGAAGTTTTTCTCGGATGAGAAGATTTTGTAAGAGAAGAATGGCTTGAAAAGCCTGGTTCATTAATAAAACGGGGGCGCAACGCTTGTGTTTTTGCCGTTTCTCACTTACGACATAGATAGGATTTAGTATGAGTTTTTTTAGTAGATTGTTGAAGAAAAAGAAAGAGGAGGAGCCTCATTCTGCTGGCAGCAGCCGTGCGGAGGAGGACGCTGCGAAAGAAGAAAAGCAGGATATGATACGCGGTGTTGAGGATTTGTCCCAGACTTCCGTGAAGGAGATAATGATTCCGCGTATCGATGTTGATTTTATTTCAGCTGATGTACCAGAGGACGAGCTTTTGGAGATAATCGCGGAAAGCGGACATTCTCGTTTTCCTATTTACAGCGAGTCTATTGATAATGTGGTCGGCGTTCTTTATGTAAAAGATCTTATAATGACGTTCTCGCGTCACGAGACTGTGGATTTATCAAAAATCATCAGAAAGCCGTTTTTCGTTCCAGAAACAAAGAAAATAGATACCCTGCTTCGGGAATTCCGTCGTCGGCACATACATATTGCTATAGCGATAGACGAATACGGCGGAGTTTCTGGTATTGTATGCATGGAAGATATTATCGAGGAAATTGTAGGTGATATACAGGACGAATTTGACAACGAGCAGGAAGATATTCTTTCTGTAGGTGACGGAATTTGGCTTTGTGATGCTCGTGTGAATCTTGACGATCTTAACGAAAAGCTTGGTTCCGACCTGCCGAACGAAGAATTTGACACGCTCGGCGGTTTTGTTTTCGATCTTTTCGGTAAAATTCCTGCGAAGTTTGAAAAGCATTCATGGAAAAATTATGATTTTGTCGTTCAGGATATGGAAGGACACCGCGTTAATCAAATAAAAATTATAAAAAGGGAAGAAGAGAGTGAATAAGACTTTCTGGAGCAGTGTGCATTTCGGCTTTGTTCTCTGTCTGTTTTGTTTCTGTACGATAGGTGTATTCGCGCAGAAATCAACTACAGGAGTTTCTGCTCAGTCTTGCTACAAAGCTGGACAAGAACAGCAGTCTCTTGAAAACTGGTATGAGGCAGTTGAATGCTATCTTGAGGCTGTGCATATAAATCCATCTTATGGTGATGCATATTTCGCTTTGGCGCAATGTTCTGCCGAGATGGGCGAGAATGAGCTTGCCCTGACATATCTCGATACTGCTTCCCGTTATATCCGAAACCGTCCGGAATTAATCAATATGCGAGGGTTCATTTACATCAGCCTTGGTATGATTTCTGAGGCAAAAGAACAATTTGAGGCTGTGCTTAAAGATTACCCTAATGACGTTGATGCTCGGTTCGGCCTTGCAGAGCTGGAGATTCTTGACGGACGCGTATCCGGTGCTGAGAATCAGTTTTTGCAGGCTTTGCAGCGGCGGCCTGCTGATTATAAAGTGCTTATTTCTCTTGCGCTTGTGAGCGATTCTCTCGGCAAGACTACGAACGCTCGCGATTACGTGAACCGCGCGCTGCAATATTACAGCGGAAACGCAGAAGTTTACTATCTTGCAGGATATCTTGCAAAAAAACAGGGTGAATTGGAGGAAGCGGAAAGTTATGCCCGCGTCGCAATTAAACTTGACGACACTTATGATGATGCATATAGACTTCTTTCTACAATTCTTTATGACAGCGAAAGATACGAAGAAGTGCTTGATATATGTTCCTTCCGCATAGCAATGAACAGGAATAAGGCTGATGCATGGTATTTGCGTGGGCTTTCATATGTCGCGCTGAATAAAGTGCAGGAAGCGTTCTCCGCATTCGAGACAGGTTTGGAGATTGATCCCGACGATGAGATGATGCGGGCTGAGTTAGAGTTGCTAGTGTGCGAGACTACACGCGTTGAGGATACGCGGCGTAAGCAGTGGGCTTCGTATCATCTTGAAAAGGCAAAAGAATATACAGCCAAATATTTTTCTGTTCAAGCTGCATATGAGTACCAGCGTTGTTTGCGGTTGAATCCGAATGATGTTGATTCTCGTAAGTCTTATGCAGATCTTATGCTTACGGCAGGATATCCAGAGGCATATCTTTCTCATTTGGAGTTTATCCAGAATCAGGGCGCGGCTGATGTTCGGATTGACGATATCGTTGAAGGCTACCGCTCTTTGCTTTTTAGTACGCTTTCTTCAAGATGGGGAGTTGAGCCTTTCTATCTGGATAAGTCACGCTGGAAGATCGGGTTTTATTATGTAAAGCCTACAACAGAAAGCGTTCACAGCGATGCTTGTAAGATAACGACTCTGATGCTCGGCGATATATTTTCTGTATCGTCGGCAGTTACGGTCTCTGCGGATGCTTCGGCAGCAAAAAACTTTACGGATGCTTTCCAGCGCGCCCGTAAAAAAGGGTACGATTATTTCTGTCTTGTGGAGACAACTGAAACAGAGCGTGATATATCAATCTCGTGCAATATGTATTCAGCGAGAACCGGAAATGAAGCCGGAAAGTGGACTGTTTACAGAACTGGTAACAGCTGTTTTGCGAACGCATTGCAACGGCTCCGCCAATCGATACTGACCGTAATGCCTTATTATGCAAAGATTATTGCAAGAACAGGAACCGATGTGCTTATTGATGCTGGCAGAATGGACGGTGTTGCCAAAGATCAGGTTTGGACGGTGTTCGAGCCGGAAAGCGTGCGGTCATCAGATTTTGGACTTGGGTTGACTTTCTCGCAGAATAACATCCTTGGAACTGTCTGCATTACAGATGCTGGCGAGGATATTTCGCAAGGCGATTATACGCAGCTGGGCTTCTATGATCGGATGAATGTCGGCGATATTGTGCTTTTGATCGCACACGAGGAAAGCACCGACTCTGATGAAAATGGTGCGGACGGCTCAAGCGAGAAGAGCGAAACTTCTGAGAACGGTGTCGTGATAAAGCAGGACCGCTCCTCTCAGGATCCAGAACTTGTTAGAATGCTAAGAGTTATCAGGTAACTTGAAATAGTCCAGAGAATATTGGATCCATCTTCTTGAAATAGCATCGAGCGCTGGATATATCTTTTCCGCCTGCATGAAACAGTTAAGTGCATCTCTGTATTTTTCCTGAAAGAAAAGAGCTTGTCCTGTATAGATTTGTGCACGGGCTGTTATGTAATCGCTTTTGTATGTCTGGAGAAATTTCTTTAGCTCCACCTCTGCAGAAGCCCATTCTCCGCGTGAGAAAAAAGTTTCAATTATATAGAAAAGAGTATATTCATCGCCTCTTGCGTTTTCATCGGTGTCATCTGCAAAAATGTACGGCTTTACTTTTTGTTTGGTAATAGAGTTTATACCGAATTGTGATGCTTCTTCCAGCGTCGTCGCTTCAATTGTTGCCGAGAGCGGCTCATCATCCTGAAAAAGGTGAAGATATGGAAGAGGCTTTTCTCTTATTGTTCCCTGGGAGGTAGAAATAACTTCTGAATCCTGATTCTGTATGCTTGTAACGAACGGATCTGTTACGGATGTTACGCCGGCGGCGTAAACGGTTGCGTTTACAGTAGGAATTATAAGGTCATAAATCGTGTCATCGTTGTAGCGGACTGCAATCGTATAATACCAGTTATAGAAACCGCATGTCGTGTCTATAAATGAAGTTTCGTCTGTTGAAAGCGTTGCGAGTTGCGTGTCGATGGTAAGTTGGCTTCCGGATGAGAATGCCTGTCTGCCCCTGTAAAGAAGCAGCGCGTCCGCGTTCTGCAAAGTGTCGGGTGACGGCAATTTCCAAGTGATTTCGATATACTGATCGGAAGCTTGCGCTGATATGTCCGTAACCATAGGACGGGAGCTTTGCGCAGCTGAATAAAATAAGGTAAAAGATAGGAGAAAGAAAAAAGCGATTGATTTCATTGATTTTGAAAGCTTCATATAGTAAATATCGGACAAAAAAGGTGATTTGACAAGATATTGTCTTTATTTTATGCTTACCGTATGTTTGTGTCTGTTATTGTAGATCCGGGAAGCGTAGAGTCTTCTAAAGCCGTAACTGCTGTGCTTATGGAATATGGATTCAAAAAGGTTCAGCGGGCATGTTGGGAACATGTCGCTCTTCCAGAAAAAAAACTGAATCTTTTGAAAAAAGACATAGACAGAGTTACTGATTACTATGATTCGGTGCGGATGTATCAGTACCCGGTTCAAGGAATGCTTGCCGTAACGGAAATGTCCCGCAAAAAGTGGAAACGCTGTCTTTTGCGTCCTACTCCGGACGAACATAATGAGCTGCAAGAGCTTGGAAAACAGTGATGTATGCGAAGAAATGAATGCAGCTCATGTGCAGCTTGCATTGTCTTGTTTTCGTGATAATCGATATGTAATGCGAATATACCGATTTTGAGTTTTTTGTATTATTTTGGAGGAAAAAATGCTTGAAGATTATAAAATGCCGATAGAAACGCTCAAAGAAGATATAATGAACGTATGGGGGCGTCTTTGACGTCGCGACGATAGAGAAAAAAATCGCCGAAAAAGAGACGCAGACCGGAATGCCGGGTTTTTGGGATGAGCCCAAGAAAGCCGAGAAAGTTCTTTCAGAGATAAAGATGCTCAAAAACAGAATTGAGCCGTGGAAAGAACTGATTAAAACGATGGATGATATTGAGGCTACTTATGAGCTTGCGGAGGAAAGCCGCGACGCGGAGCTGGAAGCGGAAGTCGTTTCGGAATATGAAGCAGCCAAGACGAAGTACGAGAAGCAGAGTATCCTGAACCTTCTTTCGGACGAGGTTGACAAAAACGATGCGTTCCTCACTATTCATGCTGGTGCTGGCGGAACTGAGGCTTGTGACTGGGCTCAGATGCTTTGCCGCATGTACATGCGCTGGGCGGAGCGTCGCGGCTACAAAGTGGAGACTGTTGATGAACTGGAGGCGGAAGGCGGATTAAAATCAGTTACGCTCCAGATTTCCGGTGAATATGTATACGGTTACTTAAAGTGCGAGGCTGGCGTTCATCGGCTTGTTCGAATAAGCCCGTTTGACGCGAACGCGCGCCGCCACACGTCTTTTTCCTCCGTCTACGTGTTTCCTGTTCTTGATGACAGCATCGAAGTTGAGATTCGTCCTGAAGATTTGCGCGTGGACACTTACCGTTCAGGAGGAGCCGGAGGCCAGCACGTCAACAAAACAGATTCCGCCGTCCGTTTCACTCATATTCCGACGGGAATTGTTGTCGCATGCCAGACTGAACGAAGCCAGATAATGAACCGGCAGACTGCCATGAGTATGCTGAAAGCCCGTCTTTACGAGTATTACAAAGCAGAGAAAGAAAAAGAGAATTCAAAGTTTGCCCAGGAGAAAAAAGATATTTCATGGGGAAATCAGATACGCTCTTATGTGTTCCAGCCTTATACGATGGTCAAGGATCACCGGACAAAATACGAGGTAGGAAATATCCAGTCAGTAATGGACGGCAATATCGACCCATTCTTGGAAGCGTTCCTTTCCGCAAAATGGAAAGGTTTGCCTATGGGTGATGATGGAGACGACGAGGTTTGAAACTGCGCAAGGCTCTATGCCTTTCCTTGATTGTAGTTTTGTTTTCTTTTTCTGCATTTTCTGTTGACTGGGTTCTAGCAATATCAGCGTTCGACGGTGACAAGGACTTCTCTTCTGTCATTCCTAAGCTTATTCTTGCGGAGATCCCAGACGGTCTTGTGCGTCTCACAACATCGAACGAAATGATTGAGAACAAGAAAAAATCAATCATGGAAGAGAGACGTAAGCTACAGAACTCTATGCAGGCTAAGATTTCTGCCCGCGATGCTGTTGTTTTCAGCGATAAGCCTGAGTTTCAGAAAAAAACTGAGATTTTGAAATATGAGCGTGAGATACAGGATCTTCAGTCGCAGATTTTTGACAATATAGAGGAATATGAGCTTCGCGATTATATTCCAGAGCCTGTCGAGGCGAATGTAGTGTTCTGGCAGAAAAACCGGGAATCGCTTTTTTCAATTCCGTCGAATGGAAAAGTGACGGGTGTTGATGGTCTTATCTCTGGAAATATAACACGATATGCGGACTTTATTCACGTAAAAGCTGAACTAACTTTGTATCCGGGCGGCGTGAAGGCTGGAAGCTTTGAGAGCGCGGCAACAATACATGAAATGGATTTGCTTGCGTCAGAAATTGCCGCCGGTATTCTTGATACAGTAGTGAACACGATCCCTGTTTCTATAGCTGTGACTGCGCAATTGGAAGAAGGCGACACATCTCCTGTTTCTGTCCGCATAGACGGCAACAAAGTCTCTGCATACAGCGGAGCCGAAACTAACCGGCGTACGTATCAGCAGGGCGTTCATGAAATATCGGTTTCTGCACCAGGCTACAAAGACAAGACATTTTTCTATGATTTCTCCAACGACACGTATTTCAATGTGACAGTCATAATGGAGAAAGCAGAGGACATAAAACTTACGCTGAATTTGCCCGATGCATCCGGTTCATTTACTTATTCTGCCGTCAATGCAGGAGAAGCCCCTGCTGATATATATGTGAACGGACTGCCGCTTATGGGAGCAGTCCGCTCTGACGAGGGAATTTCCGGCTTTTTTTATGTTGACCGACCGAACGTCGCGCAGGGAAGTCTTTCTGGCAGCGAGTACAGTATAAATCTTTCTGTGCGGTATTCAGATCCTAACGATACAATTGAAAAAAGCCGTAGGAACATGTATACTGCTTTTGGTTTGTTGCTGATATCGTTGCCGTTTTCTTTCTATTTCAGCGGTAGGCTAGACAGCGCGACGAATGCGTATAATGCCGGTTCCCAGCCAGAAAAAATACAATCTGCAATAACTAGGGACAAAATTCTCCATTATGTCTCTTTGGGTGCTTCTGTCGCACTCGGCATCAATTGGGGCATCAGACTTGGCGGTTATATAAAAGCCGCGAACTCACTGCTGCCTGAAATCATAATTCCGGAGGAATAAAATGGCTAAAATCAGTCTTGCCCAAAAGATTGCGAGGCTTTTCGGTTTATATAAGAACAAAAACGAAGATTTTTTCGATGAGCTTACGGACACTCTTATAGAGGGTGATATCGGGGCTAAAACCGCGTTTGAAATAACAGAAATGCTTGAAAAAAAATGCAAGGAAAAACATATTGCCGATGAGAAAGCAATAAAGGCGGAGCTTAAGGAGCTTTTGCTGTCGTTTGTAAAAGCTGTTGAATTGCAGCCACGTAAGGAAGATACATCAGTTTATATGTTCCTCGGCGTGAATGGAGCCGGAAAAACAACTTCTGCTGCCAAGCTCGCGCGTTATTACACGAATGCTGGCCATTCAGTTGTCCTTGCGGCTGCCGATACATACCGAGCAGCGGCTATAGAGCAACTTTCGTACCACGGTGAAAAACTCGGTGTACGTGTTGTCTCGCATCAGCATGGAGCTGATCCTTCTGCTGTCGTTTTCGATGCAGCTTCTGCAGTTTCAGCAAAAGGCGGCGGGCTTGTTATAGCGGATACAGCAGGCCGGCTTCACAATAAAGAGAATCTTGTGCGTGAGCTTCAGAAAATTGACAGAATTGCAGCGCAGAAAGCATCTGAAGGTGCATACAAAAAACTTATCGTGCTTGATGCTACGACTGGTCAGAATGCAATGCGGCAGGCAGAGGTGTTCCATGAGGCTGTAGGTGTGGATGCAGCTGTTCTGACGAAATATGACTCGACGGCGAAAGGAGGAATAGCTGTTTCCTTGGGCCGGGAGCTTGGTATACCAGTTGCGTTTGTTTGTACCGGTGAAAAATATGATGATATAGAGCTTTTCTCTCCGGAGAAATATGTGGACGAGTTTTTGGAAGGCTAGTCATGGCCGTACGGTTCCGGTTAGCCGCAGCTGTTCTTTTGACAGCTTGTCTTTGTATCATCCCCGATTTTTACCCTAAATTATTTGCTGACAGTGTTCTTATTGGTCAGGACGGGTATATCCGTTCTTTCAGCACATCAGATGAAAACTACGGTTTTTCTTATTCTTCTACGAACGTAAAATCAGCATATGTCAAGAGCGATGAAGGTATAACTCTTCGGATGTACGACAGCCAGAGCCGTATAGTGCGCGAGACAAGATGGAACAAAGATTTTTCACAGATTGAATCTGTCATAGAATACTCATATGTTGGGAAAAAGCGTATTCCGTACTCTCAAACGGAAAAATATCCTTCTCAATCGAAAGAAATTGAAATACAATATACCGATACTGGTGCGGAAGAAAAACGTACTGTATATAAGACGAGCAACAACAGGAAAGATGTCGTAGAGACCGTTACGTGGGGATATGATTCAAGGGGACGTATTGCCGAGGAAAAACATGTTTCTGACGGAAACGAGGATAAGTACGCATATCTTTATAACGAGAACGATCTTCCGCCGGATTATTACGTCTACAAAAACGGTGAGCTCTTGGAGAAAACAGCGTATGTTTCCGATGTGGAATATTGGTCGGTCGTATATTTCGGCAACTACGAAGTTTGGACGAGATATGTGTTAGGTGAAAAAAAAGAAGAGCTTTATAAGCTTAACGGTGTGATTCAGCGGAGGAGCAGTTTTTGAGGATAAGGAACAGATTGCCTTGGATATTCTTTATTTCTCGTCGTTTTGCGAAGGTTGACAGCAGGGGAAGAGCTGCTGCCTCCGGCGTGCTTGCTTCTCTTGGAATAGGGGCGGGCGTTGCTGTCCTTATAGTAATCATATCTGTGATGAACGGTTTTCAAGCTGGATACATACGGAGTGTAATGGAAATCAGCTCCTTTCATATACGTGCTGTACAGAATCAGGACCAACCGCAGCAGAACGAAGATGAACTGCTGCGTCAGATAAAAGAAACGCCCGGTGTTCTTTCTGCAGTCCCGATGTATGAGGCGCAGACGCTTGCCGTCGGTAAAAATGGCAGACAACGTTCAGCCCTTATACGCGGTGTCCCTTGGGACATGATGGAATCGGACAAAGGTTTTGCAGAGCAAATAACAGTCTCCTCCGGTTTCTTCGATATACAGGATGAAATGACATGTGTTCTTGGAAATACTCTTGCCAGAGGGCTGAACGTAAGACCCGGCGATGAGATAAACCTTCTGGCTCTTTCCGGTGGTGAGGAAACTGACCTTTTCTCTGGTGACAGGAAGCTTAAAGTAACAGGTATTTTTTCATGCGGATATGCTGATATAAATTCTTCGTTCATATTTATGTCGCTTGAAACGGCAGGAAAGATGCTTGGCGTTGATAGCGCGCACTTTTATGGTATAAAGCTCGTGAACTCTGAGGATGATCAGCGGTGTGTCGCTGTGCTTAAGAACAACATTCCTGGAGTAGATTTTGAATCGTGGCGCAGTTATAACAGATCTTTCTTCGGCGCGCTCAAAATAGAGAAAAATGTACTCATGATGCTTTCTTTCCTGATTTTTGTCGTAGTCGGCGTGAACATTTTCAATTCGATGCGCCGTATGGTTTACGAACATCATGAAGAGACAGCGGTTCTTTCTGCATTGGGTGCGCAAAAAAAGGAAGTTCAGCTCGTCTTCTTGTTGCAGGGACTTACGACAGGGCTTTATGGCGCGGTTCCCGGTCTTTTTGCAGGATTGGCGATATGTGCGCGTATGAAAGACGTTTTCGTGCTTTTTTCGAGTCTTGCTTACAAGTTCCAATATTTTTTCTATATGATTTTCAACCCGCAGGCTGTGTATTCGCTTCGTTCGAACAGTGTTTTCCTTTATTATGCGAAACTCCCTGCCGTTGTAGTGTTTTCAGAGGTTGCGTCAATAACGTTGTTTGGAATAGTCGCATCTTTAGCAGCGTCGTGGTTTGCGAGTCGCAACGCACTTAAGTTATCTGTAGCGGAGGTTTTGCACGATGAGTAGCGAGACAAAAGAAATCGTGGACGAAAAAAAATCCGTCGTTGAAATAACAGGTCTTAAAAAGACATTTTCGACAGGTGGCTCTGTGCCGCTGACTATCCTTAACGGACTCGATATGACTGTGACAGAGAACAGCAAGACTGTTATCTGCGGGGCGAGCGGAAGCGGAAAAAGCACGCTGCTCAACATAATCGGTGGGCTTGAGCCAGCAACGGCCGGAAGCGTCATTGCTGGCGGATACAATGTTGCCGCACTTTCTGAAAAAGAGCTTACCGAGTATCGTTCTGGATTTTTGGGGCTTATTTTCCAGTTTCACTATTTGCTCAAAGATTTTTCTGCTTTGGAGAATGTTTTGCTTCCGGCATATATGCGCGGAATGTCAAAGAAAAAGGCGAAGGAGCGGGCAAGTGAGCTTCTGTGCGATGTAGGATTGAAAGACCGCATGAATCATCTTCCGTCGCAGCTTTCTGGTGGTGAGCGTCAAAGGGCTGCCGTAGCGCGCGCTCTTATAAACGACCCTTCGCTTATACTTGCTGACGAGCCAACAGGAAACTTGGATCCAGATAACGCAGCCCTTATATCAGACCTTCTTTTCAGTATGGTGGACAAGTACCACAAAACGCTGCTGCTTGTCACCCATGATATGAATCTTGCCTCACGCGGCGACATCCGGTGCTGCATTAAAGATGGGAAGCTTTCTGTCCTATGAAAACCGCGTCCGTGCTGATGCTTTTCGGCAGAATCATCAAGCCGAAAGAAAGCGCATCATCTAATGCAAGAAAAAGTCTCATCGGTGCCATCGCTTGTATCGCGCTTAGCCTTGTTCCTTTAGTCGTGGTTCTTACTGTATCAGATGGTATGATAGAAGGCATAACGGGAAGGCTTATCGGGCTTTCCAGTTTTCATATGCAGGTAACACAGACGACTGCGTATAAGACAACCGAGGAAAACTTCGCTATTCTTAGGGATGTAGCTGAAAAAACGATGGAAGTTCCTGGAGTGACAGCGACTTTCATTGAGAGGAGCGGTTCTGTTCTTGCTGCCGGAAAAAAAGGCCGCAGTGGTGCAGCTCTTCGCGCTGTAGAGGAATCCTTTTTTACGAAGAATGAGGCATTCAAGCAATATGTTGATATTATCGATGGAACTGCGTCTTTTCCTACTGAAAACAGTGCTGTTATCGGGAAAAAAATCGCGGAGACGATAGGACTTGGTGTAGGCGACACGATACGTATCATATCTGGAAAAACGGGAGCGGATGGCAAGGTCGTTCCAAAAGTAAAGACGTTTAAGGTAGCAGGAATCGTGTCGAGCGGATATCAGGAGATAGATGCTCTTTGGGTTTTTATCCCGATAGATACTGGTTTTAGCTTTCTTGCATCCGCAGCATCGCAGATTTTTATTGGTGTTGAGACTACAGATGCTTTTTCCGATGACCTTTATCGTGTTGTACAGGATATCTACCAGTTTCTTCCGTCAGAATTCGACATTTATACTTGGAAAGACTTGAATTCAGCCCAATATGAGAATTATGCAACCACAAGAATCCTTCTTGTTTTTATAATGGTTCTTATTGTTCTTGTAGCATCAGTCAACATATCTTCTGCGCTCGTCATGCTTGTTTTGGAGCGGCGCAAGGAAACTGCAATACTTAAAAGCCTCGGCGCGTCTCCAGCAGGAATATCGGCTGCATATCTTCTTACAGGTGCTGCTTCCGGGGCTGTTGGTACTATGATCGGACTTCCGCTTGGACTTGTATGTGCGTTGAATATCAACGAAATAATGAAGTTTTGTGAGAATTTTGTTAACGTAATTGGAAGATTTGTATATATTATAAGTGCGGGAACAGAATACATTCCTGTTCATCTTCTGGATCCTGCGTTTTATTTGGAGGAGATACCAGTAACGGTACCTTTCCCAGAGTTGTTTTTGATTGCAGTTGCTGCAGTTGTTCTTTCGGCTGTTGTTTCAATCGTTCCAGCTGTTCATGCCGGCAGGGAGAAACCGCTGAATATCCTGCGTAAGGTATAGCCTATGAAATGTGATGTTTGTGGAATACGTGAATCAGTAATGTTTATTCAGGAAGTAACCCCAACTTCTACGCGTGAACTTCATCTATGCGCGGAGTGCGCCGCAGAAAAAAGAATTAGTACCGATGGCGGAAGGCTTGAAGTGCCGCTGGGAAAGATTTTTCCTATGCGTCCAGAGGCTCGGCTTTGTCGCGTTTGCGGGCTTTCTTTGGCGAATCTTCGCAAATACAGACGTGCCGGTTGCCCTAATTGCTACAAGGATTTCGCATCAGAAATCGGTGCGCTTATGAATGGTTCCAAAAAAAACACCACTTACAAGGGATCTCTCCCGAAGCGCATTGCCGGATTCCGCTCAAAACTTGAAGACAGGGCTGTTTTGGAGAACAGCCTTAACGAATCAGTTGCGCGCGAGGATTATGAAAAAGCTGCCGTTTACCGCGACAGACTGAAAGAATTGGATATGCTCGATGACTGATTTAGCGGATACTGGCCAGCAGAATTCATGGTTCGCAGATGACGGGATTGACACCGATGTAGTTCTTTCTACGCGTGTCCGGCTTGCCCGAAATTTGTCCGATTTCCCGTTTCCTGAGTTTATGAAAAACGATTCCGATGAAAGGGTGCGGGCAATCCTTTTTGACGCTTTCTCGCGTTCGCCTGACGCTGACATGTATCAGACTCTCTCTGTAAAGAGTTTGGAGCAGCTTGGCGGAATGATTCTTGTTGAGAGAGGAGTCCTTCCTCCTGCTGCGGCAGAGAATGCTTCCACCGGTATTATTGTACGTTCTGATGGAAGAATTACTGGAACTGTCAACTATCACGACCATCTTCATCTTTCTTCGTTTATATCGGGCTTTGATCCGTCAGCGGCGTATGCTTCTGTCAGCAGTGTTGACGAAGAGCTTCAAAAATATGTCCATTTCGCAGGAAACGTGGATTTCGGATATTTTACGAGCCGCCTTCGTGATGCTGGAACAGGAATGAAGATATCCGTGATGCTTCACATTCCTTCTATTGTGACTCAGAATCTTCATAATGCGCTTTTCCGGACACTTGTAGAGAACGGTTTTGATATTTATGCCTGTTTTGTTGTTGCGCCCGGCGGTTCGACAAAAACTTTAGGTGCATGGTACCGTATATGCACCGATTCGTGTTTTCCTGTCAGCGAGACAGATCAGATTGCCTCTGTGGTTCAGGCTGTGCGCAATATAATCAGTATTGAACGGAATGCACGGAAAGATATTTTGCGTGATAAGCCGACAATGGCGAAAGATATAGTCTATAGGGCTGTAGCCGCTATAAAATATAGCCGTTATATTACATTCCGCGAGGGCGTGGAGCTTGTTTCATCTCTTAAATGGGGAGTAAGTCTTGGATTCCTGAGCGGTTTTTCTGATGGCGACATATATTCATTGCTTTATCGTATACAGTCTGGCCATCTTCTTTTTATATCACGGCAGGAAGGCTTGACGTTTGAGAAAGATGTGATTACGAACAACCAAAAAGCAGACAGGCTGCGCTCGATAATCTTGCAAGAAGCGGTGTCGCAAGTTCAGCTCGTCGTTTAGTTCAGATTGCGGCTTTTTGATTGTGTGCAGCTTTTTGATCGCGCTTTTTATTCGTGTGCAGCTTTTTGATCGCGCTTTTTGATCGCGGCGCATTATTTTTACATTGTATAGCGTTTAGGAGTCTATTATATGATAAAAGGATTGTCCCCAAGGGCGCAGAAACTTCTTTCCGTTGCGGCAGTGGCGGAAGTGCGCCGTGTCAAGGGAATACAGATACAACCGGAGCACGTGATGCTGGCAATGATAAAAACCGGCGAAGGCGTAGGTTATGAGACGCTGAACCAGCTTTACGTGAATATACTGATGTTCCAGCTTACTTTGGAACAAGCCGTGAGTAGCTTTGAAGATACTGGCAAAAATCGGCTTTCTCCTGAAACAGAGATAATCCCAAGCAGACGTTTGCGTACGCTTCTTGATATGGCGGCTGTGGAATCTCGCTCAATGCGGTGCGAATATATAGGTACTGAGCATATTCTGCTCGCCGCGCTCAGAGACGAGAACAGCGTTACAGCGCGTTTTTTTCAGTCCATTCCAGTTACTATTGATGTCGCGCGGAAAATGGTTCTTAAAGCGCAGGATGTTGTGGACACATCCGCAATACAGCCGAATCCGGCAGGTTCTCTTGCAGGGGCGGGCAACCAGCGCGGCGGCGGACAGGTACAGGGCGAAGCAGGCGGAAAGCAGGCACAAAAAGCATCGCTTCTTAAGGAGTTCAGCCGTGATCTTACGGAAAATGCCCGAACCGGGCTGTGTGATCCGGTTGTCGGCAGGGAAAGGGAGATTCAGCGCGTCATCCAGATTCTTTGCCGCCGCAACAAGAACAATCCGGTGCTTGTCGGTGAGCCAGGTGTAGGAAAAACTGCGATTGTAGAAGGGCTTGCGCAGCGTATCGTCGCGGAGCAAGTTCCAGGCTGCCTCGTGAACAAACGAGTGCTCGTGCTTGACCTTGCGCTAGTAATTGCAGGAACGAAATACCGCGGTGAGTTCGAGGAGCGCATAAAAGGCCTTGTAAAAGAAATTTCCGAACAGAAGAACATAATTCTTTTTATTGACGAGCTTCATACTCTTATCGGTGCGGGCGGTGCGGAAGGTTCAATGGATGCTTCCAATATGCTTAAGCCGGCACTTGCGCGCGGAGAGCTTCAATGCATCGGTGCCACTACAATAAAAGAATATCGCAAATATTTTGAGAAAGATGCTGCGCTTGAGCGCCGTTTCCAAATGGTTATGGTCAGCGAGCCGAGCGATGATGACACTCTTGCTATTCTTTACGGACTTAAGCCAAAATACGAAGAATTTCATCACGTTAAATATGCGGACGGTGTTCTTGAGCTTGTCGTGCGTTTTGCGCGCCGCTATATAACCGAGCGTTTCTTGCCGGATAAAGCGATTGACCTTTTGGACGAAGCCGGCGCGATGAAAAAAATTGCTGCTGACGAGCGACCGGCGGAGCTCGCTGAGCTTGAGCAGCAGATTGCGCTTCTTACCGAAGAAAAGCAGCTTATGGAGCAAAGCCAGAACTATGAGCGGTGCGCGGAAGTACGCGATGAAGTCCGTGTTTTGCGCATGAAAGCTGAGTCGTTGGAAAGAAACAGCGTAAGCACTGTTATAACCGAGAAGAATACAGTTACTCCAGCAGATGTTTGTACTGTCGTTTCAACTATGACCGGCATTCCGATGGATCAGCTTGATACGGCGGAAACAGAGCGACTTTTGAACATGGAAAAAGAGATTCATAAGACTGTAATTGCGCAGGATGAGGCTGTTTCTCTGATATCTTCGGCAGTAAGGCGTGCCAGGGCAGGCGTGTCGTCTTACAAACGTCCGCAAGGTTCTTTTATCTTCCTTGGACCTACCGGCGTTGGAAAAACGCTTCTTGCAAAAACTCTTGCGACATTCCTTTTTGGCTCGGAGGATGCTCTTATCCGTGTTGATATGAGCGATTTCATGGAAAAACATACGGCGAGCCGTCTTGTCGGTGCGCCTCCGGGATATGTCGGTTATGAGGAAGGCGGCGTTCTTACCGAGAAAGTGCGCCGAAAACCGTACTGTGTTGTGCTTCTTGACGAGATTGAGAAAGCGCACCCTGATATTTTCAACCTTCTTCTTCAAGTTCTGGAGGAGGGCGAGCTTCGCGATAATCTTGGCCATACGGTAAGTTTCAGAAACACTGTGATAATTATGACGAGTAACGCCGGTGTGCGCCGTATCTCTAACGAGAACAGCCTTGGTTTCTCAACTCTTGGAGATGGCGTTATGTCGTATGAGTCCATAAAAGCTGACGCGATGAACGAGCTTAAGCGCATTTTGAACCCTGAACTACTTAATCGCATCGATGATGTTGTTGTTTTCAACGCGCTTTCGGAAAAGGAAGTCTCCGCGATTCTTGATTTGCAGATTGATGAATTCAGGAAGCGCATAGCGGAAAAAGGACTTGATATTGAGCTTAAGCCCTCTGCAAGACGATATTTTGTCGAGAACGGCTATGATCCAGCATTCGGCGCACGTCCAATGAGGCGGCTTATCCAGCGCGAGCTGGAGGATGCGACAGCCACTCTGATTTTGCAGGGCAAATGCAAAAAAGGAAGCATTCTTGTTGCCGAAGCGAAAAACGATAAGCTTGTGCTTGGCGTGAAAGCTGAAGCCGATAAGCAGCATGGCGCGAAAGATGATGTGAAGAAGCTTGACGCGGATAAAAAGCGCGGAACTGCAAAAAAAACAGGCGCGGCTTCGAAAACGTCTGCTGCAAAGCGTGCGGAAAGTGGAAAAGACTCAAGTGGAAAGCGAAAATCGGCGAAAGTTCCTGCGGAATGATGGATATGGCGGAGTTATATTGATGAAACGAAAAACGCTTTTATGTATTATTCTGATTGTTCGTTTTGCAGTTCTCGCTGCTTTTTCTGAGCCTGTAACATTCAGTTTTTATGATTCGCAGCGAAGTTTTGATGATTTTATCGTAAAGATTGATTTTGATGATATTGATGTGTATATGATGATAGATGATGGCGATGTTCATTACTGGCTTTTCAAGAATAAAGAGCTTTTAGTTGACGGATTATCCGGTGCTGCACAGTTTTCTTATGCGACAGAAGATTGTTCTTTCGGCGTTGAAGACTGTGAACAAGCTTTTAATAGTGAATATCGTTTTTTCGTTTCTGTTCCTGTGAGCGAACCTGTTGAGTTTACCCGTGCTTTTAAAACGGAGCTTTCTTCGTTAGGGGTAACTGTTTTCTAGTTTTTTGATGCACTTTTATTCAGTTTCTGATTTTTACAAGAAGATTTTCGGATGCAAAGCCTACAAAATCGCGATAGATGCTGGCTGTACGTGCCCGACTCGCGACGGAACGAAAGGTGTGGGGGGCTGTACTTTTTGCAGTGCGTCCGGTTCTGGCGACTTTGCTTCTTCGAGGAAGCTTTCGATTACCGAGCAAATTGAGGATGCAAAGCGTCTTGTCGGCAAAAAGTTACTAGGTGGTGGCGGGGCAGAAATTGGCGGTTCTCGTGTTTCGGGCGGCTTTGGGGCTGGCGGTTCTTCTTGTGTGAAAAATGCGTCTGGCGGCACATACATAGCATATTTTCAAAACTTTACGAACACTTACGGCGACCCGGATGAGCTTGAAAAAAAATACTTGGAAGCATGCTCTGCGCCGAATGTGTCCGGTATTTCGATTGCCACGCGCCCCGACTGCCTTTCCGACGACATTCTTCGCCGCATTGCACGAATCGCGGAGGACAAGGCTGTGGGTGGAACGGAAAATGCATCCGGAATCAAGCTTGAAAGAAAGTTCGTCCAGTTGGAACTTGGCTTACAAACTTCGGACGAAAACACGGCAGCCGCTTTCCGGCGCGGGTTCACGAACGACGTTTACGTAGATGCCGTCCGCCGCATAAAAGCCGCTTCTTCGCGCATACATGTAGTGACTGATCGAACCATAAAAGTTACTAAAGAACATAAGGTCAATCAAGTAATTCTCGCTGGTGGAGTGTCTGCAAACTCATACTTAAGGGAACAAATGACTCTTGAAATGAATAAATTAGGAGTGG
>JAIKVO010000101.1 GCA_024685655.1 Treponemataceae bacterium
GTAGTTCGCTGTCTTTACAACAGGTATGGGGTTCGGCGGATTTATGGAATTCCATTTGGATTTAAAGGTTTCTTGCCAGAAAAGAAATTTGAACCAATCTTGTTAACTCCAGATCTTGTTGATGACATCCACAAGACAGGAGGTTCTTTCCTTGGTACAAGTCGTGGAGGTGGAAAGGAAGTTCAGACAATCGTAAATGCGATTGAATCAATGAATTTGAATATGCTTTTTATTATAGGCGGTGATGGCACACAGAAAGGCTCTCTTGAAATTGCAAATGAAATTGAGAAACGTGGCCTTAAAGTTGCAATAATCGGTATACCAAAAACAATTGATAATGATCTTATGTTCGTCCAGAAATCATTTGGTTTTGACACCGCAGTACAGAAAGCTACAGAGGCGGTTGCTGCTGCCCACATGGAAGCGCACTCTCATATAAACGGAATTGGTCTTATCAAGCTTATGGGGCGCGAATCTGGATTTATTGCCGCTGCTACGGCACTTGCAAGTCATGAAGCTAACTTCTGCCTTATTCCAGAATCCCCTTTCAATCTTGAGGGAAAAAATGGATTCCTTCCTTTGCTTGAAGAGCGCATAGCAAAACGTCATCATGCTGTAGTCATTGTTGCCGAAGGGGCTGGGCAGGAACTACTCGAAACAACCGGTGAAAAAGATGCCTCTGGTAACGTGAAGTTAGGAGATATAGGAGTTTATCTAAAGGATCGTATAACCGAATATTTCGAAAAAAAGAATGTCCATATCAACCTTAAGTACATAGATCCTAGCTATCAGATTCGTTCTGCGCCTGCTGCACCTACGGATTCTGTTTACTGTGAACGACTTGGCAATAATGCCGTTCATGCAGCTATGGCTGGTAAAACAAAGATAGTTATTGGTCTTGTTCATAATAAATACGTTCATCTGCCTATAAATCTAGTAATTGAAAAACGGAATAAGGTTAGCCTTGAAGGCTCTATGTGGCGTGATGCAATTGATGCAACTGGACAGCCTGTTTATATGGTAGAAAACGAAAATGTTTATAGAGAGATGGTTGAAGCTAGGTTGAAACGTGAAGCTGAAATAGCAGCAGCGTCAGCGTCTAGAAAAGCTGAAAAAGCGAAGAAAGCCGCAGCGAATAAAAAAACAAAGTAATAGGGGATAAAAATGGGTCATACAGTTGTTCCAGAGGCGGAAAAAATACTGGATAAAGAGTTTCCTGTGCTGAATCACGGGTTTGTAAGGCTTGTGGACTACATGGGCGGCGACTCACGCATTGTGCAGTCGGCGCGCGTTTCTTATGGCGACGGTACAAAAACAGTGCGCGAAGATGCTGCGCTTATCGATTATCTGCTTCGCCATCAACATACGTCGCCTTTTGAGCAAGTTGTGCTTACTTTTCATGTTAAAATGCCAATTTTCGTCGCGCGCCAGTGGATTCGCCACAGAACAGCGCGTGTAAACGAAATTTCGGGACGTTATTCAATAATGCGTGATGAGTTTTATCTTCCTGCAGATATGGATGTGGCGAAACAAAGCACAGATAACAAGCAGGGAAGAAGCACAGAACCTGTGACACATCAGTATGCAGCAGAAGTCCAGGAAAAGCTGGAAAAAGGACAGGATCAGGCATATGCCGATTATTCTGCGCTTGTAGAAACTGGGCTTGCTCGTGAACTGGCGCGCGTGAATCTGCCGCTTTCGCTTTACACGGAAATGTATTGGCAGATTGATCTTCACAATCTGTTTCACTTCTTGAAGCTCAGGCTTGACGGCCATGCTCAGAAAGAAATCCGCGATTATGCAGAAGTTCTTCTGGAAATCACGAGAGCAGTTGCTCCTGCTGCAACGGCTTCATTCGAGAACTACATGCGTAACGGTGTGAATTTCTCTGGTGAGGAAATGGAAGAACTTCGTAAAATGCTTGACGGAAAAGAGACAACCCTTGCTGGAAAGAAACTCGACAGATTTAAGGAAAAAATAGCAACAGGCAAACAGCTGTAAAGGATGTCGGCAGGCAATTACAAGGATGTAGTAAATAATCAAGCGATAGCGTTGCCGTAGACATTCAGCTAAAAATCGTTCCGATAGAGTATAATATTAGGCAGTTTTGACACTTACAGTCAGAGCTGCCTATTTTTTTGCCATACGTTTTATGTTTTCTGCAAAAAGTTCATTTACGTTATCCATCGGTTTTACAGAGAAAATAGGAATTCCTTCATCATCGTGACGGTAAACGTCTTCTGGATCTGCGACCGTATATGCAGGGCTGGCTTTATTATTTATCCACCAGTCAAGTACAGCAAGTGCAGAAGAAGTGTATTTCAGCAGATTAAGATTGTTTGCTTGTTTAGATTGCTTTCCGCCCAAAAGGACATCGAGGCGCTTTGATACTGGTGTTGAAAGCGAAAAGTTGTATGGGCTCCAAAGATTCAATGCTCCAAATGAGTTATCAGAATATGCTTCTTCTCCTTCTGTTTGTAAGGCAGTTTCAGCTCTATCTATAATTTCCGTGTACAGTTCTCTAAGCATAGAAACTTGTCGGAATAAAGGCGGCAGGATATTATCCGCTTCTTGTTTGTCGAGGAATTTAAGCTCGAATTTTAAAAGTGGAAGAAATTGATTATGAGCATACCACTGTATATTCGACATATTTCTTTTTCCGAACTGTGTTTTCGCATAATCGAGGTTCGCATACATATTGTTTATGTAATCACGCATAAAGCTTATGTAGTGGCGGTCAAAAAGAACTTCACGATATTCAGCCCAGCTGTCCATAAATTCTTGTAAGTTCTGTCCTTCGATTATACTTCTAAGTTCATTATCAAGCTGAAACTGAATATTACGGCAGCCGGAAAGAAAATCCTCTGTGACCCTGAGCAAAACTACAGTTATCAGCATAGGATTGTTCGGACTCAGATAATTAAGACCTTCCTTGAATTTGTATAATCCATGGAAATATGCAAACATATCAGGCATTTTTTGAATTTCGCGCCATCCTGATGAAGGAAACATTATATCCAATGCATTTATTCCTTGGATTATCTGATCACGGTATTTTTTCTCGCGCGCATGGAGCTCTGCATCTTTTTCGCTTTCTTTTTTCTCTTCTATAACTGCCTCGGTGCTGCTTTCCTCTTCTTTATCTGGAAAAAGCACTTCATACTTTGTCATTCCAATGAACGATAAAATACTGCTGCTTTCACTTTTCATCATATCAGGGTAAAGAACAAGATCAGCACAACACATTCTCATAAGAAGCGGATACATACCTTTTAGACAATGCTCATAAAGATATATCCAACTTGATGTTGCATTGCGTTCCCAGCTCTGCATCTGCTCGTTGTCTGAAACCCCATTCTGATTTGCGATATCGATTTCTAGCCGTTTAATGTATTGGGTAATACGATTGCCAAGGAAATAAAGACGATACAAAAAGGCATACACTTCGCGGACTATAGGCACTAGTTTTTGTAAAGTAACATCGGCTATATTGTTTTTTATAGGTTGGTATGCAAGAAGAATAGGTCTTTCATCCCATTCTGTGATTATTTTTATCGCTTGAAAATATACAGATTTATCCTGTTTGATTTTTGTTTTGTAGTCTTCGTTTGCTCTGGAAGCTAATTTGCTTACTGATTCATGGAAAGTGTGAAGATTTCTCATGTGGATTGCGAGCTGATCGGTCATGAATTCTTCTGTAACTTTATCACCCCTGTTTAGTGCACGGTTTATGAGCTGAGAGAAAAAGCCCAGTTTTGGTTTTATTCTGTGCATTACTAGGATTTCGTCCATTGCCTGCCGTATTTTCGATGAAAGCACAGGCAAAGCATCGCGTGATGTTTCTTTCTTTTTTGCGGCTGCAGCTTCATAAGAAGACATTCGTGAATCTGCATTACTTGAGTTACCATAGCTGGAACCAGATGAACTGCTGCTAGATGATGAACTTGATGAACCTGATGATGAACGTCTTGAAACATATGTTCTTGTACGTGAGGGTAATTTTGATTCATCAAATGCGGCAGATTTTTCGATTCCTATTTCACCGCCAAGTTTTTTCATGAGCTCCTGAGCTTCAGCGGCATCAAGAATACCAAGATTTCTTCTGGTTTTTTCCAGTTCGCCTGGTTCGTAAACTGCCTTTGGTCGCTTAGTTTTCAGAAAATCGTCTGACATACTTATTTCCTCACATGCGAAGGTACTGCTTCTGTGCGATTCCGGGGAAATCTTTCAGATGTAGCATCTCTCCGTCTTTTGTCTGCAAATCTCCCTCAAATGTGCCGTACACTGTGTGATAGTCGGCTGTAAGTATAAAAATGCTCGACACCCTGCGGTGATCGGAAATTGGAGTAAAATACAGATCTATCATATTCTCTGTGTCTTGAATTACCCACTTTCCCTCAATTCCGTATGGACTCGTTATTGTGACGGGCGGAAGCAGTGTTATATCATTATCTAAGAATAATGCGTTATCATTATATCGGTCATTTTCTGTTGCATCATGATTTGTACTTGAAAGACGTAGAACAAGTTGTTTGCCGTTGTAAAGTCCGAGTCCTGTCATGAATATTTCAGATGTTCGGAGTTTTGCAAAAATACGGCGAATATCAAAAAAAGCTATATTCGCATCAGATTGTTTTGATACTATACCTGTAGTGTGGTTCAGGATATTACCCCTGAACGGTGCTGCACAATAATATGTAGCAGAGCATCGTCGTTTTATTGATGCAGGAGTAACAGCGAACCATTCGGCTGCTTTGTTGTTTGTCATGTCGAGACTGAAATCTGCTGAGAAAGATGGACGAGCGTTATCGCCTTTCATGGTGAAAACTACGGAAACACGTTTTTTCTCGCGATTCCAGCTTACACGGATATAACGGCGTTTTTTATAAGTGAAACTGCGTCCTTTTTCAAGATTTTTTGGTACGAATCTTCTGAAACCAAAAACGTAGCGGTACGCATATTTTTTTCCTGAGGATTTTTCCCAGATTACAATTTCTGAAAAACAAAAGTATTTTACATCAAGAAGTGTTATTATTCCGGTAAATTCATCGGAGACAAAAACGACAGATATATCAGCACGAATGCGGAGTTTAGAAAGAAATTTCGGCATCTTCAGAGTAGAATAAGGATTACGGACATCACTTATATCGAGTTCTTTTGGCGGATGTGAAAATGCCCCGAAAACGGGTTTTCCATTGTGTACAATCCGCACAGGCGGATCGGTCATAATTCTGGAATACAAAATTCTTCCTTATATTTATAAGTCAGAGCGATTTCAAATAAATGCGGACTTTTTAAACTCTCTCGCCATAATATAGATTATCCAAAAAAATAAAAAAAAGCAATGAATATCGGAACCGTTTGTTAGAATCGTCGTAGTGGGCATTCAGAAAGCTTGATTTTTGCGCACAACTCGCCCATTCCTGTCGCAGAAAAGTAGTCGGAAAGAACATCTTTTGTTACGCGCGCTTGCGGCCCGATGCAGATTTCCTCAAACAAATCAGCGTAATTCAGCTTAAGAGCGTTGCAAACATTACGTAGTTTAAGGATATAATATTTCTTGATATTTGTTTCTTCTACAAAGAAATGAGGCTCGCCAAGATATTCAGTGACATTGTACGGCAACGAAACAAGTCGGTACTCTTTCTCACTAATGAAAGAGGGATGTTTAAAAAGTGGCGAGCTTGTTATAAGACGATTGAAAGTCTCCCGGATCTTTTTGGCAATATTCACGCTTTGTACATTGTTTCCTGAATTGTCGTTTGCGGCGTTTCGCTCCGAATGGCTTTCTATTATCAGATCCGCCAGTTCTTTTACTATCCCTAGATCATCGCAATTCCGTGAATAGTTCACCTTGCATAGCGGCGCATGACCTGCCTCGCCTATTTTCGCGAGCATTTCCTTGTTGAACGCAATGCAGACGCCCATGCCGTTTTTTGCGTAACGTGTCCATTGAGCCGCATCATCTGCGTACTCGCTGAAACACGACGCAAAACTTGAAAGCTTGTCAAAATCCTTAAGGTTTTCCGCAAAAAGTGTTTCCATGCAGTCATAATGCTCTGCGCTCAGTTGCTTTTTAACAGCAACTTTGAGTTCCTTAATAAAATACTGCATTTCCTGACTGTCGTTCATGCGCCGCAAATTCCACAGCCAAATCTCGCCGTTAGAGATTATGCCGCGCATAGCGTTAAAGTCAGTGTAATGATAGAGCCGCTTTGGTTCTGTCATGTCAAACCAGCCTTTTTAGCAGAGATCGTATGATTTTCCGTACTGAATTATCTCAACATCAGGATAACCGGCGTTCACAAGCTCGTTCTTAAGGAATGCCTGCGCATCCGGCTCTCCGTGTACAAGGAAAATCTTCTTTAGGCGCGATGTATCGACTTTGCTCAGCCAGGTCTTAATCTCGGTGTAGTCCGCATGGGCACTGAATGCGTTAATCTGCTCAATTTCGGCATTCACCTGCTTCCACTCGCCCATTATGCGCACTTCTTTCTCGCGGTTCTGGAGCTTTCTACCGAGCGTGTTTTCCGCCATAAAGCCAACAAGAAGAATCGTTGTGTTCGGGTCTTCTATGTTGTTGTAAACATGGTGAACAATACGACCGGCTTCGCACATGCCATCGGCACTGATGATAATCATCGGGCCTTCTTTGTTGTTAAGAGCTTTCGACTCGCCAAGACTCTGTACAAAGGTAAGCGCGTTGAAACCGAACGGATTCTTGTGGTGAACAATGAATGCATCATGAGTTTCTTTGTCGTAGCACTCAGGATGAATCTGGAAAATACTCGTCGCGTTCGTTGCCATCGGCGAGTCTACGTAAATCGGGATTTCAGGGAGTTTGCGCTCCTCAAAAAGCCGGTGGAAGTAGTAAACAAGCTCCTGCGTGCGCTCTATAGCAAATGCCGGAATAATGATTTTTCCGCCTTTTTTGAGAGCTTTTTTTACGATTTTTTCAAGCATATCCATTGCTTCTGTCGATTTTTCGTGTTTCCTGTTTCCGTACGTACTTTCAAGCACAATGTAGTCAGCTGGCGGAAGCTTTGTCTCCGGGTCACGGATAATCGGCTTATGGTTTCTGCCCAAGTCGCCCGTAAAAAGAATGCGAATCTCATCATCTTCAGAGGATTTCTGCTTTTGCTCGTTCACATGGAACAAACTTTGCATTCTGTCAAAAAAGCTTTCCTGCGATTTTTTGCCGGACTGACCGGTTATCGTAACGAATGCGAACGCTGAACCAAGAATGTGCCCGGCATCAAAGAATTCAACCTGAACATCCGGCGCAATATACATCTTTCTGTTGTAAGAAAGCGAAATAATCTGATTCGTTGCGAAAACTACGTCTTTTTCAGTGAAAAGCGGTGTCCACGAATAGCTCTGACCTTTTTTTGCGGCCTGCTTCTTGCGATACTCGGCATCACGGAACTGGATGTTCGCACTATCCATCATGATAAGGTTGGCAAGGTCGCGAGTTGCTGGAGTCGCATATATGTTCCCACGGAATCCGTTTTTCCCAAGCATAGGCAAAAGACCGCAGTGGTCATAGTGGGCATGGGTCAAAATAACCGATTCGATTTTATCGGCAGCAATGTGAAAATCGCGGTTTTTCTGGTCAGATTCATCCCACTTTCCTTGGAAAGCACCACAATCAACAAAAAATGGTCTGCCGTCAATTTCAAAAACATGTTTGGAGCCTGTGACTTCCTCAGCCGCTCCAAGAGAATAAAGAATAACGCTCATGGTTTCATTTTATGGGGAAAAACCGCAGCGCGCAACGAAAATAATACGAGGATAATTAAAAAATCATTCTGTGTATTTGGGACTTTCTTCTGCGACCATCAAATTTGAATAAGAATTCTCTGATTCGTAGCTGAAATCAGGATGATTTGGTTCTTCGAAATCTGTTAAATTGTCCGTCCAAAGCTCGCACTGGTTGATAACGGTTTTAAGGGCATCTTCCTGACCTTCTGGCGGATATTTATATTTTTTCAAAAGCCGTTTTACGATGCGGCGCATATTGGCACGGGCACTTTCCTTTTTCTGCCAGTCGATTGTTCGGCTTTTGCGAAGAGTTTCTGTTAGCTCCCGGGTCATTTCTACGAGCTGTTCATTTGTGTAAAAGTCTTTTACTGCTTCTGGTTTTGTAAGCGCATCGTAGAAGGCCATTTCTTCATCTGTTAAGCCAAGAAGATTTCCTTCTTCGCTTGCATGAAGCATTTCTTTTGCGAGCTTCAAAAGTTCCTGAATTACTTCTTCGTTTGTGAGCATGCCGTTTAAGTAGCGGTTCAAAGCCTGCTGAATAAGCTCGCTGAAAGCCTGTGATTTTACAAGATTTGTCCGTTTGAAAACTTTTACCTGGTCATCAATCAGCTTTTTTAGAAGTTCTATGGCGAGGTTCTTTTCTTTCATTTTAGAGATGTTGTCTAGGAAGGTCGGATCAAAAAGGTTTACCTTTTCGCCAACATCACTGAAAAGATTTATAACTCCATCTGATTTTACTGACTGCTTAAGAAGTTCATTTATGTGTTCGTTGATATCTTTCAGGCTGAACTTCTTACCACTTGAGTTGTACATAAGGCGCATAACAAGAACACGAACAGATTCAAAGAAGGCAGCTTCCATTCGCATCTGCTCTTTTACCATAGATGAACAAAGAGAAAGTGCCTGCTTGAGAGCGAGTGCTTCCTTTATAAACGCCTGTTTCTGGTCTTCTTTATGTATGCCCATTATAAAGTTTACGGCACCTGTGATTATCTTTCCACGCTGTAAATCTGAGCCATCATAAAAGACCGAATATTCATATTCATGGAAAATGTTTTGACAGATTTCGAGCTTTTCTTGGAACTTAGGGAAGGCACGTTTTGCAACATCCATTTCACCGTAGTTCTGGCGGTCGCGGACGGTGTAATCGTTCATTGCTTGTTTAAGAGCGCTGGCAATTCCAACATAGTCTACAACAAGACCGCCCTCTTTATCTTTGAAAACACGATTAACACGGGCAATTGCCTGCATAAGGTTGTAGCCTTCCATTGGTTTGTAAACGTACATTGTTGCAAGTGACGGAACATCAAAACCGGTGAGCCACATATCTACGACGATTGCAATTTTGAGTGGGCTTTTATTGTCTTTAAAGCGTTTTGCAAGCTCTTGTTTACGGGTTTTGTTACCAATAATCACGCGCCATTCTTCTGGGTCTTTGTTGCTTTCTGTCATTACAACAGCAACTTTAGCGTCAGTTTCTGTTGCACCAGCCCATCCAGGTCTCAACTCCAGAATGCGCTTATAAATCTTCATTGCAATTGCGCGGCTGTAAGCAACAATCATTGCCTTACCGGTGTAAAGATACTGGCGTTCATTTTCGTAGTGGTCAAGAATATCATCAACAAGAGAATTAATTGTTTTTTCATGACCAAGGATTTCATCCATCTTGCCAAGTTCGTGTTTGCTTTTGTCGAGTACTTCTTCATCTGCGTTGGCGGCAAGGCGGTCATATTCTGCATCAATCTGGGCAAGGACCTTATCATCAAGTTTGAGTTTGATAACGCGACTTTCGTAATAAACAGGACGGGTTGCTCCATCCTGAACAGCCTGCGTCATATCATAAACATCAATGTAGTTTCCGAATACTTCAATAGTGTTGCGATCTTTCTGGCTGATTGGCGTACCTGTAAAGCCAATATAACTTGCGTTAGGAAGACTGTCGCGGATAATACGTGCTGTTCCGATGGAACTTTTGACCAAAACATTTCCATTTTCGTCTCGCTTTATTTTGCCATCTTGGTCTTTAAGTGTTTTAATTTTTTCTGTAAGACCATACTGACCACGGTGGGCTTCATCTGCCATTACGATGATATTCTTGCGTTCGCTTAGCGGTTCATCACCTTCCTCGAACTTCTGCATTGTCGTAAAGATAAT
>JAIKVO010000104.1 GCA_024685655.1 Treponemataceae bacterium
CGCTTGATAAAAGCAAGTCCACTCTGCATCTGAAGCTCCGGCATCAGAAGAATTCGCGGATTTTTTGTTTGATATATAAACACCGTCCGAAGCCAAATGGGTCTGTGGTACAGTTTTCAACCAGACATTACGGTAAATTCCTGCCCCGGAATACCAGCGTGTATTCGGGCTTCTATAAACTGAGACAACATGAATAACGTTGTCGCCCTCTTTCAAAAAGTTGGTTATATCAACTTCAAACGTTGTGTAGCCGTATTTCCAGACAAAAGCTTTTTCACCGTTCACAAAAACGGTCGAATCCATGTAAACGCCCTCAAAACGGAGATAGCGTCTTAGTCCGGCGGGTTCCTGAAGCGAAGTTTGCCCAATTTTCGCGCTGTGCAAATCATGTGAACTCTGCGGAGTTGGCTGTGCAAGCTCATCGCTAGCAGACATTGTAAGCGTCTTTTTGTATATACCGATGCTGTTTTCGTAAAGGTCTTTCGTATTCCAAATCAACCAGTCGTGCGGAATTTCGACAGACGCATACTGGAGTGATTCGTCTTTTATAAGTTCAGCTAAATCTGGAACAGGAGATTCAGCGGATTCCAAATGTATTTTCGCAAATTGCCAGTTATCATTAAAAATAGTCAGCATACTAGCATTATAGCATGGAAGTTTGTAAATGTATACGAAAGAAATTCACGATGTCATAAAGATTTGGGCGCACCGCACACGTGCGGCCGGGCTTTCCGCACTAGCTCGAAACTGCGCACTCTGTGCTTGTTGCGGAATAGCGCCGTCTTGCGCGGCTCATTCACCGGAACCGGTGTCACAACACACGGTAATTTCTTTGCAGATTTGTATGCTGTCGGTATTCCTCCAAGATCTTAAGAAAGATTGAATGAAGAGTCCCGATGTACATATCAGAAATATCAATAGATATACCGCGAGTAGTCGCTTGGTTTGAAATACGGGTAACAAGTCCTTAGCAGCTTTTTCTGTGAAGGTAGCGACCATAATGTTACCAGCAGGTACTTTCATATCAACAATAAGATGAATAACTCTATCAACAAGTGTTTTGGTTTTGCCCGCCCCTGGACCAGCTATTACAAGAAGCGGACATTCTGTTGTATTAATAACCTCAAACTGTTCTGGTGTGGGTTTGTTTGCTTTGATAGAATCTGATTGCATTTTGTATAACTATCCTTCTGCGGTAAAAAGTATCCGCTTGTGGTCGGTATAACAAGATTTTACCACTAAAAAGACAGTTTAACAAACTTTTTGTTGTTATATCCGTTTTGCTAGGCCTTTGCCACGGACTGCGCGGAAAAGCCACTCTGGAATTACGGCTTTGCCATTTTCTGGGCTGCCGCAACCTTTGGCATTATAATCCGAGGTGTCGCCATCCGCATAAGCGCACATCCGAGTAAGCGATTGAGCCGCTTTCTCTGCTTCTTTAGTGGAGTTTGCAGTGCTTGCGCCTTTTACGTTTGGTGCGCTTTTTTCAGTGTTTGCGCTTTTTTCGGGAACTTTCACTGAAAACATTTCGCCCATATATGTCCATTCTATAAAAGTGGCTTTTCCGCGCCGCACCACAATCGGTTTACCGCCTATCCACACGTATTTGGAAAAATCACCACCCGTGGTCTCACTTGTCGTAATCGAACCACCTGCCGGATATTTCTCGTTAAAAGCCTTATCGCGACGGTGCTCATACCGCGCAATCGCTTTATCGATAAAGTCCGGCGCGACGGACGGCTTAGGCATAGAAAACGGAAACCACTTTTGCACAGGCTTTTCCAGCGCCCTTCCGTGCATCCAGGCATCAAGAGCTGTCATAAGCGGTGCACCGTATTTTTCGCTTTTTGCCTCGCCTTCAAACCGCAGCTCGTAAACTGCAAACGAATCGCTTTTTGGCGGCAGAGGCTTAATATCCTTGCACTCACCTGTTTTCCAGTTATTGTAAACAGTCGAGTATTTTGTCAAAGTGAACTTGTGCCAAAATGCGCTGTCTATAAGACCGGCGGCAAAAAGCTGACGTAAAGTTTCTGCAGAATCGATGAGCATTTGCGGTGTTTCGTTATAAAAGCCGTAAATCATATATGCGTGAACAAGAATACCGGCTTCTTTAAATGCGGCACACGCACCAACAAGACTATCGATGTCGATACCCTTGTTTACGTCAGAAAGCCCTTCGCCACTCGCTATCTCTATGCCGCCAGAAACACCAGTTAAGCCACCGTACGCAAGAATATCTGCCAAATCGCGTGTAAAAGCTTTTTCAAAACGGATATTTCCCCAAAACGAAAGCTTTCGTTTTGCGCCGCGACCATCGGGCAAACTCTGACTGTTCCGGCAGTTTTCAAGCGCGAACTGTTCCAAAAGCACCGGTGGTGCGGCTTCATCTACAAAATGAATGCCGTAAACTCCCGCGCGTTCTGCTTGATTATACAATCCTTTAAATAGTGTTGTAGTACTGACTGGGTTGTATTTGCAGACGTAATCGAGCATTGTGTCGCAGAACGCACAACGATGCCAGTAGCAGCCGTAAGCCAAAAAAGCCTTTATCCATGAGCCGTCTGTCCATATTCGGTGCATGGCATTCGTATCATCAGAAACTTTTGGGTATCGGCTGAAATCAATATCTGAGAAATCTGGACAAAGGTTACGCGTCATTACTTCTTCAAGGTGTTTGTCTTCCTGACTCGGAGACAGTACCGTCCATGCGCCGCGCTCGTAACACAGCCCAGTTCCAACAAGGGCAGCGCGTTTTTCCGGGTCGTTTTCGACCGTGGCCGAAAGCGTACCGTGCAACAATCCGTTGTAAAAGCCGTAGCCTTTGTCGTAGCTGATGTAGTCAGCATATTCAAAAATACGCGGGTCGCGAATTTCACGTAGAGCAGTGTTTATGTAGCCGCCACCCAGTGAGATAATGGCTTTTTCACCAAACTGCGCCTTAAGCATGCGGCATGTAAGAAGCGCGGCAGAAAAAGTTCCTCCGAACGGAACTGAAATACAGAAAAGCAAGGATGCCGCGAAATTTGGTTCGCGATATTCAGCACCTGCCGAACATGGCTCGTCATTCCCAGAATCCGCCAGACCTGACGCAACCGAACCTGCCGCTCCCG
>JAIKVO010000173.1 GCA_024685655.1 Treponemataceae bacterium
AATGATTTCAAATGAATGTTTTATGTGCAGTGATCCGAATGTTGGTCTTTCTATAAATGAAGTCCGTTCATACATAAAATGCTATTTGGGTGATACAGGCTTATTGTTGAGTCATGCATTCGATGAAAACGAACTTCTGGATGCAGATGTTTATAATCAGATTTTAAATGATAAGTTGTCTCTTAATAAAGGAATGCTTTTTGAAAATGCCATTGCACAGATGCTTACTGCAAACGGTCACAAGTTATACTTTTACACACATTATTCAGAAGAAAAACACCGCAACGATATTGAAATAGATTTTTTGATTTCTAACAACAGTAAATTAAAATATAAACTCTTTCCGATAGAAGTGAAATCAAGTAAAAATTACACAACAATATCATTATTAAGATTCAAGGAAAAGTTTAAGCAGCGGATAGGAGAGTGTTATATTATTCATCCTAAAAATTTAAGTATTAAAGATGATGTTTTATGTATTCCGCCATACATGACCATTTGTTTATAAAAGAGGATTTAAAAAATCAACTTGAAAAACTGGAAATGTGATAATCCGCATACTTAAGCGCGGGTGCAGGCGCATGTGGAGTGCACACGAAACCCATATGCGTGAATGCGGACACCGGCGATTTGCACATGAAAGCCACATGCGCGAATGCAGGCACCGACGATTTGCGTACCAAAGCTACGCAAATCTGACAGAACCTGCTCAGAACTCTCGGCAGATGCGCTCCAAAGCTGCTTCCAGAATGCTGCGCGGAGTGGCGCAGTTGATTCTTTGAAACTGCGCGCCTTCTTTTCCGAACATAAAACCGCCGTCAAGCCAGACTTTCGCTTTGTGCAAAATTCTGTCGTCTATTTCTTCCGCACTTAGGCCGAACGCGCTGAAATCGAGCCAAAGTAGGTACGTTCCGTCAGGCACAACAACTTTGATTTTGGGGCAATGTTCCTGAATGTATTTTTGCGCGAACACAATATTCTGCCAAATGTAGTCTTTTACCTGGTCAAACCATTCCGCGCCCTGCGAATAGGCGGCAACAGCGGCGGCAATTCCCATAAGATTCGGTTCCTCGTAGCCGGTGAACTGGATTTCTTTACAAAAAGCTTTGCGGAGCACCGGATTCGCAATAAAAATGTTCGAAAACTGAAGCCCCGCCAGATTAAAAGTTTTACTAGGCGATGTGCAGATAACCGAGTTCTGCAATGCTGCTTCAGAAAGCGAAGCGTATACAGTGTGGCGCTTTTCGCCAAAAACGATGTCTGAATGAATTTCGTCAGAAACGACAATAACATTGTGCCTGATGCAAATCTCAGAGATGCTCGTAAGCTCGTCACGCGTCCAAACGCGACCGCCCGGATTGTGCGGCGAACAGAAGATAAAAAGCTTAACTTTCTCCGCGACGATTTTATTCTCAAAGTCGTCGAAATCGATTTCGTAATGACCATTTCTCATTACGAGCGGATTATTCACAACGTGGCGCTCAAGAGTGTTTATCGTGTTGAAAAACGGATAATACACAGGTTTTTGGATAAGAACGCCGTCGCCTTTTTGCGTGAACGCGCGGATTGCAGCAGAAATTGCGAAAACAACGCCGGGCGTGTTCACAATCCAGTCGTCCTGCACTTCAAAGTTGTGGCGCGTCCTGAACCAGTTTTTTACAGCCGTGTAATAGCGTTCGTCGGGCAGGCTGTACCCGAAAACTCCGTGCTCAACGCGCTCCGAAAGAGCTTTCAGAATGCACGGAGCCGTCGGAAAATCCATATCGGCGACCCAAAGACTTATTGTATCTGCCGGTTTGCCGCGACGTTCCGCCAAATCGTATTTTATTGCGAAAGTGTTTTTTCTGTCTGTTATCTTATCAAAATCGTATGTCATATCGTCATTGCCTGTGCTAAATCTTCTATCAAATCTTCAAAGTTTTCAATACCAACAGAAAGTCTTAGCGTCCGGTTCGTGATTCCGTTTTTCTCGCGGATTTCTTCCGGCACATCAGCGTGTGTCTGCGTAACTGGATACGTAATAAGAGTTTCGACACCACCAAGGCTTTCCGCAAACTGGATAAGCCGAACGCGGTTCAAAACAGATTTTGCTTTTGCGTCGTCGGTAACGTTGAAAGTGACCATCGCACCGAATCCGCGAGCCTGTCTTTTCTGTACTTCGTAGCCCGGGTGTTCCGGCAGCCCCGGATAAATCACGTCTGTGACGCAATCCTGATTTTTAAGCCAATCGACGATTTTTTTTGCATTTTCCTGGGCGCGCTCCATGCGGACGGAAAGCGTTTTTATGCCACGCAAAGTGAGCCAGCTGTCAAAAGGAGAAAGCCCGGCTCCTGTAGTTTTTATAAGAAAACGCAGCTTCTCTTGAATGGCGGGGCTGTTCGTCACGACAAAGCCCGCAAGCGTGTCGTTGTGTCCTGAAAGATATTTTGTGCCTGAATGAATTACGATGTCGGCGCCAAGCAAAAGCGGATTCTGGAAGTACGGCGACATAAAAGTGTTATCGACAATGAACAAAAGGTTGTGGCTCTTGGCGAAAGATGCCAGCTGGGCTATGTCGGTGATGTTCATCATTGGGTTGGTGGGCGTTTCAATGTATACAGCCTTCGTTTGCGGCGTAACAAGCTGCTCCAGTTCGGAAAGGCTGGCGGCGGACGTGTTCACGCGAGTGAAACTTATGCCGTTTTTTGCGGAAACGTGGTCGAACAAGCGGATTGAGCCGCCGTACAAGTCGCTGTCAACGATTATGTGGTCGCCGGGCACAAACATTTCCATAACAAGTGATACCGCCGCCATACCGCTTGCCATAGCAAACGCATCTATGCCGCTTTCCAGCTGGCATACGACTTTTTCAAGCTGATCCCGCGTTGGGTTTTGAAGACGACTGTAATCAAAGCCGGTGCTTTCGCCTACGCCTGGATGTGCGTATGTCGCCGTCTGATAGATAGGAAAGCTTACAGAACCGTAGTGGCTACACCCGTCTGTTTCTGTGCGCTTAAGATGCACACATTTTGTTTCTAGGCTGAGTGGCATATCTTTCTCCTGTTAAATGCAGTATTCAAATCCGATGAAATCGTGCGTTTTGTGCGCAAGCTTATCAAGCGTGACTGAATCCACGTAGTTGTTGACGACATCCGCAAAACCCGCCCAAAATTCCGTTGTTCCGGGGGATTCAATCGTGTTTCCCTCATTCTGGTTCCGCGGTGAAATATTGCCTTCCATTACTCGAAGAATATCACCCACCGTATATTTGTCCGCAGGGCGCGTAAGCCGATATCCGCCGTTTATGCCGCGAGAACCTTCAACAAGATTTGCAGCCACAAGTTTTGCCAAAATCTGCTCAAGGTACTTTGTTGAAAGGTTCCTTCTGTGTGAAAGAAGCCGTAACGGAACAAAACACTCAGAATCGTTTTCCTCCGTGTTTTCTGCAAGGTCTTCCATAATCAAAAGTGCGTATTGACCGCGTGTCGAAATTTTAAACATTCAGCATCATCTCCAAAAATAATTTAGCACCAACTTCGATTGCTGCCGGGTTCGCAATGAACTCTGGATTATGGAGCGGCTTCGTCTTTCCAACGCCGAGCCAAACCATAATTCCCTTATATTTTTTCTGGAAAAAGGCAAAATCTTCGCCGACCATCGAAATTTCAGGTAGAACAGGAACAAAGCCAAGCGCCGTCGTTGTTTTTCGTGCAAAATCTGCAAGCTCTGCATCATTGTTAGTGGCGAGTGGCCCTTCTTTTATGACGATTTCTGCCTTTTCTCCGTAAGCCTGCGTGGTATTCTGAATGATTTCATTTATCCGCTGTTTTATGAAGGAGCGCGTCGCCTCGTTTGTGGTGCGCACCGTTCCTTCAAGAATCACTTCATCGGGAATGACGTTCCAATTTGAGCCGCCCTGAATATGCGTTATGCTCACGACAGCATGCTCAAGCGGACTTACGTTGCGTGAAACAATCGCCTGAAGCGCATTTATTACCGCTGCGCTTGCGGCTATCGGATCCCTTCCGTCCTGAGGCTGCGCACCGTGGCTGCCTGTTCCTTTTATGACGATTTTAAGTATATCGACGCTCGATGTAATTGCGCCTTCTTTTATCCCGATTTCTCCAACTTCAAGAAGCGGGCTTGAATGAAGCGAGAAAACTGCTTCCGTTCCGTCCAAAACGCCAGTGTTAAGGATTTCAAACGAACCGTTTCCCGCTTCCTCTGCAGGCTGAAAAACAAAAAGAGCTTCACCAGAAAGCTCATTCTTGCGTTTGTTCAAAAGCCGTGCTGTTTCTATTCCGACTGATATGTGGATATCGTGTCCGCATGCGTGCATCTTCCCCGGATTTTTCGATTTGTAGGGCAAATCGGTCTTTTCTTCAACTGGAAGCGCATCAATATCAGCGCGGAAAGCGATTTTTTTACCAGGTTTTGCCCCTTTTATCCGAGCGACAAGTCCGGTTTTCAATGGCAAATCGAGGATTTCAATTCCGTCTTCGCTCAAAATCTTTTTTATGAACGAAGTCGTCTCATATTCTTCAAACGAAAGCTCTGGATGCTCGTGAAGCCAGTGGAAAAGCTCAGTGCTGTTCATGCTCAATACCTCCACTTGATCACTTTTTTCTGAAGGAGCTCGACAAGGATATTCAGTATTGTAACGATAATCGCGATGTAGATAATTCCAGCAAGAACGCGTGTGTAGTCGGCGTAGTCGCTGAATTTTTTGACGAAATAGCCCAAACCTGCGCTTGCGCCGAGCATTTCCGCGCCTGTAAGACAGAGCATAGCCGACGTGAGCGATGTTGAAAGACGCGCGATAACTTCCGGGAGCGAATACGGCAGAATGATTTTGAAGAGCATCGTCGGCGTTGAGACATTCATTCCGCGAGCAGAGTCGATTATTTTTTTGTCGATGCTGCCGACTCTGGCAATCATGCTCATGAATGTAGGCCAGAAAACAGCCGAGAAGATTACGAAAATTGACGCGCTGTAAAAAGTTGGCATTACGGCGACAACGTATGGCGTGTATACAAGAGGCGGGATTGTGCTAAGAACTTTTGTTATTGGGAGGAATGTTTCGCGCAATCCCTGAATATAACCGATAAAAAGTCCGAGAAAGATTCCAAGAATCATGGCAATTGAAATGCCGAGGAAGAGAATTTTCATCGAGCTGAAAAAGCCTTCAATTAAGTCTTTGCGGTTCGTTACAAAAATATTGAAAACGTTTTCTGGAAACGGAACAAGAACCGGATGAGCAAAACCGAACCGCGTGGCAGCAATCCAGACAATAAGCAAGGCATACACGAACGCTGATATTGTGGATGCCGAGCGTTTTTTTGTGAGAAAATGCTTAATAAGAAAGATGATTTCCACAAGGGCTGTAACAACGACGATGGGGATGATTGTCTGAATTTTCGCCGGACGTGGTAAAACAAAAATAAGGATGTTCGTAGCCACGAAAAGAATGTTTGAAATGATAAAATAAACGGAAATCATAAGTACACCTCGTCGCCGATATTTTCTGATACATTGCGGTAGAAAAGCCGCATAAGATGATTGCTCAATGTTCTGTATTCTTCGTTGTCAATAAGCGAAGCCTTTGTGCGCGGTTTTGCGATTCCTACCGGCACGTCTTCTTGAATTGTATGTTTGTCAATAAAAACAATCCTGTCGGCAAGAAGAATTGCTTCTTCAATGTCGTGAGTCACAAAAAGCACTGTTTTGTTTTCTTCGCGTGCAAGATGAGCAACAAGTTCCTGCAGCTCCTGCCTGTTTTTCGGGTCAATTGCGCCGAATGGCTCGTCCATCAAAAAGATAGATGCATTTGCTGCAAGAACTCTTGCTATGGCGACTCTTTGCTGCATTCCACCGGAGAGTTCAGCCGGATATTTTTCAAAACTGTCGCCGAGTCCTACTTTTGTAAGATATAGTTTCGCCCTTCCTTCAAGCTCTTTTGTTTTTCCTTTGACTTTGCTCTGCTTCATCGCAAAAACGACGTTGCCGACTGTCGTAAGCCACGGAAAAAGCGAGTAATGCTGAAAAACGATTCCGCGCTCTTTGCCGGGGCCTGTAACTTCGTTACCATCGATAAGAACTTTTCCGGCGGTCGCCTTGTTAAGTCCTTCTACAACGGAAAGAAGCGAGCTTTTTCCGCAGCCAGAAGGCCCGATAATACACACAAATTCGCCTTCTTTTACAGAAAGATTAAGGTTCTCCAAAGCAGTGAAAGATTTGTCGGCATCTTTGTAAGTAAGAGTCAGGTTTTCAATTTGTATCTTGTCCATTACAAGCCTCCTGAGATTTTTAACCAAGGACGGGGCGTTACGGGGTGTCCCCGTAGAAAGGGGTGGGGCGCAATCGTGTGCGCCCCAGGGGAAATACTTGTCCCCTCCCATCCTGCTACAGTGTTTTATAAAAATCTTCGTTCGGATATTGTGCCTTTATCTGAGCGAGCGCTTCGTCGTAAATTGTGCTTTCAACGTGATCCTCAATTTTGATGTCGCCGCTGAAATATCCCGCATTCACGAGCGAATAGTAATAGTCAATAACGCCCTGCTTGTTCGGGTTCAGCGTCATAATCGTGCGGTTCTCGAACAGGTAGTTGTAAACGTAATCGGTGCTCTGGCTTGAATACTCTGCAAGATAAGCTACGACTGCATCGCGGTTCGCAGGATCTGAATAGTATTTAAGGGCACGAAGGTTTGCTTTTGTGAACTTGATAAGCTCGTCGCGTTTCTGTTCCAGCGTTGTTCTTGCTGTAACCTGGCGGCAGCATACGTAAAGCGGCTCAAGCTCACCAACTTCGTAAACGACATCGACTTTCTCGGCATATTTGCGCGCGAACTCCGCCGGAAGGAAGCCCAGAACAGCCTCGCCTTTGTTTACGGCTTCTGCTACGTTCACTTGGCTGTCAACTTCAACAACCTGGATAGAGTTTACGTCTACACCAACTTTTTCAAGATGAGCGCGGCTTACAACCCATGCTGTATCGGCTCTTACTGTCGCGATTTTTATGCCGTTGTAGTTTGCAGGCGTAATATCCTTGAACTTGGCGACATTCTCTGGCTTTGCGACGATTGCGCCGCCTTCTGCAGCTGTTCCCTCAAAGATAACGAGGTCTGAACCGTTCGCGATAAAGTTAAGGTCTGGCACAATTCCTGTTCCCCAAATGTCAAGCTCGCCTTTAGCAAGGCTGATTGACGTAAGGGCGGCTGTTGCGTTCGCAACTTCCCTGATTTCTACATCTACGCCTTCTTCCTTGTAGTAGCCAAGATGGTCTGCAAGAAGAACGACTGCCGTTCTGATTGTTCCCGGCGTAACGCCGAACTTGATTGTCTGCGCTTCTTTTGCAGGTTCTTTTTTACCACCCGCAAAGAGTGATGTCAGCAAAAGTGCTGATACTAAAACTGCCAATGTCTTTTTCATGGTTTTACTCCTTGTTAGTCTTCACCATATTTATGTTTGAATTTCAAAGTCAGCTTTCCGCGCTTATCCAAATGCTCAAGACAAGCACGCTGACATTCTGCGCAGGTCGCCGCCGGGATTCCCCAAGTTCTTCGCGCAGTCACGGCATAAGGAACTTTGTCACCAACGTTCTTCTGAATCTCTTCTGGCGAAGGGCGCGGTGTTCCGTCTGCGCATGTCGTTTTTGTGCCATTCGCTATGTTTTCTGCATAGGCACGGACTTCCGGCGGCGCAAACGGACTGAAAGCTCCGCCCCCATGCGACATGGCGCACTTTCCCATGTCCAGCGCGCTCCGATGTATCGTACAGATTCCGGGAATCTCCACGTCATCGGTTTCTGTCATCGAAAGGGCTTTTGCCGGACAGTTCCGAACGCACAGCTTGCATCCGTCGCACAGGCTTTCTTTCAAAACAGGATCCGGCTCCAGCTCTGCTTCCGTCAGCAGAAAGTAGATTCGCTGGCTTGGTCCGAACTGAGGGGTCAAAAGCAGGCGGTTGTATCCAATCTGTCCTGCCCCGCACAAAACTGCGCTGATCCGGTAGTTGATAAAAACTTCCGGTTTGGGACGGTAGCTTCCGTCATCATTCAGTTTCGGACTGCCGTTCGCATCCGCAAGTTTGTTGCTGTGATGCGCTAAAGCTATTGTCTCGTAGCCAAAATCTTCAAGATAACTAGCCAATCTGCGCTGTACGAAAGGAGCAGCTGCCTCGTTGATGTCGTTAAAGCCCGAAAAAGTGTATCCGGAGTAATAAGTTCCTTCTCTCACGCCTCTGTGCGCGCCCCGGTGAATTCTGAATCCTATGCAGATTACAGATTTGCACCGCGGCATAATGCTTCTGGGGTCGTTTTCTTTTGGTGCGCTGTTCCATCGGTCAATCGATCCGATTGAGACAATATCCGCTCCAAAATCTTTTGCAACTTTTTTAACATCATCAGCTTTAGGCAAAGCAAACTGCTCCATATCTTCCCCCTGGCTATAAGTTGTATTTCTTATAGTCTTCCGCAAGCTTTTTATAGAAATCATCCTGCGGGTTTTCTTTTACAACTGCGTCCAAAGCTTCTTTGTATATGCTTGAATCGATGTAATTGGAAATATCAACAGGAGTCTGTCCTGTAAAATAATCCGAGTTTACCATTGCTTTATAGAAACTCTGTATTCCGTTCGTATTCGGATCCAAGGTAAGCAGAGTGTGATTTACGAAAAAGTACTCGTTAATGTAGCTCTTTTCTTGTCCCGAAAAATCTGCAAGCAAATCTATAACGCTCTGTCTGTTTGCCGGATTTTCAAAGTAATTCCAAGCGCGGAGATTTGCTTTAGAGAACTTTACAAGCTCTTCTCTTTTGTTAGTGAGAGAGCTTCTTGATGTTACCTGGCGGCAGCATACGTAATTTGGAACAAGCTCTCCTACTTCCCTAACAAGCTCAATGCCTTCTTTGCGGAACTGGTTTGCAAATTCAACTGGCAAAAATCCGATATCTGCCTCGCCTTTTGCAACAGCCTGAGCTACATTTATCTGTGAATCAACGTATTTCAGTTCGATTGAGTTAACGTCTATTCCCTGTTCTCTCATCAGTTCGCGCGTAACGACCCAAGAAGTCTGATTGCGAACCATTGCTACAGCTGAATGCTCGAAATTCTTTAGATTTTTGTACTTCTCTACGTTCTGGGGCTGAGAAATAATTGCGCCGCCTTCTGCAGCTGTTCCCTCGAAAATAACGAGGTCAGAACCGTTTGTAATAAACGTAAGATCCGGCACTATTCCTGTTCCCCAGATATCAAGGTCACCCTTTCCAAGGCTTATCGAAGTAAGAGCTGAAGCTGCGTCAGCCACTTCTTTGAATTCAACATTCACGCCTTCTTCTTTGAAATATCCAAGTTTATCCGCAAGAATTACGATAGCGGTACGGATTGAACCAGGTCCCATCGTAATGCCAAATTTGATTGTCTGCGTTCCTTTTGCGGGTTCTTTGTTGCCGCCCGCAAACAAAAGTGATGTCAGCAAAAGTGATATTAATAAGATTCCTAATAGCTTCTTCATAATTAACTCCTTATAAAATATTATTTTGTAAGCTTCTACACGACGTCCGATTCATGCGGTCGGGAACGCGTGCGCTAAATAATTTATTCATATAAATCAGATGAAAGGTAACGTTCACCTGAATCCGGCACTATTACAACTATCGTTTTTCCGGTGTTCTGCTCGCGTGATGCGATTTTCGCTGCAGCCCAAAGAGCCGCGCCCGCGGAAATACCGACAGCGATTCCTTCTTTTCTTGCGCAAAACCGCGCAACGTCGTATGCATCATTGTCAGTTACGTCAACAACCTCGTTAAAAAGGCTCGTGTCGGTAACAGGCGGCGTTGCTCCACCGCCAATACCCTGAATCTTGTGCGGGCCGTGAACGCCGCCGTTAAGCACCGGGCTTCCGGCAGGCTCCACGGCAACAATCTGGATATCCGGCTTTTTGGAGCGGAGGAACTTGCCGGCACCGCTTATCGTGCCGCCCGTGCCACTTGCCGCCACAAAAATGTCAACGTTTCCGTCAGTGTCTTCCCAGATTTCTGGGCCGGTCGTCTTAAAGTGCGCCCCTGGATTGTCGGGGTTCTGTCCTTGCCCCGGTACAAAGGAGTTTGGTGTTTTTCCGGCAAGTTCCGCAATCTTTTCGCCTGCCCCGCCCATGCTTTTTTCCGCGGGCGTAAGAACGACTTCGCCGCCATACGACTTGATGATTTTTATGCGTTCTTTGCTCATGTTCTCTGGCATCGCGATAACCGCTTTGTAGCCTTTGGCGGCCGCGACCATTGCGATTCCTATGCCCGTATTGCCGCTCGTTCCTTCAAGGATTGTCGCGCCTTCTTTGATTTTGCCGGCTTTTTCGGCTTCCTCAATCATGTTCTTTGCAATACGCGCTTTTGAGCTGAAACTGGGGTTAAAAAACTCAAGTTTCCCGATAATTTTCGCTTTTGCGCCGAAAGCTTTTTCGAGCGCATGAAAGCGGACTAAAGGCGTATGTCCTACAAGTTCAAGTATATTGTCATAAATCTTCGCCATCACAAACTCCTATAGCGAATGCGGCAGTTTACAACTGCTCTTTGAACAGCTGCTCTCGCCGGGGGTGCACCACGAAATGCTTCGCGCTGCGCGATGTGCGCCACAGCCGCTGATGTTTACAGAACCTTCTCTGTTTCGACGCACTCGAAAAGGCCGCTTCCGCTTGTTTTGTTCCAGTCCGGCTTGTAGCCGAGCTTTTCGTAAAACCGGACGGCGGCTTTACGCGAGTTTATCAAAACTCGTTTCGCGCCCAATTCCTTAAGCCACTTTTCCGCCTCGATGATAACAAGGCTTCCAATTCCTTTGCTTCTGTAGTCTGGAATTGTCGCAACGCGCTCGATTTTGCCAACGCGCTCGATTTTGCCAACGCGCTCGATTTTGCCGGCATTTTCGTATTTGCCGCCCTTCTCATCACCTTCTGAAATGATTTTAAGGCGGCATGTCGAAACCGGAAGATTTTCGTCAAGCGCAAGCACATAGAGTGATTCCGGCGTATCAGCCTCGAACTCTCCCTCAAGCGTGAGCGAAAAATCTTTCACCATGCCCTCTGTACGTACATAATGCACGCCGGCACGCTGCCACTCCTCTGTAACCCGGATTACTTTCATCAAAGCTTTCCTTTTAGCGGATTGATTGACGCATCAGTGCTCAACGTTCCGTTTTTCGGGTTTCTGTCCGCCTGATTCGGGCTGTTCCAGATTGTGTCCGAAATATCCGAATAATAATCTTCCGCCGTCTCGCTTTCCGGATGACGCAAGAAAATCTCGTCAGGCGTTTTGCTCAAATGCTTTCTTGAATCATCTGCTTTCCATAGCTTCTCAAAATCAATCTGCGGCACAATACGCGATTGGTAATCCTGGAAGATTCCCTGATCTTTGCTGCGGTTTCCAAGCGCCAAATCCTTGAAGTAAGTGTTCTTTTTGAACGCAGGAATTGCACAAAGCTCACGAGCATAAGCCCAGATATTCTTGTAGTCAACGATTCTGTGCTTCACAGGACCGACATTCTTGTAATAAGAAGTATCCCACCGCGCCAACGTGACAAAGAACCTTACATCGCTGTCCGTAACGTAATCACCGAACAGAAAGCGGTTTGTCTCAAGGCGTTTTTCAAGCTTGTCCATTGAGTCAAAGAAGTCCTCAAAAGCTTCGTTGTAGGCTTCAAGACTCTGGCAGAAAGCCATTCTGTAATGACCGTTATTGATATGCGGGAAAAGCCAGTCATTGAACTCATCAATTTCTTTTCTGAACGCTTTCGGGTACAAATCAGGCGCATCTTTCGGCTGAAAAGGGCGGAACTGAACTTCGATGTAGTTCGTAAGGCGATGATAATCATTGTTCACAGCCTTTTTCTCAACAACATCAACAAAAGTCGGAGTAGTCGCCCTTCCTTTGAAGTTCGGGTTTGCGCGCTTGTAGAACTCGCTCAGGAAATATGCGCCTGTCGCTGGATCTTTGTGATCTTTCGAGTCGCCGAATCCGTGACCGTATTTGTTTGTTTCGCCTGAATGTGTGCAAAGCGTGTCAGAAATTACGTTTTCAAGCCCAAGCAAATCGCGGACGATTACCGGCCTGTTCGACCAGTTGCAGCCTTTTGCCCAGTAAATGCCGTATCGGTTCGCCTCTGCTTTTAGCTCGTCTTTTCCATTGCCGAATTTCTGGATAAATGCATTCGGCTGCCGGATAAAAGCACCAGTTTCGTCTATCTCGTTCTTTGTTTCCATCGGACGTGGAGGAACTCCGACTTCTTTCGCGTGAAGCTCCGCCTCTTCATCCGTATATTGTGTTTTGCCCCTGCCGATAAGGCAGCAGCTTCCTGTATTTACTTGCGCCATGATTACGCTCCTGTGTAAGATTTGTCAGATTTTTGCGAATGATTTTCAGCAACTATGCGGAAAGACAACAGAGGCACATACGACCGTTGCGGAAATTTTCACGGACTAACTTTTCGAAGTAGAATTTCATAGATACCTCCTGCTAAAAATATAACCTACTTTTCTAATAGGTTGTTAAGATGCTGTGACTATACTTCCGTTTTCCTACTTAGTCAATAGGTAAATGAAAAAAATCCTCTCTTTTTTTGATTTGTGATTTTATTGTGCGCCCTAATGTGTGATTTTTATTTATTCTTGCGGATTTATCTTCCTGTGCGGATTTTTTACTCCAAACTCTGGCACTCAATGGTTTTCATCATCTCGCAAAAGCCGTTCCGCGCATAGAACCGCATTCCGTCTACGTTCCCCGGAAAAACCTGCGTCCGGATAAAATCCGCGCCGTTCGCCTTTCCATAGTCTTTGGCGGCACGAACAAGTTCTGTTCCAATACGGCGATTCCTCATATCCTCGCGCACGCACAAATCCTGCATATAAACAACAGTCTGTGGTTTCAAACACGACACTTTTTTCTGCGGAATAATCATAACGTGAACAAAGCCTAAAACAGTGCCGCCCTCATCCGCTACAAGAATATCCTGCGTGGGACTTTCGAAAATACCCTGAAAAAACTCGTCGGTTCTTGTTCCAATTACGAAATGCTCCGGCTGATACCGAACTCCATCTTTTTCCAGTAACAAATACAGTTCCCGCAGCGCGGGCGCATCATTAATCGTTGCTTTACGGATTTCCATAAAATCTCCTTAACTGCTTCACTCCACGCGCAGATTATACTCTTTCATCGCGCCGTGTGCCCCGAATATCCTCCAGTCGCCAGCACCAAGCCGCTGCATAATCGCAGCACGCTCCGCCGCGCATAAAGCCGGATCCGTATCAACAGAAGTCATCAGCACAGGCGCATACTTGTTGTACTCCGCCTGTTCCCGCGTCATGCCGTGGATATTCACATAAACATCCCCTGTGAACGCGACATGGTGCGCATAATCAATAAGTACAGCCTCGCCCGGCAAATGGCCACCTTTTCCCTGATACACTTCAAAATGCATATCGCCAAAATCAAAAAAGCCCACCTGCTCAAGCGGATCTGTCTGCTCGCCCTGCGTATCCCACTGCGCAATAACGCGCTCCGGGTTCGTCGGCTGGTAGAACGTCAACGCCTTGCAGATATTCACATACGGCTTGTGAAGCGGATTCTGCTCACGAAAACCGTTTTCGCCACGGAATTCCGCTTCAAGGCAATCGCGCGAAAGCCGGGTCGCGATCACTTCGTCAAAAAGCGGCAAAAGTCCGCAGTGATCAACGTCGGCATGAGTTATGAAAATACGCTTCTTCATGCTGTCGTAATCCGCGAGCAATGAGCGGAAAAGATTAACCATCTCGTCTTTGTAGAGCGCGTACCCGCTGTCTATGAAAAGCGTCTCGCCGCCGCTTTGAAGAATCGCCGTGTTGCTTCCGCATGGCGGCTCAATCAGTATAAGGTTCGTCTTATCCGTTATGTTGTATCGTGTTATGCGCGGCGAAAACGCGTCACCCCGGCACATGGAAAGAAGCTCCGCGAACCGGCTGATACTCTCGAACGTCTTGTATGGAGAAAGCCCCTTTTCATCGAGCATCTGCATGACAAGGTTCGAATTCACAAGCAGCGTGTCGCGTTTGCTCTCCGGCAGGTTCGTCAGCTGAATAAGCCCAGAAACAAACGACTGGTAAAAGATGCTGTTGTCAAAAACGCGCTCGGAATGATTGTAGTCAAGCACCCGAACAGGGCAGATTTCCTGTGCCTGCTCCAAAAACGTCTTAAGCTTCTCCTCGTTGTCAACGAACAAGCCCATCTTAAATGCTTGGTACGATGAACCGTTTTCCTGCGAACTGATGTACGAAATATTAAGCTCATAGCTATGAATAAGACGCAGCACTTTCGTAACGCTTCCCGGAATATCACGCAGCATAAACTCAATCAGGACAATGCTTTTCTCGTTCTTGTCCGTCTGAAGATACCCAATTTTCTGCAGCTCCGAATCCGCTTTCTCAAGCTGTTCCGCTGTCCCTTCCGCGTCAATAAAAAGTGTATGAGAATCTATTGCCTTGTTGTAACTTACGCGCGTAATGTTTATTCCGACCGACGCAAAGCACTCGCTCGCTTTCAAAAATGCCCCGATATGGTCCGGCATCGTCGTAATGTATGTTTTTTTCATTTCCAGCATCTCCTGCTAATCAGCATGACGCGCCATAATATCACGATACAAGGCTCGCATCAACAAAGCCACATTCGTGGATTTGGCACGAATACAAGAGATTCACGCTTACTAACGGAAAATGTAGCCAAGATTGATTCTGTACTCTCGCCTTTCAATGTCGTTGTTTGCGTAACAACATGTATCAAATCCTATAAGCTCAAATCCCTGATGAAGATAAAACCCGATAGCGTTCGTATTACATGACTGCGTTTCCAGAATAATGGCACGCCGCTTCTGATTTACAGCGACTTCTTTCGCTTTGTCCATAAGCTTCTTGCCAAGCCCTTTTCCACGCAACTCTTCTGACTCCCAAAGTTCAGTCACAATCAGGCGGTTAGCCCATTCTTCCGGGCAAACTTCAATACACGCTTTCATGTTTCCCTGCTCATCGACCACTCCGAACGCCTCGGCATTCTCCCAATGATCCGCATAAAGCCCATCTGGAAAATCGTATTCTTCAGGCGTGTGGACAATTTCCTTTTCAGCATCTTTCCTGATAATCGAGATTTTGCAGCCGTCTTTGTCGAGCGGAGAAATCTCCATATCGTAATAGCCGTTACTTCTTGTGAACATCGGAATCACAGTTCCCTTCCATTTTTCTTTTGGCAAAGGAATTACATCAAACTTCATTTTTTCTCCTTATTGAGGGGGAAGTCTCCCCCTAGGGAGCGCCCCCACGCATTGCCAGCGCAGCGTTTCAATGCGCGGGGAAAAACAGTCCAGTGGACTGTTTTTAGCGAGTCTCCCGGAGAGCTATGCTCGTAGGGCATCGCACATGGTTTTCGCCTACCCCCTCTGCGGGCTCAAACGTCGCCCGCAACGCCTGCTTAAACATTCCAGCCGCTGTACCGGTTTTTCTGGTACTCGCGCGTAAACTTCGCAATCTGCATCATCTTCGCCTTTCCCCATTCGTTTTCGGTGTGAAGCTGAACATAAGTATCCCAGCGTTCCATACTCAGTTTTCCGTCTCTCAAAGCTTCCAATACGGCACAACCCGGCTCGTTCGTGTGCGTGCAGTCGTTGAACTTGCACTTGTCAAAAAGCGCGACGACATCAGAAAAAGTCTCGTCTATGCCATCTTCCATGTCGAGCACCCCGATTTCGCGCAAACCAGGCGTGTCCATAACCCAAACGCCGTTTTCAAGCCGGAACAGCTGCCGGAAAGTCGTTGTGTGGCGGCCTTTTCCGTCCTCGTCGCGGATGTCGTTCACTTTCATCAGCTCCGAGCCGTTCAGTGTGTTTAGCAACGTTGATTTTCCAACGCCGGAAGACCCCACGAACGCTATCGTCTTGCCTTTCTGCAAATACGGCTTCAGCTGTTCCAGCCCGTATCCAGTATGCGAACTGATTGCAACCACATCCGCTTTGTCGCAGATTGCTTTCGTAATTTCAACTTTCAGCTTAACGTCGTCGCAAAGGTCGGCTTTAGAAAGAACTACGACAGGCTTCGCTCCTGTATTCAGCGTGATAGAAACAAAGCGCGCAATTCGGTTCTCGTTGTAATTCTGATTCAGCGAAGTAACAATAAACACATAATCAAAGTTCGCGACGATAGTTTCTTCCAAAAGATTTTTCACGAACGCTTCTGAATGACCGCTTCTGTTCGGCCGTTTGAACGAAGTCCTGCGCGGAAACACTTCATCAATCAGAGCATCTCCGTATCCGTTGGTTATGACTCTTACGTAATCACCAACAACCGGTGGTTCCAGTCCCAAGTTGTAAAACTTACCCTTCAATTTGCCGGTGATTTCCACATCGGGATCGATAGTGCCGGCAGACGGCCCCCAAGTACCGATATCGCTTTCATCTGCACAAGGCAAAAGAGTAAACAAGTTTTTCTGCACACAAGAAACGCGTGCAATAATAGTAGTATTTGATTTCATTTGAATTTCCTAAAAGCTAGAAAAAATATCCGTAACGGAGAATTCCGTATGCGTATATGCGTCAGATATCCAACAAAACTCCGCTTTCAGGACAAAAAAAGTGCAATCTGCTCTGTATCGAACGAGTCGCGCAAGTGTGTGGCTGTTTTAAGCCAACAACTATGCCAGAAGAGCGGAGGTCAAAGCGTTAAATGAGAAAAAATAAATCATAAATCTAATCGCAACCTCCTTAAGAATTAGTATACGCTGAACATACCAGAATCAAGATTTTTATGCAAGCGGGAATATCAAATCAGTATTTCGCGGATTTCGTCCGCTGTAGTAACAAAGTTTTCCGCACCTTTATCCAAAAGCTCTTCGCGCGTACGGTAGCCCCATAAAACGGTTATCATCTTTAGCCCGGAGTTTTTCGCGGTCGCCACATCCACCTCAGAGTCGCCTATATAAACAGTCTCGTTTTTGAAAGCATTCAGTTCCTTTAGCACGATATTCACAAGGTCAGGCGCAGGCTTTCTTGGAACACCGTCCCTTACCCCGATGCTCGCATCAAAGAGCCCCTTATAGTATTTTTCAGAAAGAGCTTTTACGTTGGTGTCGTTTTTATTCGAGACAACAGCTGTCTTTATGCCGTGTTCTTTAAGAGTTCTCAAAAGCTCCGCAATTCCTTCGTATGGTTTCGTTTTGTCCGCTGTGTGAAGTGCGTAATATCTTTTTTGCTCTTCAAAAACTTTTTTCTCTTCTTGTTCGGCTGTACCCGCCGGAACACTCAGATGGATTAGCTGCGCAAGCCCGTTCCCGATGAATGTCCTGATTTCTTCAAGGCTTCTTGAGGGAAAACCATAGGTCTTCAAAGAATGGTTTACGCTGTCCGCAAGGTCATCAATCGTATCAAGAATTGTTCCGTCCATATCAAAAATTACTGTTTTGCAATTCATGGCTTGATAATAATATTGTTCCAGATATTTAGCAATCAACGCATTCGAACAAATCAACGTGTGTTTTAGACAAATTGCGCAATTTTGGCTGTTTTGATAACTTGCGACATTTCTGTTCACGTCTCTGCCGTTTTTGCTTGCGCAATATTTATTCGCGCCGTTTGGAGACACCGGGGATTTTTCGCTCGTTACACATTTCCTGGGAAAACGAATTCCAGTTTTTCTCTTGCGGTCTCTACAAGATGAAATATTGTGCTGACAGGAGTCGGTTCTTTATCCATGAGTTTGAAGCGCGGGAAAAACCTTGTTATATGAAGCGGGATTTTCTTACCGGCTTGTTTTTCAAGGCTTGCAACCCATGCGGAAAGTTCACGCATTTCCTGTTCGCTGTCGTTTTCACCGGGAATAATAAGCGTTGTAAGCTCTACATGGCAGGACTGAACGGAATCTGTTATAAAATCTTTCACCATCTGGAAATCACCGTCGAGCAGTTCCTTGTAAAAACGATCTGTAAAGGCTTTCAGGTCGATGTTCATTGCATCGACGTAGGGTAGAATTTCATCGAGCACTTTTTGTGTGGCGGTGCCGTTCGTTACAAGTACGTTTTCCATACCGGCTTCTTTAGAAAGCTTTGCGGTGTCGCGCACGAACTCATACCCGATAAGCGGCTCGTTGTATGTAAAAGCGATTCCGATGTTGCCCCGGGCGCGAAGCCGTATAGCGTTTTGAACAATTTCTTCTGGTGTATAGATTTCCGCTGTATTCCGATACTCAAATGCTTTTTGCGACCATGATATTTCGCTGTTCTGACAAAACGGACAGCGAAGGTTGCATCCATAAGAGCCGATAGACAAAATCTTCGCGCCCGGTCTGAACATTTTGAGCGGCTTTTTCTCAATAGGGTCAAGCGCGGCAGAAGTCAGTTTTCCGTAATTGGCGGCAACGACTTGTCCGTTGCGGCAAGTTCGTGCGCCACAAAAGCCTGTAGAGTCTTCTTCTATTTTGCAGTGTCTGAAGCATACATCACAAATCGGCATGTTTCCTCCGCACAATCGCGTGCATTAATAGTGGCGCACGACCTCGAAGCGGAACAAATCCACTTTCTCACCGGGTGCAATGCCGCCTTTTCTCCTTGCAATAGCGACTTGCTCTTCAACAGTATCAACGCCGTCAAGGTCTGGAAGCAAAAGCCCGCGTTTGTATCCGCGCTGGACTATAACGCCGTACTTTTTTACATCGAGTTCTGCCTCAGATTCTATGCTTTCCGCCTCGCCCAAAACATCAACGTTTATATCAAGATACTTCAGTTCATCCTCGGTTACAGGCTCAAAGCGCGGGTCTTTTGCCACTGCGCTCACGGCGTTGTGGATTATCTCCAAAGCAAGGTTTTTCTGCGTAGCTGCGATAGTCCCGATGCAGCCGCGCAACGCTCCGAATTTGTGAACAGAAACGAACGCACCAGCCTGAACATTCAAAAGCTCCGGCGGCACCCAGTCCGGAAGCGGCATAGTGTCATCGTTTTTCACAAAATACTCCGCAGAAGCCCGCGCGAGCTTTACGTATGCGTCGGATTTCTGGCGTTTTTGTTCAAGTTCATCTTGTACTCGGTTGAGCCGTGCCGCCAGAAAGTGCCTCCCCTCATCATCGCCCTTCGGTATAAAAGAACAGATTCCGTACCCAACGCCGGTAATATCCTCGTGTGAATACTGGGTCGCCTCTACTGCGCGGCCATCGAGCGCACCTGCCATTATCACAAAAGATCTGTGCCCGCATTCCGCAGCCTTATCGCAAAAGTTCTCGTCAAAGTCAAAAAGCTCACCAAAACGTGCGCCAGAACACACATCCATTATACGCGAATCGTAAACAGGTCCTTCTTCTGCAAAGCCATACGGTCCGTAATCCTGAAGTTTATGCGACAAATCACCGCTGGCAACGTAAACAACTTTTCGCCTAAGCTCTTCAACCGCATCCTTAATCATCATGCCGTATTCATAATGCTTCAATAGGTCAAAGCCCGCAAGTCCTGTGCGGACAAGCTTAAAATCCTTGTATTTCTTAAGGATAAACCAGAGCGGAACCATAGTTCCGTGGTCAAGGGAAGGGTTCTTTTCGCCAAGAGTGCCTGCCGGAAAGTGCGCAGTTCCAGCTTTTGCGGCAATCCGGCTCACAAGCTCCTCATCATACTCAATATCAAACTTAACCTGAGGCGCTCCAAACTCCGCGAACGAACCTTTCGCACTTGATCCCGGAGAAATATGAAAATAATTTGAATACATTACGCTATGCGGACTTGAGATAATAATAGTCTCTGGTTTCAGGGCCGCAATTTCATCAGCAATTTTTTCGTAGGCCTTAATCGTCTTTTCTATTTGTTTTTCACTTCCGCGTCCAATTTCCGGCACAATCATAGGCGGATGAGGAACCATAAAAGCGGCAATTATCGACATGATGAACCTCCCATATATTCATATTACCTAACAATTCAAAATGCCAAAATCTATTCCAGTCATAAGTCCAACCAGCTTCCACCCAAAACGGTTTTTCCTAAGACTTTCTTCCGTAGGCATAAATCCAAGCTCATGATAGATTTTACATGCAAGCCATGTATTTGTCTGGGTATGGATTTTAATCTGACCATATCCAAGAGCTTTCATTGCTTTTAGAGTATGCGTAATAAGAGGCTTGGACAGACCTTTACCCTGAGCATCCTTCTTAATTGCCACCCAATGCAGCTGTCCGTTGTCAGGAGAATCTCCAATATGAATATCATAAAAAGCGGTGGCAGTTGCAATTTTGTTACCGGATTTATCTTCAATAAAGAACATACGCTCAACTAACTCTGCTTCCTTGTTATCATAATAACGCTTCCAGCATTCTTCACCATGTTCTACGCTCAATACTTCTCCTGCTGAAAGTTCAATGTCAATCCAGTTTGTTTTATCGCCAGACTGATAATTTACAAAACTAAAGCCATCAGGAAGAACATAATGCGGAATGGCATCCAGACCGCCTTCAAATGTCAAATCAATATAACACAAAGCATCATCATGGGTTTTATAGTTTTTTGCTTCTGGTACTGGAAGAGCCGCAAGCACATCGCAGACATCTTTTTCGATTGAGCGCAGATA
>JAIKVO010000198.1 GCA_024685655.1 Treponemataceae bacterium
CATTGCCGGTAGTAACCGCGTCGTAAAAATCAACATAAGTTGTCTTGTTTCGCGGCACAGCAAAAAAAGTGAAATAAATATACGCAGCCACGCCTAAAATCGCGACCACGGAAATTACAGTTTTAAGTGGAAATTTTCTTCCCATTCGAGCTATGTTCATGAGGAGATAATAGGAACTTTTCTATGAATTTTCAAGTTGTGATTGTGTGGAGAAGGGGTCAGCTTGCCCGAATCAGAGTTGACCCATAAAAAAATCCAGTGCGTTTATATGTTTCACGCCGTCAAAGTCTTCGTTCAAAGTCTTGTCCAGCGTTATCAAAACACATGGGTATGCGTCTTTCAGTTTCCTGAACGGTTTTAGTTCCCTTTCAAGTGTCGCTTCATCTTTCACGCTTTCCGCCACCTGGATATACGTTATAGAACGCGGCGTCCTGGCTACAAAATCAATTTCCATATCACCGATTTTTCCAGTGTATATTTCATATTTGCGCCGCTTAAACTCAAGAAAAACCAAAGTTTCAAGGATATGCCCGGAATCGATATTGCGATACCCCAAAAGCATGTTGCGTAAGCCTGTATCTGCTATGTAGTATTTACAAAGCGTCTTAAGGTATTCCTTGCCTTTTATGTCGTAACGCTCCACTCGGTATACCATAAAACATTCTTCAAGATACCGCATATAATTCTCGACAGTCGGCTGGCTCACCTTCCGTCCGCCGCTTGTGAGCGTATCGCTTATTTTTTTTGACGTGCAGATATTCGCCGTGTTCGCGAATATAAAGCGAATTACAGCCTCCAGATTCGAGATGTCGTTGATTTGATGCCGGACTGATATATCTTTCAAAAGGATTGTGTTATAAACACCGTTCAAGTATTGGTGTATATTCCGCTCGTCACTCTTAAGCTGAACCGTGAACGGCAGGCTACCGTATCTTACATAGTCGTAATAGCATTGTTCCAGGTCGGCTACCGGCAAATCATTTTCTTCACGACCCTTCAGATATTCAGAAAAAGAAAAGGGCTGCATGTTTATGGTAATATAACGCCCGCTAAGGAGCGTCACAATTTCTCCGCTCAAAAGGTCAGAGTTTGAACCTGTAAGATAAATGTCTGTGTTTTTCTTGTTATAAAGCGAGTCCACCGCTTTTTGAAATTCCGGGCACAGCTGAATTTCATCCAAAAAGATGTAGTTCTTTTTATTGTCTACAAGACGAGCTTTTATAGTTTCATACAAAGTTTTGTAGTCAAGAATCTTTTCATTCTCAAGCTCATCAAGGCGATAATAAATTATTTGATTTTCATGGATTCCGTCGGCAAGATATTTTGCAATTATCTGCTCCATAAAAAGCGATTTTCCGCACCGCCGCAAACCGGTGATAACTTTTATTATCTGCTTGTCCCTGAATGCAAGGACTTCCTCAAAATAATCTTTCCGAATTATCATACTTTTCAAAGTGTACTTTGAAAAAAGTCAAAAGTCAAGACTTTTCTAAATGCTTTTAGAAAACTTTCGTTTTTTAAAAGTTTTCAAAATGTATTTAGATAACTTCGCATTTTTGAATGTGTAAGAATATGGGCGCGTCCGCGAAAAAGTGCGAAAAAAAGGCTGCCGTAAAAACGACAGCCATAACGTAAGGTCGGTATTGCCGACGGTCTAGAACTTGCCTACGCCGGAAAGTCCGTTAGCCTCTATAACTTTAAGGCCTTTCTCAACATCTTCTACCTTAAAGATAACGACAGCCGTGTTGTCTGTTTTTTCAAGCGACGCATACAGATACTCGATATTTATGCCGTTCGTCTGGAAAAGCGACATTACGTTGTACAGCGCGCCAACTTCGTCCTTAATCAGAACGCCAAGAACGTCCGTCGTGCGTGTCGTGTAACGCGCGTTCGTAAGAACCTCAAGAGCTTTCTGGGAATCGTCCGTGATAATGCGCAGAATTCCGAAGTCGGCAGTGTCTGCAATCATAATAGCGCGAAGGTTCACGCCGTTGTCCTTAAGGACTTTCGTAACATCGGCGATGCGGCCTGCTGTATTTTCAAGAAATATTGATATCTGTTTAATCTTCATAAATGCCTCCTAGCAGTGTCATTATCTTTGTAACGGCTTTATTCATTAATTCATAGTGCGTAGCCAACATCCCTACAAGCTCAGTAGGTTCCTCACTTCGTTCGTCAATACTGGCTTGCAGGGGACCTTGTTGGCTACGTACTGTAACCTCCTAAATAACAGTCCCCAAATTAATGGCACTTTATTCATTATAAACCTAGATTTTTCTGTTGTCGATTACTCGTTTTGATTTTCCTTCAAAACGTGGCAGCGACTGCGGCTCAACGAGCTTAATCTTAAGCATAATGCCGAGCTTACTCTTCATGTATGCAGAAATCTTGTTGCGGAGCGCTTCCAATCCCTTTGTCTCGTCGTCGAACTGGTCCGCGCTTACCTCTACACTAAGCTCAACTTCGTCAAGGTGCGTTGTCTCGCTCCTGTCAACTTTAATAAGATAATCAGGACGCAAGCCCAAATCAACAAGAGCATTCTCTATCTGGCTTGGGAATACGTTTACACCGCGAAGAATAAGCATATCGTCGGTGCGTCCGTACAGTCTGTGGATGCGGCGTGTCGTTCTTCCGCAAGAGCAGCGCTCTGGAATTATGAAAGTTATGTCGCGTGTCCTGTAGCGGATAAGCGGCGTTCCCTGCTTCGTGATCGTCGTAATTACAAGCTCGCCTTTCTCGCCGTCTGGCAGCGGCTTTCCTGTGTCCGGGTCAATAATCTCCGGATACCACATATCCTCGTTTACGTGCATTCCGTACTGCGCGTCGCACTCGAACGCAACACCAGGACCAGTAATCTCGGTAAGCCCATATACGTCGTAAGCCTTAATACCCCACTCTTCCTCAATCTGCTTGCGCATATTCTCGGACCATGGCTCCGCGCCGAAACTCGCAGCACGGACTTTAAGGCTCTTCAAATCGATTCCGTAAGTTTTAGCCTGCTCTGCCATATACATTGCATACGACGGTGTACTGCAGAAAATATCAGTTCCAAAGTCTTTCATCAGCGTAAGCTGCTTTTGGGTGTTGCCTGAAGAAATCGGGATAACCGTCATTCCCATAAGGCGCGCACCGTGATGGAACCCCATACCGCCGGTAAAAAGACCGTAGCCGAATGCGTTCTGAAGCGTGTCGTTGTGGGTTGCGCCGGCACCGGAAAGGGTGCGGGCAATACCCTCCGCCCAGTCTTTCATGTCATTTTCGGTGTAGGCATCGACAACAGGCGTACCCGTCGTGCCGGACGACATGTGAACTTCAACAATGTCTGACTGAGGAACGGCAAGCAATCCGTATGGATAAGTCTCGCGCAGGTCGGATTTAGTAGTGAACGGAAGCTTAGCAATATCCTCTAAACTTTTTATGTCCGACGGCTTAACACCGGCGGCATCCAACTTAGCCTTGTAAAAAGGAACAGACGTATAGACATGCTCCACAAGGTTTTTAAGGCGCGCGAGCTGAAGCATTTTCAGCGCGTCCTCACACATACATTCTTTTTCTGGATTCCAAATCATGGTTGAAGTATAGCACAAGTCCGTCGGCCGTACAATATTAAATATACTGAATTTACTTAAATTTTATTAAAGTTCGATATCGGGGCGACCGGCGCGGTACTCTACCGAAAAAAAGTAGTAAAACCTCCATCCTCGAATCTATGTCTAAATTAATCCAATTTAAAAAAAGGTCTGTCTGTGGAATTCCATAAATAAAAACCGTCATTTCGACCAGATATCATAGTTCCATATATATTCATATTAGTCGAAAGTGGCTCTCCGTAACTAGATCGTGTAAAAGTTACATTAAACTCATTGAAGTATACTCATATACCGCTGCTTCATACAAAGGTCGATATCCATAATCAGAGGTATAATACAAACATGCTGTATTTCGATTGAAAGAAAGTTTATAAAATGTGCTTCCAATATAACCATACCAATTTCCATCCCAAGAATTATTGGAAGTATCGCTTCTATTCCCAAGGAAAAGATTCGAACAACTTGTAAACAGGATAAACAGAAGAAAGAATAGAATTATTGTAAATCTTCTTTTCATAATCTATCTCCTATAATCTAAATAGTCGTAAGTAAAAAATCCACTAAATTAATAACCCTGTTGCATTTATATTTTAGCTTCTTTACCACGTCAACAATTCGTTAAATCAGAAGAATATCATTTATATTCAGACTTTGGTTAATGATAGGAAAAACAATGAAGATTTCTTTCTTGCCACTATCAAACAAAATTACTTCTTCACCTGTTTTTTTATAAATCTTCTTTTTGTAAAGAAGAGTCCACACAGTTTGCCCAATGCTATAATCTATCCGCTCTTGTGGGAAAAAAGAGCGACAAAAGTATTTTTCATTTTCAGATTTTGATAAAAAAGTAAACACGTTCTTGGACAGAATTTCATTCTTCAAAAGATACTCTGCATTTATCAATGAAAAGTTATCTAGTCTTTCGTTGTATCTATAAACAGTTTTATTGTCATCAAAAATTGATTCCAACTGAGGAAGAAAGTTTACTCTTCCTTTTATTTTTTCATAGTGATGAGATTTCTCTATATGCTTATCTGATATTTTTCTTTTTCGTAAATCATTAAAAACTTTTTCTCTATCGTGATTAAGTTCCGGACGGTCAACGAGATATTGAAACCCTATTAGATGATGCAAATCTGTTTTTCGGAATTCAATCCTCAACGTTACGCTTTGCATCTTTCTACCAAGCACAATTTCATATTCTATATCAAGTAATTTTGAGGAAGCGTCAACACAATCATATACAGAACTCTCCGTAGACTCCATAAAAAAAGCCCTGCCGACGAATCAGCAGAGCTTTCAGCATTTTCTTTCGGTCATTCAAGATGACTTAAGACCAGCTCTTGGTAAACGCAGAACCTTTATAAAGCTCCCCAAAGAACTGCCTTTCTGGTCACAGAACTTTGGATTAACGCTTAAAAAGCACTCTAGTTGCTTTCACTATCGACTATAACAGATTAGAGCCATTTGTCAATAGTAAATTTCTCCACGTTAAATCAGAATGGAATGGTTAGTTAACTCTTTTGAATTTAAGAGTATAGCCATTATAATCACTTACATATTCATCGCCATTTGCGGTAGCTGTAATTGAAGTTGCTTCACCATTCACATAAAACGTTAATTCTCCGTTTTCCAATGTATAAGTGTACCATGATGCATAAGCAGGAATAACGCTTTCGGTTTTATTGAAATATAAACTTGTATACAAGTTACTAGAACTTAATGTAAATTTCTGGAATAACAGTTCAGCTGCCTCCGTCGTCATAGACGATGGAAGATCGCTTGGATTTTGAAGGACTCCGCTAACATTAAATTGAAGAGTAAAAATATCTTCCTGAGATATTTCATAAGAATAGTAAGTTGTGCCAGAACTACTTGAATTCGAACCGCCTGAATTACCAGCTCCACCTGTATTTCCGCCAGTCCCTCCGGAGTTTCCACCACCGCTATTTCCACCGTTAGAAGGCGTAGAAGCAGGATTTGTACTAGAACCACATCCTACTACACAAAATATAAGAGCAACAACAAGAAGCACAGAAAACATGTTTTTAAGTGTTTTCATTTTTCCTTTCTCCTCAAAAAAACAAACTTTATCTATCATCATACAGAGGAAAAAAGTAAACTGTCAAATTTTTTACAAAAAAAGCCGAGAAACTGATTTCCCGGCTTATAATTCACCCGGCACAAAGATTTTTACAGCGCGATTCACTTTCCGCGCAGCATGAACTTCCGTGCGATGTTCATCACAGGCTTCATATACCACGGACGAAGATCTTTATCGGCTTTTTTGAGCATTTCTCGTATCGGGATGTTCTGAGGGCAATGCTTCTCGCATTTTCCGCACCCGACGCACGCAGTTGCGAACGAAGAATCTTTCCGAAGGATTGTCGTCTGGAAATAGTCACTTATGCCAGAACTTTTGTTTTCTGAATACATCAAGTTCCAACCGCGGAAAATGCCTGGAATATCTATTCCTTTCGGGCATGGCATACAGTAACGGCATCCTGTGCAGCCAACTTTCTCTGTACGCTTTATTTCCGCGATAATCTTGTCTATAAACGCAAAATCTTCATCCGTGAACTGCCCCGGCTTTGCGTCGTCCGCGATACGGCAGTTTTCTTTAACCATTTCAAGGCTGTTCATGCCCGAAAGCACACACGTAACCTCGCTCTGGTTGAAAAGCCAGCGGAACCCCCATTCAGCAGGCGACCATTCGTGCGGATGAGACGCAATCATCTTTTTCGCGGACTCCGGCAGTAGATTCACAAGCTTTCCGCCACGCAAAGGCTCCATTATCATAATCGGAATACCTTTCGCGTTCGCAGCTTTTACGCCGTCTTCCCCCGCCTGCGAAACTTTGTCCAGATAATTGTACTGAACAAGGCAAAAATCCCAGTCGTAGTCGTCAAGAATCTTTTTGAACATCTCTGTAGTGCCGTGGAAAGAAAAACCGATGTTTCGAATCTCGCCGCTTTCCTTTTTTTGCTTTATCCAGTCTTCTATGCCGACTGCTTTGAGTTTTTCCCACTGTGAAAAATCAGTAAGATGATGCATCAGGTAGTAGTTCACGTAATTCGTGCGCAGGCGAGAAAGCTCCTCTGTAAAATACTTGTCGATTGCGGCTCTGTTTGAAATTAAGTACTGCGGAAGTTTTGTCGCTATATTGATTTTTTCACGAAGTCCGTTCCGCTCAACAATCTCGCCGAGCGCAGCTTCGCTTCCCGGGTAAATGTACGCTGTGTCAAAATAGTTGATGCCGGCTTCAACCGCCGCAAGAATTTCTTTTTCCGTCTTTTCTATGTCGATTCGCCCGGCTTTTGTCGAAAAGCGCATACATCCATAACCAAGAGCTGAAATATCCTCGCCTTTTTTGTTTTTCCTGTACTGCATATTCAAATATTAGTATTCAGTCTTTACGGAGTCAAGGTTATATATCTTCATAAAGCGGAATTCTTCTTCCAGCGAGCGGATGAGCATTACTTCCGTAAAGTGGCCATCATCTTTGTTTTTGAAACCCGCGACTTTTTCACCCGTACAAATTGAGCTTTTTATGACCGCAATTTGTTTTTCCGGGTCAAACGGAATTGATTCTACAAGTTTCTTTTCAAATTTAGATAAATGCATACTTTTCTATAAGCTCCACTGCATACAGATGATTTTGCTATTGTGCTCTGCCGTAGATTTGCTCCATTTCAGGCGAGTAGATTTTTTTGCCGCTGTACACGACGAGCGGCTTTTCAACGACAAGCCCGTGCACGGCGCACTTTTTAGCTTCAACAAGAACCATTGTAGGAGCGGTCTCCGCATAAGGATGAACAAAGCGAAGTCTTTTCGGCTCCAGGCGGTTACGAACGAGCGATTCCATAATTTCTGCAAGCCGCTCCGGGCGGTGAATCATGTAAAAAAGTCCGTTGGAGTTGAGCAGTCCCGCCGCCGCGACAACAACATCCTCAAGGTTGCAGAGCATTTCGTGACGCGCAATCGCCATTTCAGCGGAGGGGCACTTTTTTCCGTGCGCGAGCGGCATATAAGGCGGATTTACAGTCACAACATCAGCGCAGTTTTTGGACAAAACAGAGAAAACGTTCTTTATGTCGCATTCTATTATTTCTATTGAATTTTGAAGGTTGTTAAGCGCGACACTGCGCTGCGCCATATCCACAGCGTCGTGCTGAATTTCTACGCCGATGAAGCGCACGGATAGCGGTTGGCAGATGGCGGCTTTCCCTGCGTTTGCAGCGGCTTCGGCGGCTTCCGCACCGGTCGCTTCACATGCGCCGGCCGAGGTTTTCCCCAGCACGGACTGTTCGCGGCGACCACGACAGAGCAGTTTCGCCGTCATCAGGAGCGGCACAATTCCGTTCCCGGTGCATAAATCAACTACATGGATTGTTTTGGGCGACAGTTTTGCGGACGCATAGTCCGCGAGGAGCACAGCGTCTATTCCAAAGCGGAATTTCTCTGTGTCTTGAAT
>JAIKVO010000181.1 GCA_024685655.1 Treponemataceae bacterium
AGGACTGTATCCTCGCCATGCGCACAAAGCACGAAGAAATTGGCTGCTAAACCTATTTTTATGATGAACAACAGACCAGATCCGAACACAATTCATCCGATTCCAGGCTACGACAAGGAAATCTACGTAAATCCGACCATAAAGAATCCGCAGATTATTGTCGGTGATTTTACATATATTGCAGATTCTGATTTTGAAAGCCATGTTACGCACTTGTATGAATGGAACGATGACCGGCTGATTATCGGGAAATTCTGTCAGATTGCCACAGGTGTGGAGTTTGTGATGAACGGCGCGAATCACCAGATGAACGCAGTCTCCACTTTTCCGTTTTACACACTTGAAGGTTGGAATGCAGCAGCTCCGCAAAAATCAGATTTGCCACTTAAAGGTGATACTGTGATTGGGAATGATGTCTGGATTGGGCAGAATGCGACAATACTTCCGGGCATGCATATTGGCGACGGTGCAATAATCGGTGCAAACAGTGTCGTAGGCAAAAATATCGAACCTTACACAATCGTTGCAGGAAATCCTATTCACGTTATCCGCAAGCGTTTTGATGACGAGCTTATAGAGCTGCTTGAACGCTTCAAGTGGTGGGATAAATCGATTGATGAAATAAACTCTTTAATCCCGATTCTGACTTGTTCCGATTTGAAGATGGTTAAGAAAGAATTAAAGAAACTGATTTGAAGGTGATAATATGTTCAGGGCAATGAGAAGATTCAAGCAGCAGATTTCAGATGCAGAATGTATTGAGATTTTGAAAACAGAAAAACGCGGTGTACTTTCTTTGATTGGCGACGACGGCTATCCTTATGGGATTCCTATCAGCCATTTTTACGATGAGCGCGATGGAAAAATATATTTCCACGGAGCAAAAGAAGGTCACAAAATCGATGCGATAAAAGCAAACCCCAAAGCAAGTTTCTGTGTTATGGACAAAGGCTTCAGGAAAGATGGCGAATGGGCTTTGAATATAAAAAGCGTCGTAGCTTTCGGAAAAGTCAGCCTTGTTACGGACAGCAAAAAGACAGAAGATATATGCACAAAGTTAGTTCAAAAATTTACTGATGACAAAGAATATCTGGAAAAAGAACTGAAAAACGCACTCCCCCGTGTACAATGCTTTGAATTTACAATCGAGCATATGACAGGAAAACTCGTCAACGAGTCGTAAAAAAAAGCCCCTGCCCTAACCGGACAGAGGCGTAATTGACGCTTGATAATTGCTGCAAGCTCCGTAAAAAAGCCCCGATTCTGGTGAACCGGAGCTTTTAATCTTGGGAAGCGCACGATTTTCTTTCGCCGCTCCCGAAGCACTACACGCGCTTAATTACTTGCGCTTAAGGTACTTAACGCTGTCAAGCGCAACAGCCGCGATGATGATGAATCCCTTGAAAACGAACTGAAGGTTCGTGTCGATACCAAGGAACGTAAGACAGTATGTAAGACCGGTGAAAATGATTACACCGAGCACCGCACCGCGGATTTTACCGATACCACCGTTGAACGAGATACCACCGACAACACACGCCGCAATGGCATCGAGCTCGAAGCCCTGACCTGTTCCCGCGCTCGCATTCGCCCTGAAAGCCTCCAGGAACGCACCGCATCCGTAGAAGATACCGGCCATGATGAAGATTCCCATCGTCACACCGAAAACGTTTATACCGCTTACAGCAGCAGCCTCGGCATTACCACCGACAGCGTACATGTTCTTGCCGAAAGTCGTTTTGTTCCAGATGAACCACGCCACGAATATCGCGACGACAGCCGGTATAATCAGTTTTGGGAACGTGATGAGGTTGCCGTTCATAACACCTAGAATCCAGCGTCCACCGATAAGGTCTTTGATATTCGAGTCGATTGAGCCAACAGGCGTACCGCTCGTTCCGAAGAACAACAGACCGTAGATGATAAGCTGTGAAGAAAGTGTCGAGATGAACGGGTGAATCTTGAACCGGGCTGTGAAAAAGCCAGAGAAACAGCTGAAGAACACGCAGAGCGCGATTGAAAGACAAAGAGCCATCGCGAGCCTGCCGCCCATCGGGAGCCCTGTGAAATCCCACGGTTCCATGCCGAAGAACGTAACGATGTTCTTTGTCGGATGCAGGATAAGTCCTGTTGTAACGGCACCGAGCGCGACCATACGGCAGACACTGAGGTCCGTACCGGCTATAAGGATAAGGCCGGCAACGCCAAGTGCGTAGAACATACGGGTCGAGGACTGTTCAAGAATCGTGAGTATGTTAGGCAGGGAAAGAAGCTGTCCGTTGCCGGAAAGTGGCGCGATTATGATACAAACAATGAAGAATACGAGAATCGCAAGGTAAAGCCCGTTGTTGAGCATGAACTGTGACATCTTGAACTGGTATACGTAGTTCTTGAAGCTAAGGCTGAGATTCTCGCCAAAGTTCGTCTTACCGTTGCGCAGTGCGCGGTTTGTCTGTACGTGGTCAACGAACGCCTGGTTCTTTATATCCTTGCAGCGGTCGATTTCTGACTGGTATTTACTCTTCGCGTCGAAAAGCTCTGACTTACACTCAAACTTTGCGACTTTGATTTCTTCCGGATCAGAAAGCTTCGCAATGCGGGCCGCCGTAGCCGCCTTAATGTCAGCAAGCTGCTTTTTGTAGTTTTCAGTATGCTTTGCCTGAAGCGCAGACTGTTCCTCGTTCACTTGCTTGATGTATGCGTCAGAAACTGTGTTCGCATAGGCAACAGCGTCTTTTGTAATAGCCTTGTCCGCGTCCTTGTTGCGGGCGGCTACAACCTTTGCATCTTCAATTTGCTTGTTGCATTTGGCGATAATTTCCGCGCACTGCGCTTTTTCAAGCATCTTGTTTTTCTTTGCGGCAGCAATTTCCTGCTTCAATGCGACAATTTTATTAACACCGTCCTTGCGCAAATCGTCAAGAGCAAGCTTGTAGTTCCGCAAAACTTCGTCTTCGTCCAGCGATTTTACTGTCTTTGACGCAATCTGCTCAGGAAGCTTTTTAAGAACTTCTTCCTGAAGTTTTTTTATTTCCTTTATGTTATCAGCCATAGTACCGCTCCCTTATAAATATTTGGCAGAAAGCCGCAAAAGCTCTTCCTGATTCGTCTCTTTTGTGTTGACAATTCCGGCAAGGCGATGGTTCGACATAACCGCAATTCTGTTCGTTATACCAAGAATCTCAGGCATTTCGCTGGAAACTACGATAACCGTCTTTCCTTCTTTCGCCATATTGATGATAAGCTGATATATCTCGTATTTTGCGCCGACATCAATACCTCGCGTAGGCTCGTCCATCAGGAAGATGTCAGGGCTACGCTCCAGCCATTTGCCGATAATTACTTTCTGCTGGTTACCGCCGCTCAAAGCCGTGATGTTCTCCTCGGCGGAGACACACTTTGTGCGCATTACGCGTATCTCGCGGTTCGCAGCGTCAAGTATTTTCTGCTCGGAAAGAATGCCGAACGTCTTGTAGCTTTCCAAATTCGTAATTACGGTGTTGAACTTAATCGTGTCCTTGCCGAACATACCGTTGAGCTTGCGCTCCTCGGTAACGAGCGCGAAGTTGTATGCCATAGCTTCTTTGCTGCTGTTAAAGCGGAGTTTCTTTCCGCCAAGGACTATCTCGCCGGAAGCGATTGTCCTTACACCGAAAAGAGACTCCAGAAGCTCGCTGCGACCCGCGCCGACAAGCCCGTAAAGCCCGAAAATCTCGCCTTTCCGCACGGAGAACGAAATGTCCTCAAGCACTGGCTCGTATTTTGTCGTAAGGTTCCGCACCTCGAAATACACATCACCAGGATTGTTGTCAACATCCGGGTAACGCTTGTCCAAAGAGCGTCCAACCATCGCGGAGATAAGCTCGTTCATGCTCGTTTCCTTAATAGGCTTTGACATGACCATCTTACCGTCGCGAAGTACAGAAACCTCGTCACATATTTCAAATATCTCATCTATCTTGTGAGAAATATATACAAAAGAAACACCCTTGTTGCGAAGGTCGTTGACAATTGAAAAAAGCTTTTTTACCTCGCGCTCAGTAAGAGAAGATGTCGGCTCGTCAAGAACGATAATCTTAGCGTCGTACGAGACAGCTTTTGCAATCTCGACCATTTGACGCTGCGAAACAGACATTTTCCGCATTACAGACTTAGGGTTCACGTTCATGTTGAGCGACGCGAAAAGCTGCGTACTCTCCTTCGCCATTTTCTGCTCGTCTATTATACCGAAACGTGTAGGATAACGCCCAAGGAAAAGGTTATCCGTAACGGTGCGGTCAAGACACTGGTTCAATTCCTGATGAACCATAGCGACACCGTTTTCAAGCGCGTTCTTGGGGTTTTTAAAATCGACCGGTTTTCCAAGAAGGCTGATCTGTCCCTCATCCTTCGCATAGATTCCGAACAGACATTTCATCATAGTCGATTTACCGGCACCGTTCTCGCCCATAAGCCCCATAACAGTGCCTTTTTTTACAGTAAGGCTTATACCGTCAAGAACTTTGTTTTTTGCAAATGACTTTGACAGATTTTTAATTTCAAGCACTATATCATCCATAAAATCCTCTGGAATTACTAATCCGATAACACAAAAAAGCCTGTAAAAACCAGCATAGGGCATCCGGACCAAAAAATCCAGATGCATCCTATTCATTATGTTTTACAGGCTCTCAATACAAGTCACCCTTTAGGTGTGGATTATTAGTACTTTAACTTGTCTGTATAGTCAGCAGCAGAGTTTGTCTTAACCATGTTGATGGCGTATGCATCGAAGTTATTGAGGTTTGTGAACTTGTCGAGACAGCTTGCCTCAGACTGACCATCACCCTGTACTACAGTCAGCTCGATGCCCATAAGTGGAGCATAGTAGCGGAGAGCAGGAAGATAGCTTGATGAAAGGAAGTTATCAGCTGAGTTGTAGATTGTAAGAAGAACCTTCTTTACAGGAGCGTTAGACTGTTTGATACCTGTGTCGCGGTTACCCTCTCTGTAAGCTTCCCAGTTGTCTTTGTTTACGCCAGCGTTAAGAGCGAAAAGACCGCGCTGATCAGCTTTGTACTGAACTGTTGCAGAAATCTTGTTTCCGTACTGATCTGGAACAGAGAATCCCTTTGTATAAACATCTGCGCCTGTAAGACCATCGAGAAGGTTGCGGATAACCTGGAGTGTACCAGCAGCCTGTGCATCTACGTTCTGAGATACTGTTCCGCTGAGTTTTCCAGCACCGATAGCCTCGATAGCGTCTGCGTTAGCATCATAACCGAAAACAGGAACACCTGCTGGGTAGTTAGAAGCCTGGAGACAGCCCATAGCCATACCGTCGTTGTTAGATACTACAAGGTCGATCTGGTCGCCGTATTTTGTTGCCCATCCACCCATAGCTTCTGTAGCAGCGTTAGCGTTCCATGTTGAACCGTCTGTACCTGTCATAGCCTTACCTTCAAGCTCGACTACCTTGTATGTCTTTCCGCCGATTGTTACTGAACCTTCCTGCTTTACAGTAGGATCTGTTGAGCCAGCCCATGTTCCAAGAGCCTTGCGGATACCTTCCGTACGAGCTTTGGAGTCGTTGTGTCCAACGTCACCAATGCAAAGAACATAACCGATGATTCCGTCGCCATTGCGGTCGATTGAAGCAGGAGCTGAAGCGAGATAATCTGTGATGAGCTTGCCCTGAACGGCTCCACCACCAGCTGCATCAAAACCAACATAATATGTGTTAGCATTGAAGTTCATTGCTGTCATATCGATAGCACCAGAAACAGGATCAGAAGGCTGACGGTTGAAGAATACAAGAGGCTTGTCTTTGTTAAGAACTACAGAAGCGTCTTTTTTACCGCCTGCAAAAACCATGCTCATCGCCATTGCAATTACGAGCATAACCAAAACTATTTTTTTCATTTTTCCTCCTCATTATCGTGTTCGATAACGTTATATTTAATTTATATACCCTCTTTCACCAGTTGTCAAATTCTTTTTCACTGTTTTTAACTCTTTTTTCAGGAATTTCACCTAATTTTTCACCACTTTTTGCAAAAAAAATGATGAATTTACAAGTTTTCCCCTATCCTAAAAACATCTATATCTGGTATCGTATAACGTGTTCGTTCACATTTTTGAGATACGCATTCTCAAAATCTCGACTTGCTACCATCGGAATATTATCTGAATGACATCAAGATGACATTCGGCTACCATTTGTTGTGTTTTGAAAATGCTTCCCAAATCAGGAGTTTTTATGACTTTAGCCGAAATTGCTGCACACGCGAACGTCTCCACGGGAACAGTTGACAGAGTTCTTCACGGCAGGAAAGGAGTGTCCGAAAAGACAAAAAAACTCATCCAACAAATAATAGATGAGTATGGATACCAACCTAACCCGATAGCCAGCCAACTTAAGAACAACAAGATTTTTGTCATAGGAGTCCTTCTGCCTTCGCTAGACACCGGACTTGATTACTACCGATCGCTTTACACAGGAATGTTGAACGCCGTCAGCGAGCTGAGTCCGTTCAAGACAGAGCTGAAGCTTATGTCGTTTGACAGGACAATTTCAGGAGACGCTTTCAAAAAAGGAAGCGAACTTATAAAACAACCACTTGATGCACTGATTACAATGCCTGTCGTGCCGCAGGAGTTCATAGATTTGACCCCGATGCTGAATGGTATTCCGTATGTTTTCATAGACACACCAATAGCGATGACAAAACCGTTTCTTTCTATCGCACAGAACCCGTACAAAGGCGGTTATTGCGCTGGCAAGATAATGAAACTGCTTCGCGGAAGCGGAAAATTCGCCTGCATACGAATGTATTCGGCTGCATACAACCTGATGGAGCGCGTCCGCGGATTTTCGGACTATTTCAGCAAAGACGCAAGCTCCCAGATTCTTGATTTGGTATGCACCGATTTTACAGATGCAGGACTGTACAGATTCATGGACAAACTCTTTATTGAACACGATGACATAAAGGGCATTTTCATTCCTCATGCGGAAGTTTGTCTCGCAACCTATTACCTTATAAGTAACGGACTTAAAAATAACGTAACGGTAATCGGCTATGATTTGAACGACAAGAACAAAGAAGGTCTTATAGACGGAAGTATTGACTGCATAATCGGGCAGCGGCCGGAGCAGCAAGGATTCGATGCTGTGAACAAACTTTATCAGTCATGCATGCTTCACCAGCAGATACCAGAGCGCATAGAAGTTCCTATAGACATATATTTCCGCGAGAATGTGTTTTAATAGGGGAATGTTTCCCCCTCGGCGGCACACTGTTGCCGCCTACCCCCACTGCGGTCAGTGAACGGCACTGCACAGCAGGGCAACAACAGTCCAGTGGACTGTTGTTAGTGAACTGCCTCAGAGCTATGCTCTGAGGATTTATCCACGTTTCGCCCCGCAACGCCCTAGCTTTATGCGCGCTCGGCTTTTATAAACGCTTCTAAGCCGTGAATCTGCTCCAGGACGCGCTTTTCCGCAGGACCGCCAGCAGTGAGTCTTGCGCTCACACACGCCTCCGGCGGGAGTACTGCATAAACGTCATTTTCTATAAGCTCAGAAATCTTCCTATATTCTGCAAGCGGCATATCCTCCAAATTGCAACCATGCTCTATGCAGTACCTCACGGCGGAGGCGGAAACACCATGCGCAGTTCGGAACGGCATTCCTTTGCGCACAAGATAGTCCGCAAGGTCTGTGGCGTTAGCATGTCCGCCGACACACGACGCTTTCATGCGCGCGGTGTTCCAGCTGGCGGTCGTTATCATCGACGTGAATATCGAAACACAAGAAAAAGCCGTGTCATATGCGTCAAAAAGACTTCTGCGGTCTTCCTGCAGATCACGGTTATAAGTAAGCGGCAGCCCTTTCATAACTGTAAGAAGCGCCATAAGGTCGCCGTATACCCTGCCTGTTTTTCCGCGAATAAGCTCGGCAAAGTCAGGGTTCTTTTTCTGTGGCATTATGCTTGAGCCGGTAGACCATTTTTCAGAAAGTTCTATAAATTTAAACTCTTCAGTTGACCAAAGAACAACTTCCTCGCAAAAGCGTGAAAGATGCATCATAAAAATTGACAGGCAAGCCGCAAGCTCTATACAATAATCTCTGTCTGCTACGCTGTCGAGAGAATTATCAGTAGGAGATTCAAAGCCTAATTCATCAGCGACCATAGCCCTGTCGAGCGGAAGACCGCTTCCGGCAAGAGCACCCGCCCCAAGAGGACATAAATTAATTCGTGCAACAGCATCCCCGAGTCGGCTGTAATCGCGCTTAACCATCTGCGCCCATGCCAAAAGGTGATGTGCCAGCGTCACAGGCTGAGCCCGCTGCATATGAGTGTAGCCGCTCACAAGGTTTTTTGTATGCTCTGACGCAATTTTTACGAGCGTCTCTATAAGTTCAAGGATTTTTTGCTGAAGCTCAGGAACAGCATGGCGCAGATAAAGCCGCTCATCAAGCGCAATCTGGTCATTCCGGCTTCTTCCCGTGTGAACCTTGCGTCCTACGTCTCCAAGCCTGTCAGTAAGCACGCCTTCTACAAACGAGTGAATATCCTCCGCGCTTGTGTCTATCTGGAGCGTTCCCTCTTTTATTTCTTCAGCGATTTTGCCAAGTTCTTCCGCGATTTTAGCTGATTCATCAGATGGAATAATTCCCTGTTTTCCGAGCATCTTCACATGTGCTCGGCTTCCGCGAATATCATCAGAAGCGAGTCTCATATCTTCATATATTGAAGTTTCAAACTCTACCGCTTCAGCATCCGGTCCGTCCTTAAAACGTCCGTGCCAAAGCGCAGCATGGTTTCCCCCGTCAATTATCTTATTATCGATTTTGTTATCACCCTTTTTATCATTCATGATATACCACCTGACAATTAATTATTTTTTTGCTGACTGTTCATTGAGTTTGTTGTATCTTGATATTTCCCAAAAACAGGAGACTGCTGTATTGGCTGGCAAGGCTCGTATCGCGTCCTACCGTAACCGCGTACAGATTCACATACCATACTCCATTGTTTTGAATATCTTCTTTTATTTTAGCGTCTGAATCAGTTGAAACAGGATAATAATTCGAAGTAAAGTCGAATGACATGTTTCCGCTTCCAGTGCTTCCCGTTCCTTTGCGGTACGGAATTGAAATCAGTGTATCATTCGTTACATCATATAACTCGGGATCATATCCAATATCAGAACATAACCTAAGTCTTACAGTACGAGATGCTGTCGTCTTGGGAACGACAGGCGAAGCACCGGAAGCAAGCCAAAGTGTCTGATAATTCAGTTCCATTATCTTATCAAATCCTGATGATGAATACTCGGAATTCCTGCTGTTTATGCTGCTAATTTCCGCATTCATATCATCTAGGCTATTGTATATTTTGTAATATATATCCGTTCCATAAAGCGTGAATTCACTGTTCTCGCTGCTACTATTATATGGACAAATAAAGCTGAAATATTTTTTTGATATATCATCAGTATCTACGGTTGGGATGTTTTCAGCAAGAGGAGGCTCTATAACATAATACACCGGTATTCCGCAGGCGAAAAAAAACAGACAGGCAACCCCAGCAAAAACCGAAAGAAATATCTGCTTTTGAAATGTTCCCTGTCTGCTTTTCATTATTGTATCTACTGATTTTATTTCTTACTGAATAAGTCCTTCTACCTCAAGTTCCAAGAGACGGCTTTTTGCGAACTGTGCCCATGAAATGTTATCGAACTCATCATTAAGCTTTGTATAATACTCAGCTGCTTTTACATAGTTTTTTCGCTGATCTTCTATACGGCCAAGAGAGAAAAGAGCACGAGCTTTCATGCTGAAATCTTTTCTGTCAATTGTCTTAAGCAAAAGCTCTACAGCGCCATCCATATCACCTTCTGACTCGCAACAAACGGCTGCATTATACCAGCACAAAGGTGCAGTATATGCTTTCTCATTTGCAGCGGCAGCTTTTATCCATGAATCCTTTGCATTGGCATACTGCTTTAACGAATACTCAATTTCTGCCTGGAACATATACGCACGAGAACCAACAGCATTCTTTTCGTTCTTAGATGCAAGATTCTTTACCTGTATCAAAATTTCCTGTACTTTAGCTTTCTGCTCATCAGTCTCATTATCAGGACCGTTCTCATTCTTTACAGTAACATACTGATATTGCAGATCATCCAAAGTATTGAAGCCTTCTTTCTTGTTGTTCAAATCAATCGTGTAAACCACGGCAAAAACAATTGCAGCAACAATCAGAAGTCCAACAACGCTGAGGAGTATTATGCGATATTTCATCAACCATGCATTAACTCTGCTTGATAATGATTTTTTCTCTTCGTTCTCCATGATTAAATAATCCTCCTAGTTCAAGTTTTAAGATTGATACATTGTATCGGTCTTATCACCCGCTGTTTTCTCATAAACAAATATGTATTATCGCCAGAAACAACAGCTTATCTTATCTCCAACTCATTCATAAGTCTTGAAACATAAGTTCGCTGTATACCAAGAATCTTACCAGCCTCGGTTTGATTCCAGTTTGTTTCTTCAAGAATCTTAATTACATAAGATTTCTTGAATTTCGTAAGCATCGTCTTAAGAGTTCTGTCTCCATCATCAGGGATGATGGCAACTTCACTCATTTTGCTGTCCTCTCCGGACACCTTCGAATTGAGACGAAGATCCGCCGCATGTATGTACGGTGGTTTTCCAAGCACACACGCTCTTTCTACTGTATTTTCAAGTTCACGTATATTTCCGGGCCAGTAGTATGAAAACAGTAAATCAAGCGCATCTTGTGAAAAACCGATGAAGTTCTTCTTAGTCTCAACACTGAATCGGTTACAAAAAAAGTGCGCAAGTGGTTCTATATCTTCTTTCCGCTGACGTAGCGGCGGTACAGTTATAGGAAGAACATTCAACCTGTAGTACAAGTCACTTCTGAACGTTCCTTCCTGAACCATTTTCTCTATATCTCTGTTTGTGGCAGCAACAATTCGCACATCAACAGAAATAGTTTTGCTTGACCCAACCTTCTCGAATGCTCTTGCCTGGATTACACGTAAAAGCTTTACTTGCAAGTCAAGTGAAAGCTCTCCAATCTCATCAAGGAAAATCGTTCCACCATCTGCGGCTTCGAACCTTCCTTTTCGGTCAGAAACAGCATCGGTGAAAGCACCCTTTACATGCCCAAAAAGCTCGCTTTCAAGAAGAAGAGGTGACAAAGCCGCACAATTCACACGGACAAAAGGCTTTTTAGCACGCGGACTTTTCAGATGAATCTGTTCCGCGAACAGCTCTTTGCCTACACCACTCTCACCAAGAACAAGGACTGAAGAATTCGTTTTTGCAACTTGATCTACAACAGAAAGCAAATCAAGCATTGCAGGACTCTTTGCGATGAAAGAATGAAAATCAGTTCCCTGTGTAATTGTATTCTGTAATACGCTAATCTCGCTTCGTGCCTGCCGGTATGCATCAGCATTTGAATACGCTATACTCGCTTGGACTGAAAACTGTTCTATTATATCTAGATCCTGTTTTGTGAAGTTCTGCGATTCAACTTTATTCAAAAGCTCAATTACACCAACACATACGTTTCGTATGCGCATAGGCACCGCGATCATATTCTTGGTGACATAACCAGTTTTGTCCTGTACCGTAGATGAGAAACGTTCGTCAAGTGCCACATCGTTTATAATGAGGCTCTGGCAGTGTTCGTAAACCCAACCTGCGATACTTCCTTTGGTTTTTACCGGTATTGATTTTGCCTCGGCACCTTTCGGTCCAAGCGCCACCTCGAAACGAAGCGTATTATCTGCCTTATTAACCAGAAGTATTGATGAAGACTCGCATTTAACAAGACGCATTGCTGATTCAAGGATATAAATCAGCAATGCATTAACATCAGAGTAACTGGAATTAATAAGAGCGTTTATTTCGATGAGCGTATTTAGCTGTTCTGCATCAAAGGATGATGTTGGTTTCATTTTATTTTACACTCACCGAATTATTATCAACTGTTCTTTGTTCTGAGCATATCACCAAGAGTGAAAGCATCATCACCGGCATCATTATTCGATGACATATACTGGGATATCTCGTCCCTCTGAAGCTTCTTCTTGAACTCTTTTACAGAGAAAGCTACTTTCTGTTTGTCAGGATTTACATCAACGACGAATACGTTAATCTTATCACCGACATTGTATTTCTTAACAGCTTCCTCGTACGGCTCTTCACGGTTGTCACTGAGGTTTGATTTGTTGACAAGACCCTCAATTCCACAAGGTGCTTTTACAAACACACCGTGCTCAGTAATAGAAACGATTTCACCTTCAAGAGTTGAACCCGGTTTATATGTATTGCTGAACTGAACCCAAGGATCGTCAGTAAGCTGTTTTACACCAAGTTTGATACGATGATTCTCTGCATCACACTCAATTACTACAGTCTCGATCTCTTTTCCAACCTCAAGCTCGCTTCCCGGATGCTTAACTTTCTTTGTCCAAGAAAGATCAGCTACGCTAAGGAAACCGTCAATGCCTTCTTCAATCTCAACGAAAGCACCGGCATTCGTAAGCTTGACGACCTTACCAGTAATATGTGTTCCAACAGGATATTTGTCTGCGATTGTATCCCACGGATTCTCTGTAACCTGTTTAAGACCGAGAGAAACGCGACCAGCCTGAATATCATAGCCAAGAACCATGCACTCAACTTCGTCACCGATCTTTACGACATCACCAGGTTTACTGATTTTCTTTGTCCAAGAGAACTCACTGATATGAGCAAGACCTTCAATTCCTTCCTCAAGCTCGATAAAAGCACCGAAGTCAGTAAGCTTTGTAACGTGACCCTTTACAACATCATTTACATGATATTTATCTTCGAAGTGAAGCCAAGGATCTTCTGAGAAGTGCTTGAGAGAAAGATTGATTCTCTTTTCTGCAGGATCAAGACGAATAACTTTAAGCTCGATTTCCTGTCCCTTCTTTACGAAATCCTTTGGACGAGTAACATGACCCCAGCTCATATCGTTGATATGAAGGAGTCCGTCGAATCCACCGAGATCGATGAAAGCACCAAAACTTGTGAAACTCTTTACAGTTCCCTTTACAGTGTCACCAATTTTCTTTGTGCTGAAGAAATCATCGCGATTCTTTGTGATAGTCTCTTCCAAATATTTTCTGCGGTTTACAACTACGTTAGCCTTATTATCTGAGTAAAGACGCTCAACATAGAACTTACCCTTAAGACCGATAAGCCTCTCTGGCTTCTCTACTTTCTGACTGTCAGACTGGCTTATAGGCAGGAACGCATGAATATCGCTTCCAAGAAGCACGTCGAAACCGCCCTTAACGGTTTTAACGATCGTTCCATCAACAGGAGTTTTATCCTGGAATGCCTGACGAAGGTTTTTCCAAAGCTGCTTGAGGTCTGCTTTCTGCTTTGATACGATAACCTCACCGTTCTTGTTCTCTTTTGTAATAAGAACAACACTTACAACATCACCGACTTTCGGTAATTCCGAAAACTCCGATGTCGGGATTTTTCCCTCTGACTTGTAGCCAACATCTACAAACACCTGATCCGGTGTAATCTGAATAACAGTACCGTCTACAAGCTGACCTTCCTCGAGGGACTCAAGACTCTTGAGATACTCTTCCTGTAATTGTGTCTGAATGTTCTCTTTGGAGTTCTGAGATTCATCCGTTACCACTTCCATCTTATCCATATTAATCCCTTATACGTGAATTTTATTAACTATTATCTCACAAACCTGCTCAATGGTCAAGTGCGAAGTATCTATGTACATTGCATCCGGGGCGATTTTGAGCGAGCCTTCCGCTTTGTTTTTGTCTATCTCATCGCGTTTTCTTATAGATTCTTTTATTTCTTCAAGAGAAAGATTGCTGACTCCCTGTTTGAAACGCCGTTCGGCCTGCACATCAAGCGACGCATCAAGATAGAATTTATAATCAGCGTTCGGGAATACCACCGTCGTAATATCCCTGCCCTCGCACACAACGCTGATTTTTCCAGTTATTTTCCGCAGTTTCTCGTTTACAATGTGGCGAAGCGGAACAATTGCCGAAACTTGCGCTGCATGAGCATCAACCTCATCAGAATGAAGGAACGGCTCCACATCCTCTCCGTTAAGGATTAAATGTGAATTCACATAGTCCATATCAAGTTCGGACGCAATTTTGACAACATCATCGGGGTTTGTATACGGAATATTGTTTCTCACGAGATAGAGTGTAACAGCCCTATAAAATGAACCAGAATTAAGAAATGTGATACCAAGCCTCTCCGCAAGAATTTTTGCGATCGTACTCTTCCCCGTTCCAGCGGGACCGTCTATAGCAATTATCATTTTTCACTCCTGCTTTTTGTGTGTATGAAACTTGCGGCGCGATTACTGCCGTTATTACTGCCGTTTTTACCAGAACCGTCACTGTCGCCAGATTTATTGTGGTGTGCCATTCTCAAAAGGCTTGACACTTCTGACGGCGTGAGCTCTCGGAACTGCCCGGCCTGAAGCCCACCGTTTTCTATCGAGCCAATTCTCATGCGCGTAAGACGTTTTATTGCCGCACCGAAATACTCGAAAACATGTCGGATTTCACGGTTCTTACCTTCGATAAGCACAACACGCACGCGACGTGTTCCAAGCTGTTCCGCCGTTACGCATTTGTAAAAAACACCGTCAACTCTTACACCGTGCATGAATTTTTCAACAAGTCCCGGCGGAACAGGCAAACTAGTTTCCACTATGTATTCTTTTTCTATCTCCGCAGAAGGATGAGAAATCTCCGCAGCGAACTGACCGTCGTTCGTAAAAATTATGAGGCCTGCGGAATACATATCGAGCCGCCCTACATTGTAAAGCCGTTCGCTGTATGCTTCCCTAAGCAGATCCGCAGCCACCGCCCGTCCTTTCTCGTCGGAAAGCGAGCAGACATATCCCGCCGGCTTATGGAGCAATATGTAGCGTTTTGTCTCCTCGATATAAACAGGCTTTCCATCGACACAAACAGAGTCTTCGGCGGAAACTTTACTACCCGGCTCCGTTATGCATACTCCATTGACTGTAACACGCCCGTCTGCGATAAACTGCTCGCATGCGCGCCGGCTAGCAACTCCTGCATGCGCGAGATACACCTGAAGACGCATCTTATCTGATTTTTCACCGTTTCCACTGTCAGCAGATTTCTCGTCTTGTCTGCCACAAGCGGCACTTTCTCCGGAATCATGCAAACCGTTTCTGTTGCCAGCGACACTTTTTACGCCATGAAAGCTTTTCTCTCTATCAATCATTTTATCGTGCAAGTTCGAACCGCTCATTTTCTGTCTCATCCAGCTTGGGAAGATCTGCTATGCTCTGAAGCCTGAAGAATTTGAGGAAATCTTTTGTAGTGCCATACTGCACCGGCTTTCCAGGAATATCCTTTTTTCCAACTTCTTTTATCAAATTGCGATCAAGAAGCAGACGAACCATATTGTCGGCTGAAACACCACGAATCGCCTCTATCTCTGCCTTTGTCACGGGCTGCTGATACGCTATTATCGAAAGGGTTTCCATCGCAGAGCGCGAAAGCTTGCCCTCGTTCTTCTTACCGTAACGCTCCTTAAGGAAGCCCCACAAATCTTTTTTGGGAACCAAAGCCCATCCACCCATTATCTGAGCAAGCTCGAAACCGCTTCCTTCGCTTTTATACCTGACATTAAGATTCTCAAGGGCTATTTCAACAACATCTTTTGAAAGCTTCGTTATATCTTCCAGAGCATCGATGCTCAAAGGCTCGCTTTCCAAAAACAAAACCGCTTCTACAAGCGCAGTTTCCTTCTCCAAAATACACTCCATTTAAGCCGCCGTATATGGTCTTATCTTTATGTCTCCGAACATTCTGTTCTGATAGATACACGCCATTCTGAATTTGACGGCTTCCAATATCGCCATAAATGCGCATACAATATCCATAAGGTTATCTTTCCGAACAATAAGGTCAGTGAAGAAACACTCTCCCTTGTCTTCAAGAAATTCGTTCATCAGCGTGATTTTTTCGCTAACCGAAATTTCCTCGTACATAGAAAGAATTTGCTCCTGCGAATACGCGGAAATAAGCTTTGAGAATGTTTTCATAAGGCTCCATGTATCGACCTGCTCCCAAAGCTCCTCTTCCTCAAAAGGCAGAACACGCTGAATCTTCTTCCTCTCTACCGACCATTCGTTGTCATCCTCACGTTCTTCCATAAGAACCGAGAGCTTTTTATATTTCTGATATTCAATGAGTTTGTCAACAAGTTCCTGCCGCGGATCTTCCAATTCATCATCTTCGAATACAGTTTCGACAGGAAGAAGCATCCTTGACTTTATGTAAAGAAGGTCAGCCGCCATTGAGTAGAACTCCGTAAGGCTGTCCAAATCAGTAGTGACCGCATAATCAAGATATTCCAAAAACTGCTCCGTGACTTCGGCAATCGGAATATCATAAATGTTTATTTCATTTTTTTTAATCAGGAACAATAGAAGATCAAGAGGTCCCTCGAACTCACCAAGCCGGAACTTTCTGCTGCCTGTCTCATCTGTTTTCACCATAGATTCTGCCATAATACCTTACCCCCTGATCAGGAAGACTTTCCTGCGCTTTTCTAAAAGCCACCACATCCCAGATTAAAGCATCTGCGGCAACATAGAAAGCGTCACTGTCTCTTTCTGTCTTATCGGCAGATTTTTCAAGAATCTCCAGTAAGGGGACAAGAACGAACGAGCGTTCCATAAGGCGAGGATGCGGAATCACAAGGTCAGGCTCGTTGACCGTGCCGTTTCCGAAAATCTCTATGTCTATGTCGAGGGAGCGCGGACCATTCCGAATCTCACGGCTACGGTCACGCCCAAATTCCGCCTCTATTGCTTGAGTCTGCAAGAGCAACTCACGAGCTGAGCCACTCCAAAGCCCGCCAACGACCATGTTGTAAAAATCACACTGATTTTCGACATACATTGGACGCGTAATATATACGGACGAAAAAACTGCTTGCTTCAAAAGCTTATCAAGCTTTGCGCAGGCCTCTTTCAGTATTTCGCAGGGCGGCAAAACGCCGCCCCCGCTTTCTAACTGACGATTCGAACCCAAGCCCAGAACAACGGCATTCATTCCTAAAACAGCCCTTCCTCCGACTTTGCCGCGCCAGATCCCACGCGTGCACCACCAGAAGCACCAGTAGTCGTGCTGGCTCCGGTAGTAGTTTTTTCTGCTGCAGCTTTTTTCGCGCCTTTTTTATCTTTGTCATCTGCATCCTTGGAAACCTGACCGGGGAACATTTTTTCTCTAAGCTTCCGTTCAAGCTCCGCTGCGTATTCCTTGTTTTGCTCCAAGAATGTTATAGCATTCTCACGTCCCTGACCTATTTTATCCTCGCCAGCAGTGAACCATGCACCGCGCTTATCGATGAAACCATGCTTCACCGCAGCGTCAAGCAAACTTGCAGTTGACGAAATTCCTTTTCCGAACATTATATCAAGCTCGACTTTACGGAAAGGCGGAGCCACCTTATTCTTCACGATTTTTACGCGGACACGGTTTCCGACGGCATCTTCCTCACCTTTCGCGTCTATTGACTCTATACGGCGGACTTCCATACGCACAGATGAATAGAATTTAAGCGCATTACCGCCTGTCGTTGTCTCTGGATTCCCGAACATCACACCGATTTTCATACGAATCTGATTTATAAACACCAAAAGGCATTTCGACTTGCCGATTATCGCAGTAAGTTTTCGCAAAGCCTGGCTCATAAGACGAGCCTGCAAGCCCATGTGGGAATCGCCCATGTCGCCTTCAATTTCTGCCTGCGGGGTAAGAGCCGCAACGGAGTCAACCACGATAATATCGACCGCACCGGAACGCACGAGATTCTCTGCAATCGCGAGAGCCTGCTCACCAGTATCTGGCTGCGAAACCCACAGTTCGTCAATATTAACGCCAAGATTTTTAGCATAAACCGGATCAAGCGCGTGCTCCGCATCGATAAAAGCCGCTATACCGCCCTGCTTCTGTGATTCAGCGATAGCATGAAGGGCTAACGTTGTTTTTCCTGATGATTCCGGACCATAAACCTCGATAATCCTTCCTTTCGGATAACCGCCGATTCCAAGAGCCTCGTCCAAAAGGATCGAACCGGACGGAATTACTTCCATACCTGTTGCATCAGCATGAGTTCCAAGCTTCATTATGGAGCCTTTGCCAAAATCTTTCTCGATCTGAAGCCTTGCCGCCTCCAGAGCCTTTAATTTCTCAGACACTTCTGCCTGTTCTTCAAGTTCGTTAGCCACTTTTGCCACCTCTTTTTTCCTCCCACAATATTATTAGGCAGCGCCGCTTCTTTTTTTTCTCTTTTCGCGATGAATTCTCAAAAAAACGATGCTTTTTTTCATGGTATTTACTACACAGATTTACAGTGTACAAGATGATTTTGATGCTGTCAACACAGATACGAGGGGGCTTGGCGGGCTAAAAACTTTCTTATAGTCCAGAACCATTCACAGGCTGATATATTGCTTTGCCGTGCAACAGCAGCTGGCCATCAACGATTGTTATTCTTGCAAGAACTTTTATCGGTTTCTCAGGATTTATTGATATAGGCTGCTCGAACACCAGAGAAACGTTCTCATCGATACGGTCAAGATTCTCGTAACCTACGAGAAACGCACATTTGTAGTATTTATCGTCCTCTTCAACGTTCGACACGCGTCCTGACCACGAAACCCAGCAGTTCTGATACAGATAAATGTCCTCCATAACTTGCTTTACAGGATAATTGTCGGAAACTTTATCCATTTGAGGTTCCGAAAGAAAAGACTCTAATTCTGTTGCACGTTGCTTTACGGAAGGCTCCGCATTAGAAAGGAGAATCTTGTTAATACACTTGCGAGCTTCATTGTCGCGGTACTGCTGAAAAAAACGCTTTGCATCATCGTAGCAACTTACAACTTCATCTTTAGTAAGGATATATCTGTAAGCACCACCGCTTAGATCCGCAGAGACAGGGCTATTCTTTTCTTCTCTAGAAAGCTCTAAATAAGAAAGATCAGCCCTAGCTCCGTTAAGGCCGAGAATCGTCTTATAATTCATGTAAAAAAGAACACCAAACGTACACAAAACAACTATCGTGATACACGTTGGAATAACAGCTGGATGAAGACCGCGCTTTGGGTAAAACTTCCTTATTGCGCCACTCCTTATTATCTGTTCCATTTTTTCTGGATCAGAATTCCGCCTTATGAACTCCAATGCCTCGGCAGCAACAGAGTCTCTGGGATTAGCGTCAAGAACACGAAGATAAAGCTCCAAAGCCCTTGCGACATTTCCAAGCCTTAGATACAAAATACCCTGCGCTTTTTGTATATCAGGATTTTCGCTCCTTAATCTTCGGGCTGTTTTGTAATACGCCTCCGCGCCACCAATATCCTCCACATAAAGGCATGCCGTACCAAGCAGGTAAAAAAAATCGAAAGATTCCCTATATTCCAGAACAAGCGGTTCCAGAAGAGAAATGACCTTAGGATATTTTCCTGCACTCAACAGCTTGCGGGCTTTTTGCAAAGGAGTTTTTCGCATCATCAATTATCAGTTCCCATCTCTTCAAGCTTCAGAAGTATCGCATCAAGCTCACCGTTAAGCTTTTGAATCTCATCATAGAAAGTTGAGCTTCCTTCGCTGTTTTCCAGCTCCTGGATGCGGCCAAAAAGCTCCGCGATATAATCTGGATCTAGCTGCTCCTCAGAAAGCTCTCCGACAGTGAACGTAGTTCCATGCGAATCTACATAGACAGGTTCCGAATACACTGTAATATTGGCAAGTTCATCAGAAAGATTTCCGCAGACAGTTTTTATATCAGGAGGAACGAGCGAAGCAGTTGCGGCAGTTATATAGAAAGTGAAGTAACTCTTCGTCTGAGATTTCAGCTGGACATCGCGCCAGTATATACCGACAGCAGAATTTCCCGTCACTCTGATAGAGTCGAAATACCTGCCTTCGGTGACGACAGGAACCCAACTAGAAGAGAGCAGAAGGTCACGATTCGCGAGCGCAACATACTGCGGTGTCGAAACATCGCCACCGTTCAGCAAGAACTGAATTGAATCTACACCATCTGTCGAGCGAACCCACTTAGCATCAATCATCGACTGAAACATATGCTCCGTATTATAAGCTTCCGGCATAGCCGTAATAAAATGCTTTCCTTCGAATTCACCGAGCATTGTATCAAACACTGATTTTATTGCAAAAGTGTCAGACAGTTTTCCAAGGTTTTCTACCGTCACGTCAACTCGAACACAGTCCGCAACTTGTTTGTTCACAGCAGCAAGGAGAGTATATTTAATAATGACAGAAGCAGTGCCACTGAGCGTATAAGTCACCTCAGCGCCGGATTCGGTCTCTGCCACAGATACGGAGATACCAGCACTTCTTGTAAGCTTCCTGGATGTTTTGCCATATTTAAGGTAAAAGCCCGACGTATATGCTTCGTCAGCCACCGAGAACAACGGAACATATTCCTCTGTCTCTGAACTTTTTATATAAAGACATATTCCGCCGGAATAATCATAAACAGCAAGCCTTAGCGGATCTTTCTCTATTATGAGAGTTTCTGCAGTTGCCACGCCAAACAAAACGAACATGACAAAAAGCATAACAATTCTTTTAAAACAAGTTTTTTTCATCTACAGCACCTCACTCACTTTCCACCATTACGGGCATTCAGGATATCCTGAAGCTTCTGTGCTTTCTCTTTTAGTTTCTTAAGTTCTTCATCCGATTCCGGGGCTGTGACGGATGGGACCGGAGTCGGGGCTTGCTCAACAACAGCCTGCTGAGGCTCAGGCTGAACCTCTGTTTCCGCAGGCGATGTCTGCTGTTGCGTCTGAGCAGGATATTCCTGCTGCGGCAGATTCTGATATATCACAAGCGGCCTTGTCTCCGCAGCTTTTATGGCAGCATCAGCAGCTGCATTCGCCGCAGCCGCCTGAGCGCTCGCGGCAGCAGCCTCTGCATTTGCCTGAGCCGTCGCTGCATTAGCAGCCTGAACTTGCGCCTGAGCCTGTTCCGCAGCAAGAGCAGACTGTTGAGCCGCCTTGGCAGACTCCGCCGCAACAACCTGAAGCTGCTCATACTGAGCCGTTATATCCAAAATTCGCGATGAAAGCTGAGAGTTCTTCTTTTGTTCATCACCTAGCTGAGTCTCAAGCTCTTCTACACGATTCGTAAGATCGCGTATTTTTCGGCGGAGCGTCACAGCCTCCTCAGACTGGTACTGCTTTATGAGCTTTTCGTATTCTTCTTTAGCGGCAAGATATTCCTCACCGGTTACGCGGAGCAAATACAAAAGTTTTTCCTCACGCTCACGCTGGCTCAAAAGATCAAGCCTGAAAGCTGCCTCCACTACTTTCGGAGAAGACGGAAAATCCGTTACAATCCGCTCGAATATCGCAGACGCTTCCTCAAAATTGAAAGTTTGGTAAAGTGATTCCGCCATCCAAAAAAGAGCTGACGGCACTAAGGAATTCTCTGAATATTTGGCGCAAAACGAACCGAACGAATCAATCGCCTTCTGATATTCGCCTGTATTGAACCAAGCACGCGCCATTTGATACTCAACATTAGCCATATAGGAGCTGTTCGGGAACGTTTTCACGAAATACTCACCATCAGTCTCTACAGACTCATAATCACCGGCAAATATTTCGGACATGATAAGCACATACCAAGTCTCCGCGTTCAGATTCTCAGGAAGGGTTGAAGCTTTCCTCAAAAAGAACAGCGCAGTAGACCAGTCTTCCTGCCTATAAGCCTCCAAACCTTGCACAAGCAGGTTGGAATCAGTGCCAGTGCCTGCACTTATGCCAATCGGCGGCAGGAGAAACAAAAGAAGGAGTACAACAGCTACAAATGACTTATTCTTCATAAAATCCTCTCAGATTCTTTTCAGAGATTCCCCATCCAACTTGCCTGAGAAGAACGCACTGCCAGAAACAAGGATATCGGAGCCAGCTTCTACCGCATCAGCAGCAGTATGCTCGTTAATTCCTCCATCCACAGAAATAAGGAAGCCAAAGCCTTCTTTTTTTCTGATTTCATCCAGCTCTTTCACTTTCTTCAGACATCCGGGAATAAGCACCTGTCCTCCGAACCCAGGATTCACGGTCATGACCAACACAACATCCACAACAGGCAGAAGCTCTTTTATAGCAGACACGGGAGTAGAAGGAACAATACTGATTCCAGCCTTTTTCCCAGCAGCATGAATCTGCTGCACGACCCTGTAATGATGAACGCACGCTTCATAGTGAAACGTCAGTATGTCAGCACCAGCCTTAATAAAAGAATCAATCTGAGTCTCCGGATGCATGACCATAAGATGAACATCGAACGGCAATTCAGAATGCCGCCGGAGAGATGTAACGACAGGTTGCCCTATTGTTATATTCGGCACAAAACTTCCATCCATTACATCAATATGTATTAAATTTCCACCACGTCTCTCGATTTCGGATACAGCAGCGCCAAGTTCAGAAAAATCCGAAGACAACAGAGACGGTGCGAGCAATGTTCTTTTCATGTCTTTAATAGTAGCAAAGGCAGTTCTTTGTGTCCAGTTATTTTTTTTATGAAGAGACACCGAACACAACGATGGCAAACACAAAAAAACGCAAGCGACAGGAACAGCCCGGTTTATAACGATGCATTCTCAAAATGACCTGTAAAACTGTAGTTTTTAGAGATTACAATAACTGACTTTTCGATTATTTCAAGTTTCTTTCAAAAAAAACAAAAAAAAGTTACAAAAACGGGGTAATTAGCACTTGACACAATACACAAAGATATAATATAAACACTACCCCCTTTCAAGTAATTTTTTTGCTTTTTTATTGACTAAAAACCTCAAATCTGCAATAATGAATTCTACGATATGAATACGCAATCTGATTCTGGATTACTTCAGTCGAGGGAGCTTCTGAAAAAAGGAGACGCGCTCTCTGCGAAACAGAAGCTTGAGGAAGCTCTTTCCTGCGATCTTGAGAACAAAGATATAATCTACACTCTTCGATGCGCAAACTACTGGGCTGAACGGCTTGCAAATATCGTGTCGCTTACCACTCCATTCGAAAGGGGTGAGGCTCTTGTTGAGCAATGGAAGCATTTTTCCAATTTCATAGGAACAGGCTGCGAGCAAAGCCTGTATGCCGTAAAATGCGGTATTTTTAACCTTGCGCTGGAGAATTACAGCGTCCTTCTGAACGACAGCAGTTCAGTACAGTACGCTGAGATTCTTAGAAAAACCGGGCTTTGTCACAAAAAGCTCGGTGATTATGACACCGCGCTCAAATTTCTTAATGATGCCAACACACGCGTACCGCAGTCGGCATCAATCATAGCAGAAATGGCTGACTGTTATGCGCTTTGCGGAGAGGAAAAAATTGCAAAGCTGCTGTTCAGGGAAGCTTTCTTTATTGACGCACAAAAAGTGGATATCTCCTTCCTTGAGTCGGAGTTGGTTACACAGCTCATAAATCAGGTGGAGGCAGCCGGATATTCGGGAAACGTGCTTAAAGAATGGATACCTGTTTACGGTGTGCTTTATGGAGTTTTCAACATAAAAAGGGAGCTTCGGGTTCTTGAGGCCTGTAAGCTCAAACAAAACGTTTTCGCGCTTGAAAACGAACTTAAGGAAGCGGGTTGTGAGCCATCACTGCTTGTACCCCGTCTTATAAACCATTATTTCTGGCTCGTTGATTATTACGTCAATACGAATGATGACCGAATGCGTATCAACGAAATCTTATTGAAAATCAAATTACTGGATTCTTCCGTACACAAAAAATACATAGTATAGGAAATAACTCAAGAATCCAGAGAAATTAGGAGTAATTCTTATGTCTGAAGAATTGGTAAAATCGGTTCAGGATATGCTGAACGAGGAAAAGTGGACCCGTGCAGCAATAAGCAACTATTCAAAAAACCATTTTATCGAACTTGCAGGTAT
>JAIKVO010000210.1 GCA_024685655.1 Treponemataceae bacterium
TCCGACGACTGGTGGCGTTACGGCGAGTTTTGCGATGCTGGGCGACATTATTTGCGCGGAGCCGGGTGCGCTTATCGGGTTTGCGGGGCCGCGTGTAATTGAAGGCACGATAAAGCAAAAACTGCCGGAAGGTTTTCAGCGTGCGGAGTTTCAGCAGCAAAAAGGCTTTGTGGACTGCATTGTGCCGCGTTCGGAGCAAAAAGCGTTCTGGGCTAAGATGATAGACGCGCACAAAATCGTCGGAAAGTAGGCTGCGGTTTTTGCAGAGTGCACGCGGACGTGCGGCACAACCCAACAGCAACAAAAGGAAAACTGATTATGACAGAGAACGAACTGAAAGATAAAGACATACTGGAACAGCTTCAGCAGCTCGCAAAGGAGCGCGGCTTCGACATCACGGAAGAGATTGCCGGCATCACCGAAAAACTTGAGGCAAGCGAAAAATCTGTGTCACAGGTTTGGGAAAAAGTGGAGCTTGCCCGCCATCCCGACCGTCCGCGCACGCTCGACTACATAAGCATGATAATCGATGACTTTACCGAGCTTCACGGCGACCGTTTTTTCGGAGACGACCCTGCGATGGTTGGTGGAATTGGTTTTTTGGACGGCATTCCAGTAACAGTCATCGGGAACATGAAAGGCCGCAACTTAAAAGAAACAATCGAAAGAAACGGCGGGATGGCGAACCCCGAAGGCTACCGAAAAGCATTGCGCCTTGCTAAACAGGCAGAAAAATTTTTGCGTCCTGTCATAACGTTCATAGATACACAGGGAGCTTATCCTGGTCTTGGCTCGGAAGAACGCGGCATTGGAGAGGCGATAGCCGTCAATTTACGCGAGTTCAGCCGCCTTAAAACGCCGGTTATTTGCATCGTTATAGGTGAGGGCGGCTCCGGCGGGGCGCTTGGAATTGGTGTCGGTGACAAGATTTATATGCTTGAAAACGCGATTTATTCAGTTATTTCGCCGGAAGGATGTGCGTCTATTCTGTTGCGAGATTCCGCGCGGGCAAAAGATGCTGCTGCCATGCTTAAAATAACGAGCAAAGATGTGCTTTCAATGCGTGTTACGAACGGCGTGATTCCGGAGCCGCAAGGCGGGGCGCAGACAGACACTGCCGCAACCGCAGCAACAATAAAACAGCGTATAAAATCAGATTTGGAAAAACTTATGAAAAAAAATCCTGAGGTGCTTGTGAAATATCGGAACAAGAAAATTCAGGAGATGGGCGTTTTTTCCGAGTTGCAGAAATAAAATTGCGCCGGGGTGGAGCACCTTTAGTTCCGAAGCAGCTCGCTGCGTAGGAATGAGGCGGGGGAGCCGAAGTGCGGAACACCGGGAAACGCCCTTAAATTACGTCTTCAAGTATCGTTACTACGTCCTTATCGTATTTTTCCGGTGCATTTTTCAGAGTCTCCAATGCAGTCTCAGAATCGACAATAGAATGATACGTTCGTTTTGAGGTCATAGCTATATACGCTTCGACAACATGAATCATCCGTGCAATATCAGGAATTCTTTTGTTTTTTATGCCGTCAGGATATCCGCTGCCGTCTATATTCTCATGGTGCATGCAAACCGCATCCACAAAAATCGGGCGGAATTTTTCCAACACAAAATCGAGCCGATCTATACCAGTATGCACATGATTCTGAATTTCCGCTTTTTGTTCTGTGCTAAATTCGCCAGATTCAAAAAGCTCAGCTTTATTGTCAAGTAATCCAATATCGTAAACCATTGATGCACAGAAATACAGCATGGAATAATATTCACCAAGTTCCATCTCTTTTGCGAGTTTGAAAACAAGTTCGGCAATTTTCCGTGAATTATTTTTTCTTCCAGTGTGCTTGTCAATTTGTACGCCTTTTTCCTCGCAATCAGTCGCAAGTTCGCGCAGTTCAGCCCTCAAATCTTCCGTAATGTCTTTATCCTCTACTTTAGGAATTGAAGGTGGAACCGGAATATCTTCTTGCGGTATTTCGGGCTCTGGAGCAGGTTCGGCATTCGCTGCCATGGCTGAAGCAGCTTCTTGTATTTTTTTCAGCTCGTTGTATTTATCTTCTATACGAAGATTAGTTGAATTAGAAATTTCAAGCGGTAGTTTTTTTATTTCGCTTACAATGCGCAGCGTAGTCGTGAAAAGCTCTTTCTGCCGTCTGGACATACGCAGAACAATCACAATTACTGAAACGATTATTGTAATCATCACAACAACAATACCAATCAGGATAATTACAAGCAAGCGAGTACGACTCTGGTTGTTTTCTGTCTCTTTGCGGATCTCTTGTGTTGACCTTGTGAATTCTTCTCTAATTTGTTGCACAAGAGCCTGTGTTTCTTGCGTTATAATCAGCTGCTGGTTAGAAGAATCCTGTATTTTCTTAGAAAGCGCATCATTTGAAGCCTGAATTGCGGCAATAGTTTCTGCACTGCTTTGAACTGTTGTGGTTTGTGTTTTTGGAGCGGAAGTTGACTGCTGTTGTGCCGCTTGTTGCTGCTGTGCTGCTTTTTTCCTGGCTTCTTCGTCGGCAGCTACCTTTTGGAACACAGGAACAAGTGAATCAAGTTTTTTTTGAATACGGTCGCTTACGATGTACGGAAAATCATTTACACTGTCCTGATATTCCCGGAAAGCCGCAAGATCGCTTTTTTTCTCAATTTCACCAAGATAATCGTAATAAATCAGTTCTGCGAGAAGCTTCACGTTGAGTGTTACAGTTTTTTCATCGTATTGCTCAAGGACGTAATTAATATATGTGTATGCTTTTGAAAAATTCTCAAGACTGTACTGTTCGTTTGCAGATGTCATATATCTTTCTGCAGTAGCGTTATTTGCGGCAAATAGAGGAAAAGTATGGATAAGTATGAGTACAAAAAGAAATAATATGGCTCTACTTTTTTTCATCGAGTTTTTCTCCTACTTATAATGTACCATTACGATAAATTTTCGTCAAATAAAAGCAAAAGGATTATGAAAACTAATTTCAGATTTATGTGAATTGTGCAGATTTATGTCACTCATGATAATATGACGCGAGCTTTTTTGCATTTCCGGGCTTACGGGGTTCGCTATCCGCTCATTCTCCTCACCAACTTAAACCCTCGTAGCTATGCTACTCGGTGGCTCGCTTCGCTCGCCAAGTTGGTTGCGGTGAACTGTTCGCCCGCAACTGTGCTCATTGCACTCGTTGCGGACTCTCAGCCCCTTCACCCCGGCGCGTAACAAATCTTAACAAAATGCAATGCTCCGGTGCATAGCTAGTTTTTACTCGTTCCTGATGCGTGCGGCGGCGGCGTGACCTGCCAATCCTTCTGTGTCACCAAGAATCGCCGCTGTGTCAATTGAATGAACAACGCCGCTCTTGTAGGAGCCGTCCGCATTCTGTTCGGTGCGAAGCGTGGTAACGGTTTTTAAGAAGTGTCTTACAGAAAGACCGCCGGTGAATTTTGCGGCTCCGCTTGTGGGCAGAATGTGGTTCAGTCCGCCTGCGTAGTCTCCCAAAACTTCTGCAGCGGCGTGCCCAATAAAAAGCGTGCCGTAGTTGTGAGTAAGTATTAAAAGCGTATTGCGTGTGTCACCGTCGTCAAGGGCAAGCTCCAAGTGTTCCGGTGCTTTGTTGTTTGCGACCGCCGCCGCCTGCTCCAACGTGTCGGCAAGAATAATAAGACCGTTCTTATCAATGCTTTTACGTGCTGTGTCTGCTGTCGGCAGAACCGAGAGCTGCTTTTCTATCTCCGCGCTCACTTTTTCCGCAAAACCTTTATTGAACGTAACAAGAACAGCCTGTGCGTCAGGGTCATGCTCTGCCTGTGCGAGCATGTCTGCCGCAACCCAAGCCGGTTTTGCGGTATCATCCGCGATAATAAAAGCTTCTGTCGGGCCTGCTACAATGTCTATGCCTACGTCACCAAAAACAGTGCGTTTTGCTTCTGTAACATATTTATTGCCCGGACCTGCTATTACATTGCAGCGCGGTACCGATTCTGTACCGTAAGCCATAGCCGCTATTGCCTGTGCGCCGCCCAGTGCGAACACTTTGTCTATGCCGCAAATGTAAGCGGTAGCCATTATGCTTTCATTCGCGTAAGGAGCATCTGTGCCGTCAGGAGCTGGTTGTGACGGTGTACAAAGAACTGTCTGTGTGCAACCAGCGGCTTTTGCCGGGGCGGCGCACATCACCAGCGATGAAAAAAGCGGGAATCGTCCTGCCGGTACATAAAGCCCGGCTGTTTCCACCGGAATTGTCTTTTGTCCGGTTATAAGACCGGGTTCAAGCTCTACCTCAAAATCGGTGAAACACTCGCGTTGCTTTTTTGCGAACGTAAGCGCAAGTTTGTATGAGTGCTCAACTGCTTCGTACAAAGCAGGGTTTTCTTTTTTCAGTTTTTCAGCCGCGCTTTTCAGCGTTTCTTGCGGAATCAGGAACGCTTTCGGTTTTGAGTGCTGGAATCCCTGCGTAAAAAGTTCCGCATCTATTGTGTGAAGTGCGTTATCGCCGTCTTTTTTAATGAGGTTTATGTAATCCTGTACTTTTTCGTGCACATTCTCGCCAGAAGAACCTTCTATCACGCGCGGGCGATAGAAACTATCCTGTATTTCCGAAGCGATAATTATCTTTATCATTTTAAGTTCCTTATTTCTTATGACGGCGATCAAGCTCGTCCATCACGTCTTTCCATGAAACGCCTTCTTTGCACATCAAAACGTTCAGGAAATAGAGCAAATCGGCACATTCCCAAATAACTTCGTCTTTGCCCTCGGCTTCCGTAACTTCTTCAGCTTCTTCCTCAATCTTTTCGCGCACACGCTTGTCATCAAGGCTTGCCGTGTAGCTGCCCGGCGCAGGGTTCTTAAGCCTGTCCGTAAGCGTGTCATAAAGGCGTTCCATGGTCGATTTCGCCATCGCCTCTGATGTAAAACACGTCCAGCTGTTTGTATGGCAAGCCGGTCCATGCGGAATTACTGTCGCGAGCACCGTGTCTCTGTCGCAGTCCGCGCGAAGCTTTACAACTTCAAGGAAGTTGCCCGAATGTTCGCCTTTTGTCCAAAGCACATTGCGTGTTCGGCTCCAGAATGTCAGTTTGCCGACATCGAAAGATTTATTAAAAGCTTCGCGGTTCGCGTAGCCC
>JAIKVO010000215.1 GCA_024685655.1 Treponemataceae bacterium
ACTGTGTGTAGTTTGCCTGAATGAAGTCGCGAACATTGATTTCGCTTGTCCATAAACCGTTAGGATTGAATCCTTCCCATTCTGGTCTTAAAGTCATATAAAACCTCTTTTGCCTTGGGACTCCTTTATGATTCCCTTAGCTATAAATTTACCGATTCCCGTTCAAAACTCCTTTATGATTTTTGCGCGGAATGGAAAAACTTTCCGTATCGGTCTGATTAAATAATAATACTTTGTATACAATATATCAAGTGTTTTTATTTTTTCCATACTAGAATACAAGTTATTTACACTATATCTAGCGGATATATCTATTAAAACTTAAAACTTACACCAAATTTACTGAAAGGATACCCAATTTCAAGATTAAGCCCGAAGTTTTTTCCAAAATACCAGTAAGCGCCAATTGCTTCGCCTATATGGAAATATTCAGGATCCCAATAAATTCCGGGTTTTACAAAAGGAATATTTCCTCCGATTCTTGTTACAGCATAGACGTCTAGTTTTTCCGGCGGGAGCATAATGTGATAAGCAGCCTCTCCACCAAAGAAAATTCCCCAGTAAGAGTGATTGCTGAAGCCGTAAATCCGGGTACCTGCATAACCACCGAATGTAAATGGAAGCTTCCAGATTGGCTGTGCAAATTGAATTTCAAACATCAATGGAGGAATAAACCAGAACCCCTCGTTTCTTGCATAATCAAAATCTGAGTAATATAAACCACCATCAAGATTGATGATAATATCACCCTTTTCAATTCCACCACCATAATTACACCAGCATTCAGACCAGTCAAAATCTTTTGCTGACAATGCAGTTCCACTAAATATTAAAATAATAATTGCAATAAGTGAAAATTTTTTCATCGTAAAATACCTCATGACAGTTAGTTTAATTCATATTCCGTATCCGGTGCAACAATTTCTACATCAGGGAAGCCTGCCTCTGCAAGATGCTGCTTAAAGCCTTCCTGCTGGTCAATTTCACCATGTATAAGGAAGATTTTCTTAAGGCGGCTTGTATCAATTTCCTTGAGCCATTCAATCATTTCGGAATAGTCGGCGTGGGCTGAGAAGCCGTTACACTTCTCTACTTTTGCCTTAACCTGATATTTATCACCAAGAATTGTAACTTCCTTTTGACCTTCAAAAATGCGGCGGCCAAGAGTATTTTCTGCCATGTAACCTACAATCATGATTGTATTCTTAGGATCAGAAATTTCATTTGCAAGATGATAGAGAACACGGCCGGCTTCACACATACCATCAGCAGAGATGATAATCATAGGTCCTTCTTTTTTATTGAGAGCTTTTGAATCTTCTACGCTGGTTGTATAAATGAGTGAGTTGAAACCAAAAGGATTTTTATGATGCTTGAGGAAGGCTTCGTTTACACTTTCGTCGTAACATTCCGGATGTACGCGGAACACAGAGGTTGCATTGCTTGCCATAGGTGAATCAACATAAATAGGAACAACAGGAATTTTCTTCTGATCTGTAAGAAGATGTAAATAGAAAACAAGCTCCTGGGCACGTTCAATTGCAAAAGACGGAATGATGATTTTCCCCTTCTTTGCGCAGGCGTCGCGGACAATGCGGATAAGTTCCTTCATGGCAAGGTCGTGATTGTCATGAAGCTTGTTACCGTAAGTTGATTCAAGATAGATGTAGTCTGGTGCCGGGAAATCTGTTGCTGGATTACGGATGATAGGCTTACACTTGCGGCCGATATCTCCTGTAAAAAGGAGGCGGGTTTCTTTTTCCGGTTCTTTCGGATTAGGATTAATGGTAACGTTTGCAAAAGCTGAACCTAAAATGTGGCCGGCATCAAAAAATTCCAGCTGAACATCCGGTGCAATAAACATCTTTCTATTATATGATAAGGATACAATCTGATTTGCGGCAGCTACACAGTCGTTTTCGTCGTAGAGCGGCTTCCAGTAGAATTTTTCTCCCTTTTTACGAGCCTGCTTTGCAAGGAATTCCGCATCATGAGCCTGAATGCGGGCAGAATCCATCATTACAAGATTTGCAATGTCTCGGGTTGCAGGAGTTGCGTAGATGTTACCCTTGTAGCCCTTTCTGGTAAGAAGCGGTAAAAGTCCGCAGTGGTCAAGGTGTCCGTGAGTAAGAATTACACCCTCGAGTCTGTCGTGATCTATATCAAAATTGCGGTTTTTTTCATCTGATTCTTTTCGTTTTCCCTGAAAAGAACCACAGTCTATCATAAACATTCTGTCATCGATTGAAAAAATATGCTTTGAGCCGGTAACCTCTTCTGCTGCACCTAGTGAAATACATTTTATAGACATAAAAACCTCCCAACGGAAATGTCTCCCGACATTTCGGATAAGTGTTTAAATTATAAAACGTATTTCACAATAACACAAATAATTATTGAACGAGTGTCTGGATTTTGTTTACGAAATCTTCGCCCCAGTATTCGCAGAGCAGCTGATAGGCCTGGGGTTGGAGTTCTGGGATAACGGTTTCTTTTAACTGCTGGAGATTATTGGCGAGGTAGAGTGAAGTTTTTCTTTTAATACATTCCTTTTCTTCTTCTGTAATGGGGGAATCTGGATGATCTTTTAACCACAATGCAATTATTGCAAAAACACTTGAAGTTGAACAAACCATTTCCCATTTACGCAGATTGTCAATTTTACGGTTAGAACTAATACCGCTTGAAATACGGTATCGGTAAGCTTTCTTGTCAATTCCGATATAGGATTTTGCATACTGATATATAAAAAAGGAAATCAGATAATCTTCTGCAAAATTACATTCTGAATAAGGAATGTTTTCAAAGGCTTGCAGCAGGAGTTCACGTCTGATTAGTTTACTCCAGAGCACCCCTGAGATATTGCCGTCACTCACCCATTCATGAAACATCTGATTGTCATGAAGTTGGCCTATTGTGATTGAATTGTAGCGTTTTTGAACGGCCGGGATAAAAGTACCGTTTTCTTCATAAGTACCGGCTGTCGACTGGGCTTGAATGATGTCATAAGATTGTCCGGTCAAGCCGGACAATGACATAGGTGATACTAAAGCCGAAAGTGCCCCCTCTTCTAATTGGTCATCACTGTCGACATAGCAGATATATTGGCTTTTTGCTTCCAGACAGAGGGTGCGGCGGGTTTCAAGAATACCGCGATTTTCATTATTTTCAATAAAACGTAAAGGAATCTTTTTATTGATTTTCTGAGCAAGTCTCACAATTTTTTTAGCAGATCTGCCCTTTTCGTCTTTTCCGCAAGAAGAATCGCTTACGACAATAACTTCAAAATCTGGAAAGTCCTGTGTCATCACTGATTGAAGGCATTGTAACAGAAACGACTCAGTATTAAAAACTGGAATACAGACGGAAATCAGAGGGAACATTATTTATTCCCCGAGAGTTATACCTAATCTAAGATTCGTAGAAGTACCAATAGTTGCTCCTGTAAGCGCATCATTATTAAAATACCACAACGATCCAGAGAAACCATTTGACGAACCAAAACTGGTTCCACCAATAGAAAATGGTCCTGAAATCATATTAGAATAATCGTTGTAAAATTTTGATGTTGTTTCTGAAACAGACATTGCAAAATCATCAAGATTAACCGTAACAATTCTGTCTACATTTTTATATTTTAAAATGTTAGAATCTGTATAGAAAGCAATTCCATCATCAGAAATTACAAGTTTTTTTGGTTTTATTGCAATAAATTTATGAGGGCCATAAAAAGCAGAAGTTGAAAGTGTAGTTGAAAGTGGAGCTGGAGTAGAAATCGTAGGGAATCTGAGATTCATATAATAATCCCCATTATTCTTATATAATATTGAATTACCATTCAAACTAACTGGATTAGATACATTTTCGGTACCACTTTCCCAATCTTTATATACAATACTGCTTGCATTTGTAGTTCCATAAACATACATTCCAATATCAGTAAATTCTGTGTTTTCTATTTTTTCTGTAGACTGACCTTTTGTTATAACAGAATCTGTTGATGGATCATATTTTATAAGTCCACCAAAACTACCGATTTTACCATCAGGATAAGTCGGATTTGATGTATAATCCCATGAAGTATCTATATTAGAAAAAAGAATATAAACGGCATTATCTACAGCAATTATATCAGAAATATAATCTCCATCAAAATCAATATGTGTTCCATCTGTCAGATTCGTTGTTGCACTATTATCTGCAGTAAGAAGTGACACTTTGTATATATAATTAGTTCCAGACATTATATAAGCTATATCATTATTTATGACACAATATGATGGCCATCCGTTTGCTGTAGTAAAAGACCAATGCTGAGCTGTGTTATTTGGACTAGGCAGTTCTCCAGTAATATTGAAATTCGGATATTTATACACAGCAACTGAACTCTCATCAGTCACATACATATACATTATATTTGTACCCAAATCTGAAGTGAGCGTTACACCGCCATGATTTGAATATAAGTCAATGCTTGTTAAAGGAACATTTGGATTATTACTTTTGATTTGACTGGAATATAATGTATAAAAATATCCATCAGCATCAAAACAGAAATCAGGATCAGCGTTGGTTATAGAAATCGTTGAACCAGAATCCAACGAAAAAACCATTCCGTTTCCATTAATATTCTGGTAAGTTACTACCGGGGTATCTATGATGTCCATTTTGGAGATGGTGAGGGAGGCGTTGTTTGTGGTGGTTTTGTATGGAATCAGGCTGGTAGACTGGCCGAAGTATTTAGTTTTGTAGGTAACAGGATTTGTTGCTGTGTTTTCGGTGCGTTTTGCGGCTATTACGAAGCATTCCTGGCCCTTTTCTGCCGGGGCTGTAAAGTCGATAGGCAGATAGAGGTTTGCGTTTACAAGTACACTGCTGCCGCTGACTGTGAAGTTTTCGTAGCCGCTCTGATTAGAGAGGCCTACACCCATGGCACTTCTGTCTACATCTGTTGCGAGTGTCTCATAGATTTTTACGTTATCTGAAGCGGCAGCTGTAATACTGCGGCCAAGGCTTGATTCTTTTGCTACTCCATAAACAGTAAAACCGTTTGCGAG
>JAIKVO010000230.1 GCA_024685655.1 Treponemataceae bacterium
ATAGGCTATGATAAAAACAGCTGTAATCGGCATGGGAAATATGGGAAGCAAATACGCTTCAATGATTCAAGACGGAAAGATTCACGGGCTAAAGCTTGCCGCTGTAACGCGAACAAAACCGCAGTTTCAGCAGCTGCTCGCACCATCTTTAGACGCAGGGCTTCCTGTTTTTGAGACTGCTGACGCTCTTTTTGAGGCTGTGGAAAATGGCGGATTGAAACTTAATGCAGTTATAATCGCGACACCGCACTACTCCCACGAAAAGATTGCTGTCCGTGCCTTTAAGAACGGTCTTCATGTTTTATGCGAAAAGCCTTCCGGAGTATATTCACGGCAAGCACGAAACATGGAGAAAGCCGCCGATGACGCAGGGAAAGTTTTCTCAATGGTCTTTCATTTCAGGACGATGCCCATTTACAAGGATCTTAAAAAACTCGTCGCTTGCGGAAAATACGGCAAACTAAAAAAAATGCGCTGGCTCATAACAGACTGGTACAGGCCGGAAGGCTATTACAAAACGAGTTCATGGCACTCCAGCTGGAAAACAGACGGAGGCGGAGTAATACTCAACCAGTGCCCCCACAATCTTGACCTTTTGCAGTGGATATGCGGAATGCCTTCCAGAGTGCAGGGCTTTTGCCACGAAGGTAAATACCATGACATTGAGATGGAAGATGATGTGACGGTTTATATGGAATGGGCTGATGGTGCGACGGGAACTTTTGTGTCTTCAACAGGCGACGCTCCCGGCGTGAACAGGCTTGAGCTTTTTATGGACGAGGCTCTGATTATCTGCGAGAACGGAAAACTACGCATTGGGGAACTTCAACAAGAAATGGGAAAAACTGAGGCAGAATACCGTCGCACCTGTAGGGAGTTTTTCAAGCCGATAAAAGGAACTTGGCACGAAATTACCCCGCCCGAAGAAAAATCCCCTTACGAAAAGCTGCTCCAGGGTTTTGCGGATGAGTGCGAAGACACCGCTCCCGGCAAAAGTTCCACTTCCGGTGGTTTTTCCGGCGGATTCGCCGCTCCAGACGGGCGCGAAGGCAGGAAAAGCCTTTTGATTTCAAACGCAATTTATCTTTCCTCGTGGAAAAAGAAAATGATAGAGCTTCCTGAAATCGGGTCAGAAGAGGAATTACAGTTTGAAAAAGCCTTTGAAAGTGAGTTAAACAAGCGATGTGCTGAAACTTGACGCAGTTATAATAGCCTCCCGCGCGAAAACAGGCATCCACAATGTTTAGTGGTAACCACTGAACATTGTGGTTACCGCTCCTGACGAAATGCTCGCAGCCGCTCAGTTCACCTCCAGCCTCATAAGAACGATTTCCTGCCAGCCTGAAAACCGTGAGCGGAATCCCTTTGGATTTCTGCCATACTCAACGAACCCCACGCTTTCATAAAGCGCAATCGCCGCTTTGTTATCGCCCACAACATCGAGCTCCATCTGCTCATATCCCGCTTTCTTGGCGCACTCAATGCAGGCTTCTATAAGAGCGCGCCCTATTCCGAGCCGCCAGTAGTTCTTATCCACGCTTATGCCCAAAACAGTGCGGTGCTTGACCTTGAACTTTTTTCCAACGCTTTCTATTCCGGCGCACCCCACGACCTTACCGTCAACCTCGGCAATAACCTCAATCTCATTTTCGCTTTCAGTCTTTTCTTTATGGAATTTTGCTTCTTCCTCCGCATTCATGGAGTTTTCATCAGGGTACGAAAGCAAAAAATCAGTCTGTTCGTGCGTCAGGTTAAAATTATCATAAACACTTTGTCCGTCGTTCTCTGTTCCGTTCCTAAGGCAACATTCCCTGCCGTCTTTTAAGGTTATTTTTTTATAATATTTCATTTTGCCAAAATCTCCTAAAGTGGCACGACAATCACTTACCACTTTTCTGATTATGGTCGCTTTCGCCCGCAAACGCAAGCGGTCGCAGCTCGTCCCTTCGCGGTACAAAACTCCGCCAAGCGCGAATGGCTGACGGACTGCGCGAAATTGCACGAAATACTACCAAAACAATATTTGCAAATGCAAGAAAGTCGCTGTAAAATACGCTTAAAGAAGACAGGAGGCGCAACGATGAAACTTATGCCCGCTTTGCCGGAAAGTATTTTTGATATATTTTACCTTTGTTTTGCGATAATCAGCGGATTTTTGCTTTTGAAAAAGGCAGCTGGAAGAAAGAACGTAAAACTAATGGGAGCGGCAACGCTTATCCTTGGCTGCGGAGATGCCTTTCATCTTGTTCCAAGAGTGCTCGCGTATTGGCTTTCTGGCGACTTTACGGCTGCGCTCGGAATAGGCAAGCTTGTAACATCAATAACGATGACGGTCTTTTATCTTCTGTTGGAGTACGTAAGGACTGACAGATACCATAAAGCGCAAGTTCAAGTTTCGACGATAATTATATGGGTTCTTGCAGCCGCCAGAATCGCACTGTGCGCATTCCCACAGAACGCGTGGACATCCGTGGACTCACCCGTAAGCAGGGGCATTTACAGGAACATTCCGTTCGTAATCATCGGGGTGATGACCGTAGTGTTGTGGCTTAAAGACGCAAAAAGCGACAAACCGTTACGGCTCTTATATATTGCAGTGCTTTTATCATTTGCGTTTTATATCCCGGTTGTTCTGCTGGCTCATAAAATCCCGCTTATGGGAATGCTTATGCTTCCAAAAACTGTGATGTATATATGGGTCATCTGTATGTTCAAAAAGGCGGCACGTACAAACTAACGCAAGCGGTCGCGGCGCAAATCCACAAAACACAGCGTTGTGGCTCAAATCCGCCAAGCACAAATCATGCGCCACAAATCAGCCGACATGCGATGCAGGGAACTAAAAAACGCTCTTCACACACTTACGCAAAAGTGATATATTAAACGCGTCAAAGGCGACACTATTCTTAGTAATGGTGTCGCCTTTTTTTGTTTCAGGTTTGTGAGGTTTTTATGTCAGATATAACGTCAGATGGGGTTTTTAAGGGGCGAAGCCCCTTAGGAGAAGGGGTAGCGTACAAGACCGAG
>JAIKVO010000248.1 GCA_024685655.1 Treponemataceae bacterium
TAGCAGGAGTAGGACTTGAACCTACGACCTCCGGGTTATGAGCCCGACGAGCTGCCAACTGCTCTATCCTGCGTCGTAATGTGCGGTTATAATATCATCGCTTTCCGAATTTGTCAACCGATCATATGAGAATTTCAACCGGACAACAGCATATACAATTGTAACATAAGAAAATATCTTTAACGGAAAAACGAATCCGGCAAAAAAGTTATAAAGCCCATGAATAAATACTGCGGAAATAAACGGTCGGATATATTGGTTTTTCTGTTTGAAAGACCAGACATACAACCCAGAAAGACCGGAACAGAAGGTATGAATCAGCACTGCTGTTGCATAACGCAGAATTATCGCATCAGTGCCATACATCAGCATATATACCACAGTCTCGAATGTACCGATTGAGAAACCTGCTATTAAGGAACATATAACAAATGTCAGCGAATCTTTTTTCTTTCCAGGAATAAACATCAACATCAACATTTTGATTGTCTCTTCTATCAGTCCATTAAACAAGATCGATGTAAAAAAAACAGACAATATTTTTGTTGATGAAAAAACAGGGAGCGAAAGAACCAAAAACTGTATAACAGCAATAGGAATAATTGCCGCAAGTCCTGACAAGATAGAAATCAAAGCACTGCCAACCGTCAGTTTTTTACAAACAGCCAGCAGAATTGCCGTGAGCAAAATAAGAGGAACGAAGCAAATACCAATTGTCGCTATTGAATCCATATTCTAAGCTCTTTTATTCCCTGAATATTAGCAAAAACAGCTAGATTTAGCAGACACATCCGCTTCCACAAGAACTTCCACAACCGCCGCTTGAGCCACAGCCACTGCATCCGCCGCAACCACCGCCACAGCCAGAAACTTGTCTTGGCATAAGTTCTTCAGGGGTAGCTTCTCTTACAGAAGCAACTGTCACATCAAAATAAAGAGTTTGTCCTGCAAGCGGATGATTCGCGTCTACCGTAACTTCTTTGTCTGTAACTGCTGTCACTGTAACAATCTGGCCGCCCCCTGCAGTATTCGCCTGAAACTGCATACCAGGCTCTATCTCGACATCTGTGTCGAACTGATCCTTTGGAACATTTACCACAAGGTCCTTGTTATATACGCCGTAAGCTTCTTCCGGTGGAATTGTTACAGAGAACGAATCTCCAGCAGACTTTCCTTCAAGCTCTTTCTCAAGCCCAGAAATTAGATTTCCGTGTCCATGCAAATATTCTAAAGCTCCGGCATCTTTTGACGAATCAATAACCTTACCGTCTTTGTCCTTAAGTGTGTAGTCTATTGCTACCATTTTATCTTTGGCTATAACCATCTGTATAATCCTTTAAAATATAATTTCGCGCTTTTTATCTATACCGAAGAATAATATCCCGGCTTGCATCAAAAATGTTGCTCCAGTTTTTCTGCGCCTCTTATCGTCGTTTGAAGCCGCGTTTTTCAAACACCGATAATTAAAGATACAAGAATAAATGTGTTTTGGCAATTTGATTTTACACAAGTTTGCGATTTTACGCGAAATATCGGTTTGTGCCGCCTATTTGTGCGCATGTCGTGAATTTTACATTAACCTCTGCCATTTTTAGAAGACAAAACAGAGATAAGGTCTTTTCTTCCGATTTTTTCAAGGGCTTCTTTTACAAGCGGGCGATTTTCCGGCTTGTTGAACTGTAGCAACGCCCTATGAAGCCGCCTTTCATGCCCGCTCTTACACACATAAAGCCTTTTCATCTTGCCAGAACAGTCTTTTTCATGAGGGTCAAGTTCAGTATAGTACATACATGTCGCAAGGTTTCCCGGCGTGGGGTAAAAGTCCTGTACTTGATCTGGCACAAACCCTGTTTTTTTAAGGTAAAGGGCGACTTCAAGCGCGTCTTTAAGGTCGGCTCCCGGCAAAGCAGAAATGTAATAAGGAACAAGATACTGTTTTTTGCCGAGTTTTTTATTCATCTCCCTGTATTCCTGCGCGAACTTTTCGTATGTTCCGTGCGAGCTTTTGCGTATAAGCTTAAGAACTTTGTCAGAAACGTGTTCCGGCGCGACTTTAAGCTGTCCAGAAATGTGATGCTCGCACAGCTCACGGAAAAAAGTCTTGTCTTTGTCGAGCACAAGATAATCAAACCGGATGCCGCTTCTTATAAACACTTTCTTCACGCCCGGCAAAGAACGGAGCCGACGCAATATAGAAACGTATTCTGTGTGGTCAACTTCCAGGTTCGGGCATGGTTTTGCTCCAAGACATTCCCGGCTTGTACACGCGCCGTGCTCCGCTTGCTTTTTGCAAGCGTCGTGGCGGAAATTCGCAGTGGGACCGCCAACATCGTGAATGTAGCCCTTAAAGTCCGGGCGTGAAATAAGCTCGCGGGCTTCTTTTTCAAGCGAGTCCGCACTGCGCGTCCGAATGCGCCGTCCCTGATGAAACGTTATCGCGCAAAAAGAACACGCACCAAAACAGCCACGGCAGCTTGTAAGTGAAAAAAGAACTTCTTCAAGCCCCGGTACTCCTATCTTTCCGTTTGCGGCAGGGGTGTCGTACATTGGGTGCCAACGGCGCGTGTAGGGCAGCTCCATAACTGCGTCAAACTCTGGTTGAGAAAGCGGCAGGGATGGCGGCTCCTGCACGACAAAACGGCTGTCGCTCTGTTCTATAAGGCGGTGCGCGCTTATCGCGTCAGTATTAGCTTCTTGCACCAAATAAGACTCGGCAAAGGCTTGCTTGCCTTCTGGAGTTTGTGCAGAAACTTCTTCAAAAGAAGGAAGCCGCACCGCGTCCAAAGGGAGCTCTGCCGGTTTCCCGGTGCGCCAACAAGTTCCGCGAATGCCCCTGAGCAATTTCGAGGCCGTTTTCGCTTCTACAAAGCCTTCGGGCGACCGCGCCGCTTCTTTTAGGCGGGATGCAATTTCAAGAATAGAATGCTCTCCCATGCCGTACATAAGCAAGTCGGCTTTGCTATCGAGAAGAATTGAGCGTTTAACGGTATTTGACCAGTAATCGTAGTGGGCTGTGCGGCGCAGGCTCGCTTCTATTCCGCCAATAAGAACGGGAATATTTTTATAAGCCTCGCGGATTTTAGCGGTGTAAGTAATTAAGGCTCTGTCCGGGCGGTGACCTGGCTCCCCTCCGTGCGCATACGCGTCCGATGAGCGAGGCTTATTGTTGGCAGTATAGTTTGAAACCATAGAGTCCATCGCGCCTGCGCTCACAAGGAACGCAAGCCGCGGTCGCCCGAAAACCATAAAAGATTCTTTATTGTGCCAGTCAGGCTGCGGAAGAATGCAGACTTTGTAGCCTTTGGACTGCAAAAGCCTGCCTAGCAATGCGGCGGCAAACGAAGGATGATCCACATAAGCATCGCCAGAGACAAAAACAAAGTCGCACTCGTTCCAGCCGAGTTCATCCATGTCCTGACGGGAAACCGGCAGAAAAGGAGCTGACATCTATTTTAGAAGGCCTGAATAACTTCTGTAACTTCTGGAATCGTGTCTTTCAGGAATCTTTCAACACCCTGTTTAAGCGTCATTGTTGCCATCGGGCAGTTTCCACATGCTCCGGTAAGCTTAACAAAAACTTTTCCGCCTTCTTCGAGCGAAACAAATTCCAAATCTCCACCGTCAGCCTGGAGCTGTGGGCGCATCTTATCAAGTGCGTCTTTTACTTTTTCTTCAAGTGTCATATATCCTCCAAAAAAATCTTAACATAAATTACATTATCAATAATTATTTATACTAAAAACCAAGTTTTTTTTCTACTTTTGCCCTATTGTCTTGATAATCAAAAATAGAATATCCAGCATCATTGAGACGCTCTAACAGAGCAATTTTACGATTCTCTGGCAACAATTTCCTCAATGAATCCATGGTTTTATTATACTCATCCTTTTTTCCTTTTTGAAAATAACATTGCGATAAATAATATTCAGCCATAAAAAGCTCCGCATTGTTTCTAGCGTTGGAAACTGCTTTTTCATAGAATTTTAGCGCAGTATTGACACTACCACCGCTTATAGCAGGTGCATAGAAATACCACAAAGCTAGCCCCATCTGTGCAAACGTCATATCAGGATTTTGTTCCAACGCCTTTTCGAGATATTCCTTTACTAACAACCCCTGTTCCATTTTAGCGAAAACACCCAAAAACTTAAGATTGTTCGAAATTAATCCAGAATATGAACAATAAAGCCAGCTGTTTTTTATATCCGATTTATGAGTCGCAAACCATTTCTCATTTTTCTTGTTTTGAGTTCCAAGCAAAGTTTTCAATTCTGATGAATCAGGATTTATTTCCTCAAGACAGCTACATTTTTCAATTATAAGATAGTTTTCAATAATAAGCTGAACTTCTTCTGAAATATGTTTTGTTCCAACTTCAGATGCAAAAGATTTCATGTAAGCTTCAACAGCCTTTATAGTCGCCTCTGGTGTATAGGTTGATGTATTCAATCTGAATATCATCATATCATCAATTGCTTTTTGCTCCTCATCAGAAAGGGTTTGAACTGAAAAAACTGGCAATAGAACCAAAGAAATGAATATAAATATCAGAGAAATTTTTTTCACATAAGAAAAATAACTAAGTTTTATAGTTTTTTCAACAGGTGCAACATTTTTTTACTTGAAGTGTCTAAATAAATGTATGACATTTTGCGATATTTTGTAATTGTCAATTTATTTAAGAGGTTTTAAGATTTGTCGATAAAAACCGAAACTTATTGGTAGGAAATATAGACATGGAAAGTACAGATTTTATTAAACTTTTTTTGGGAGCTGTAACCCTTTTTGTTTTATACAGACTGATTTATTGGTATGCATTTTCAAGAAAACCCAAAGAAATAGAAGCTCCACGGACTGGAAATAACGACTCCACACATGAAAATGATTCTTCCAAAGGATATGTGAACGCATTCTTGGGTTATGTTGATAACTTTATCAATAAACTGCGGCAAGATGAAGAAGATACGGTTTACACGAATGTTCCGCTCAAAACAGCGCTCCCAGTAATTCCGGTTTTCTTCGCTTGCGACAACAACTATTTTCCGTATCTTACGGTTACACTTAAATCAATGCTTGCAAACGCTTCTAAAGAGTATTCCTACAAGATTTACGTCATTACAACAAATCTTGATGCAAAATATGAAGCAATGCTTTCGGAATTCGAGTCGCCTACAGTCGAAATAAGCACGGTTCATCTTAAAGAAGATTTGCGCAAAATCACAGAAAAATTCCATCTCCGCGACTATTACTCTATGGAAACATATTACCGCTTCTTTATTGCGAATCTTTTCCCGCAGTACGATAAAGTTCTTTACCTTGACTGTGATATAGCGGTCGTTGGCGATATTGCAGAACTTTATAACACAGAGCTTGGCAATAATTTTGTGGCTGCAGTACCAGAAGAAGTAATGACTGAAATTAACGAGTTCGGTGAGTATGTTGAAAAAGCTTTGGACGTAGACAGATACAAGTATTTCAACGCTGGAATAATGGTTATGAATCTTGATGCATTCCGTCAGGAGAATATTGAAGACAAATTCATTGACTTGCTTACGCACTTTAAGTTCCGTGTGACACAGGATCAGGATTATCTTAATGTCCTCTGCAAGGACAGGGTTACATTCCTTGATTTAGGCTGGAATAAAACAGCTTTCAAAAATGATAAATTCGATGATGAAAATTTGAAAATCGTTCATTTCAAGATTCACTGGAAACCGTGGCACTACAAAAACGTTGCATATGAAAACCTTTTCTGGGATTATGCCCGCCAGACCAGTTTTTATCAGGATTTGATTGATATGCGCGAAAACTACAGCGAAGAAAGCAAAAAACGCGATGAAACTGCATATCAAAGATTGGTGCAGATGGCTATTGATGACACAAACGATGCCGGAAATTACAGAAATGTAGTTTGCTGCGCGA
>JAIKVO010000257.1 GCA_024685655.1 Treponemataceae bacterium
TGCGGAGCACCGTACCGGAACCTGGAGTAGCCCGACCGTTTGCAAAGCAAACGGTAACGCCCCGTAATAATTTGTTCTTTCCCACCTTTTGTCTTGTATCAACACATAACTCAATTGACAAACCGATTTTTTGATGTGAAAATGTTAGAGAGCTGTTTTATACAATTTTGGTGATGAAACGGCTTTTTAGCTGTGCGAGATACATTTCGTACGGTAGAACAAGACGAATCGGATTGAAAAATAAAGCGATGTCATTTGGGAGGAGCATTGTGAACTTCAATGCAGAAACGCATTTAAAAAACATCATTATTCCTTATTGGAACAGCATGAAAGACGATGAGCACGGCGGATTTTACGGATTCCGCACGTATGACCTTGAAATCCTGAAAAAAGCAGATAAAGGCGTGGTTCTTCACAGCCGGATTCTGTGGTTCTATTCCAATGCATACATGACGCTCGGCGGTGAGGAGAATCTTAAGAACGCGTATCATGCGTATCAGTTTATCCGCGACTATTGCGTAGACAGACAGCACGGCGGCGTTTACTGGATGATGCATTACGACGGTTCCGTTTCTGATAGCACGAAAAACGCGTACAATCAGGCTTTCTGTATTTACGGGCTTTCTTCCTATTATAAAGCGACCGGTGACAAAGAGGCTCTGCTCCTTGCGTACTCGCTTTTTGAATGCATAGAGACATATTTTTACGACGGCAACGCGTATAACGAAGCGTATACAGCCGACTGGCGCAGTGTCGTTGAAAGTGCTATTTGCGATCAGGGTGTCACCGCCTCCAAGACGATGAACACGCTTCTTCACATAATGGAAGCATATACCGAGCTGTACAATGTTGACCTTCATCCGGCAGTGGCACAAAAGCTTATCGACATTCTTGAAGTTGCTCGTTCCAGGGTGTACAACCCGGAATTCGAGCGTCTTGAGACTTTCTTTGATACTGATATGAAATCTCTCGCTGATATTCATTCGTATGGTCATGATATTGAAGCTACATGGCTTTTGGATAAAGCTTCCGACGCGCTTAAAAGCGGATTGGCTAAAGGTGCGGTTGGCGCCCAGTACGAGGCTCGCGCCCGGCAGATAATACAAGATACTGCTGCATACACAAGTGTAATCGCGCGGAAGATACTAGATTGCGCGTTTGACGGTGAAGCTCTTAACAACGAGTGCCGTGGAGAAATATCTGAAAAAGCAGGAAACGGCCGTGCAGAGATTAACACGGAGCGCATATGGTGGGTTCAGGCGGAAGCAGTAGTCGGATTCGTGAACGCATGGCAGAAAACTGGTGACGGTGTGTATGAGGATGCGGCGGCGAAAATCGCGGATTATATACAGAATGTGCTTACCGACAATCGTTCCGGAAGCGAGTGGTTCTGGAGCGTCACGAAAGACGGGGCTGTGTCTGATCACGGAATAACTGAGCCATGGAAGTGTCCGTATCATAACGGGCGTATGTGCATCGAGCTGATAAAGCGCGGCGTTAAGTAGGATGTTTGCCAGCTGCAGGTGTGTGTAATTAATTAAAACATAATTAAATAAGAGTGTGCAGAAATGTTCGTTTCGGGCACATTCCATAACAGGATGGAAATATGATAGATAAGAATGAATTAGGGTTAGTTCCAGAACCACGCTTTTTAAAGGTTGTGGACGGCACGTTCAAAGGAAATGGAGCCGCTTTGGATTCTGTCGAAGCACTTTTTGCTTGTGTCGAGAAAGTCCGCTGTGATTGTCTTCATTTCGCAAGTATCTGGAGTTTTCATAGTGCTCTAATAGATGAGGCTTACATTCTTGATGTTTCGGAAACTTCTATCCGGGTTCATGCTGTTTCTGATGCAGGATTCTTTTATGCCGAGATGACTCTTAAGCAGCTCTACATGACCTATGGCGGCAATATTCCTTGTCTTTATATTGAGGATATCCCGGAATATGAATGGCGAGGTTTCATGCTCGATGTTTGCCGAACTTTCTATCCTGTTGAGTTCGTCCTGAAAATGATAGATGCTGCTGCTTTCCACAAGCTGAACCGTTTCCATTGGCATCTGACCGATGATCAGGGATGGCGTTTCAATGTTCCGGAATATCCCAAGCTGACAGAAATAGGTGCTTACAGAAAGAATCTGCGTCTCCCGGAGGGCGAGTATCCTAAAGGCGGCTTTTATACTGATGATGAGATACGTAAGGTCGTTGAGTATGCGGCTGCGCGTCATATAACGGTTGTTCCGGAGGTTGAGACTCCAGGTCACGCATCTGCGATTCTTGCTTCGTATCCGGAGTTAGGATGTACTGGCGGTCCGTATGCTGTAGAAGATCGTTTCGGTATTTTTGACGATGTTCTATGTGCTGGAAACGATGCTGTTTTCACTGTTTTTGAGAAGATTTTTGACACTGTTTGCAGGCTTTTCCCTGGTCCTTATGTGCATATCGGAGGCGATGAGTGTCCGCGGACGCGCTGGAAGGAATGTCCTAAGTGTCAGTTCCGCATGAAGCAGGAAGGTCTTTCTAGCGAGAACCTTTTGCAGAGCTATTTGACAGCGAAGTTTGCTAAAATGCTCGAAGCTCGCGGACGTGTTCCAATCGGTTGGGATGAAGTTCTTGACGGCTCAGAAAAGTTCGCACTCCCGAATACGCTTGTCGTGCAATCTTGGCGCGGCATGGAAGGTGGCGAAAAAGCGTCCGCTCTTGGGCACAAGACAATAATGTCGCCGAATACAGCCGGCTGTTACCTTGATTACAAGCATCTTGACAGTCCGATGGAGCCGGGGAACCTTGGGGTTATAACTGTTAAGGACTCGTACTCGTTCTCGCCCGTGTCCGCTGGTATGAGCGAGGGTGCAAGGAAAAACGTGCTTGGCGGTCAGGGCAACCTTTGGACGGAGCTGATTTATGCACCGAAAATTGCTGAATACATGGTTTTCCCGCGTCTTTGTGCGCT
>JAIKVO010000277.1 GCA_024685655.1 Treponemataceae bacterium
TGCAGCTATCGGTTCTGCAATTGGTATCGGTATCGCAGGACAGGCTGCTATTGGCGCATGGAAACGCTGCTATATGAATAATAAGCCAGCTCCGTTCATCCTGACTGTTTTTGCAGGTGCACCTCTTACACAGACAATTTATGGCTTCCTTCTTATGCAGACAATGATCGGCAAAGTTGCTGAAGGCGCAATGCAGGATGGTGCTGCTCTTGCACTTGGTATATTCTCTGGTCTTGCAATGGCTGTTTCTGCTATTTCTCAGGGAAAAGCTGGTGCTGCAGGTTCAGATGCTCTTGGTGAGACAGGAAAAGGTTTCTCTCAGTACATCATGGTTGTTGGTCTTTGTGAGACTGTTGCTCTTTTCGCAATGGTTTTCTCATTCCTTGTTGGATAATAATAAAACTAATGACAATAAAAATACCCCGTTCTGTCGTTATTGGCGGAACGGGAAGCACAAAAAAAGTGGAAATCGGTGGAAATGCGCCGGTTTCCATTCAAACAATGTGGAAAGAGGGCATTACTGACGTAAAAAACGACAGTAAAGCCCTGTTTTCTATTATAGACAGAATAGAAAAACTTGCGTCTCTTGGTTGCGATATAGTTCGCTTTGCTGTACCCGACATGGAAAGCGCTGAGTCTCTATGCAAAATAGCAGAGCATTCCGTGCTTCCTTTAGTAGCGGATATTCACTTTGATTACAAACTTGCATTAAAGTGCCTTGAGGGAAAAGTCTCAAAAATCAGGATTAACCCGGGGAATATTGGCAGCAGAAACAATGTTAAGAAAGTTGTTGCGGGATGCAAAGAAAAGGGTGTTGCAATACGAATAGGCATTAATACAGGAAGCCTTCCGCACGATCTTGTAGAAAAGGTTGCTGATAAAACAATAACCCGCGCAGAAGCTCTTGTAGAAACCGCTGTTCGAGAAGCTTCAGTATTTGAAGAGCTTTCATTCGACCAATACGTTATCTCTATGAAAGCATCAAGCGTAAGCGAGACAGTTGAATGCAACACACGTTTCGCTGAAAAATATGATATTCCGCTTCATATCGGTGTTACAGAAGCTGGCCCGCTTATTGCCGGTATAGTAAAAAGCACGCTTGCTTTTTCGCGCCTGCTTGAAAATAACATCGGTTCCACTGTGCGTGTTAGTCTTTCAGATACGCCTGAAAATGAAGTTATAGCCGCGCGCGAGATACTGCGCGAGACTGGAAAACGTTCTGGCGGTGTACGGCTCGTGTCTTGCCCACGTTGTGGACGAAACGGCTTTGATGTCCATGGATTTACAGCACGCTGGCAGAACAAGCTTATGTCGCTCGACAAGGACATTACTGTTGCTGTTATGGGCTGCGTAGTGAACGGACCAGGTGAAGGAAAGCACGCTGATATCGGTATAACTGGTACTGGTGACTCCGTGATCATCTTCAAACATGGACAAATAGTTCGTACAATCCGTCCAGATGACACCCAGAATATGACTGTACAGGATAAACTGAACTCTCTTATTAAAAATGCCGATATAGCATTTGAAGAGGAGTTAATGTCTTTGTGAAAAGCATAAAATCAGTTTTTGTTTTCGTTTTTATGTTATGTACAGTTTTCGTATATTCTTTAAGTTATGATGATGCTTGGAAAATTCTTGATACAGCCAGAATTAACTACGAAAATGGTGATGTAGGGCAAGCTTTGAAATATGCCGAAAACGCCAAAGAAATGCGTAAAAACGAAAGTACTTCTGCTGTAAACTCTTTGGAAAATGCGTTGAAACCGCTTGCAGTTCAACAAGTAGGTGATGCTATTTCTGACGTAGAAGTCATCCTGACAGAACGTATGGAAAACGATGCGCTGCGATGTATACATAAGCTAACTGACTTGTATGGAAACAGCTATTTTAATAACTCCATCACAAACATAAAAGAGTTTTATCGGAAACGGACTGAATATCCAGAAGCAGATTATCTAATTGCAAAAATATACATGCAAGAAGGTGAGTATACCGCAGCTGCAGGATTTTATGAGAAAGCTTTGGAAAACTGGGATGTCCTCGATGTTCCTGATGAGCGATACGACATTCTTTATGATGCTGCAGAACTTGCGCGACTTCAAAAAAAAGAAAATGATTTTGAAAAGTATCTTCTAATGGTATTAAAGGAAAATACAGATTTTGTAAAAGATGATTCATATACTCCGTATCTGAAGGCAATAATTTCGTATTCACTCAGAGAACAATCAATCGATCAATTCTTTTTACTGTACAGAAGCGATCATTATAAATCATTAAATGCACTTCTTTTATTAACTGATTTTTATATAACAAAAAATGAATATGAAAGGGCATACAATACAGGAATTCTTGCAGCTCTTACATCGTTCACAAGAATTTATGAAATTCTAACTTCAAGAAACAAAAAGTATTCATATACTTCGTTAAAACTGTTTTTTCAAGAGTCTTTAAAATATCGTGATGTAAAAGAATGGATGAACAAAAACAATGTTTGGCGAGGATTCTATAATTTCGGAAGACTTCTTTCATTTAAAGGAAATGAAAAGCTCGCATTGCAAATTTTTGAAGTAATGAAAAATGTTTGCCCGGATAAAACAATTGTTAATTTAATATCTCTGGAAAAATAACATTTTATAGAAAACACCCTCTAAAAAACGTAAAATCTTTAGAGGGTGCCTATCGTATATCAGAAATAAATAAATCTTTTCACATTCTGGTGGACGAGCTTAGAAAATCTTTATATGAGATTCTGATTCCGTCTTCTAAAGATGTTTTAGGTTTCCAACCCAAATTGATAAGCCTTGTTATATCGCAAAGCTTTCTTGGAGTTCCGTTTGGTTTGGATGAATCCCACCTTATGTTGCATTCTCTTCCAGAAGTGTCATCGTAAACAATGCTTTTAACGGTCTCTGCCAGTTCTTTTATCGTAAGTTCTTTTCCGCTTCCTACGTTCACAAAATCCCCAGTAGGCGTTCGTAAATCAGTGGCATGGCAATTCTCCATAAGATAAACAACGGCCTCTGCCAGATCATCGCTGAAAAGGAATTCGCGTAATGGCGAACCGTCACCCCAAAGATCAACTTCATCTTTTCCGCTCACTTTTGCCTCATGGAATTTCCTTATAAGGGCAGGAAGAACATGTGAACCGAAAAGCTCATAGTTGTCACCGATTCCGTAAAGGTTAGTAGGCATTACAGAAAGAAAATCTGTACCGTATTGTTTGTTATAAGCGGTACAAAGCTTTATGACGCTAATTTTAGCAAGCGCATAAGCATCGTTTGTCGGTTCCAGCGGACCTGTAAGCAAAGATTCTTCCTGTATGGGCTGCGGTGCCATTTTGGGATAAATGCAAGTTGAACCCAAATTCATTAGCTTTTTCACATTGTTTTGTCGTGAGCCTTCCACAATATTAAAGCCTATCATCATATTCTGATATATAAAGTCAGCAGGATATGTTGAGTTTGCTCCTATACCGCCTACATGTGCAGCAGCAAGAAAAACGTATTCAGGCTTTTCCTGTGAGAAAAAAGCATTGACATCAGCTTGCTTTTGCAAATCGAGCTCAGAATGAGTTCTTGTGATAATATTTGTATAGCCTTTAGACTTTAAGTTGCGTACAATCGCGCTTCCCACCAAGCCTCTGTGACCTGCCACATATATGCGTGAATCTTTGTTCATAATAATTCCTTATCTGATTCTTGAATTAGCTTCTTTTTCGACAAACTCAAGATCATGTTTCATCATTATCTTAACAAGTTCCTCAAAGCTCGTTTTTCTAGGGTTCCAGCCAAGTTTTTCTCTTGCCTTTGAAGGATCTCCAAGAAGGGTATCGACCTCGCAAGGACGGAAATATTTAGGATCTACTTCGATAAGTACTTTTCCAGTTGCTTTGTCATATCCTTTTTCATCGATACCTTCTCCTTTGAATTCAATTTCTATACCTGCTTCTTTAAAGGCAAGCTGGCAGAATTGTCTTACAGAATATTGTTCGCCTGTCGCAATAACAAAGTCCTCTGGTTTGTCTTGCTGAAGGATAAGCCACATGCATTCAACATAATCTTTTGCATATCCCCAGTCACGCAAGCTGTTAAGATTACCAAGGTATAGTTTTTTCTGATAACCTTTAGCTATACGACTTGCTGCAAGAGTAATTTTTCTTGTGACGAATGTCTCACCACGGCGCTCAGACTCATGATTGAAGAGAATACCATTCGCTGCAAACATACCATAGCTTTCTCTATAGTTTTTTACAATCCAGAAGCCATATTGCTTTGCAACTGCGTAAGGAGAGCGGGGATAGAACGGGGTAGTTTCTTTCTGAGGAATCTCCTGAACTTTGCCGAAAAGCTCGGATGTTGAAGCTTGATAAATGCGGCATGATTTTTCAAGCCCAAGAAAACGGACAGCTTCCAAAATACGAAGAACTCCGGTTGCATCAGCATCGGCTGTATATTCAGGAACTTCAAATGAAACTTGAACGTGTGACTGCGCTGCAAGATTATATATCTCTGATGGTTGAATTTCACGTATTAGTCTTGTTAAACTTATTGAGTCTGTCATGTCTCCATAATGAAGATAAACACGACGGTCTTTATGCATATCTTCAATAAGATCTTCAATATAAAGATGCTCTATTCTTCCGGTATTGAAAGATGAAGAACGGCGAAGAATTCCATGAACCTCGTAACCTTTATCAAGAAGAAATTCTGCAAGAAAGGAACCATCTTGCCCAGTAATTCCAGTAATTAGTGCTATTTTTTTCATGTTGAAAGCAAAACTCCTTTATCCTGTCATGTAAAAAATCAATATAAATATTTTATACAACAATAATCAATAAAATAAACCGATTCCAAAAAACAATTCCCACCATGGATCCGTACGCCATGATGTATAGAATACTTTATCCACTGCTTTTTTTACAAAAGAAACTTTGTCACCAATAAGCATTCCGACATGTATAAGATCTACTCCGAAACTCAACCGACCTTGTATACTCCTGAATCTATTTGGGAAGCCAATAATCTCAACGCCGGATGAACAATAAATATCTTTGAAATTATAGAATGAATTGTTCTTCGTATTATGACCGATTACAAAATCAAAAAATGGAGAAATTTGTGCTTCGAAATCGACATAAGACATCCATGAAAACTCTTTACCAGTAGCTTTATTAAACCAACCTACCCAGTCTGTCTGCAATAGTTTTATAGGAAAATCAAAATTTACACAGAGTGCATTATCTGTGATTATATCGTTGTCACGTACACCGCGGATTCTGTTACCTATTTCAGAGCCTTGTCCATTTGCATTCACAAAGTAATAAAAACGTGCAGAAACGCTGTTCTTTGTGAAAGCAAAATGTCTTTCGATCTGCATACTTATGGAAGGAGAAAAGTCAAATGTTGTATAATTATATGGATAATCGATATTTATACGCGCGAAGAAGCCATTTTTCAGATTATTTATCCAATTAACTTTTCCAACTTCAATTCTTTGGAAAAAAGAAATTGAAGGACCTAGAAGTCCGCTAGTTGTTATACCAAAGTTTTCTGCACCAGTGAAAATATCTTTATCCCAGTTGAAATTAAATGAAATACCTGGAGCCCATGTCATATATCCTACATCAGGTATTTCAGCAATATTGAGCGGAAGAGAAAGGGAAGCTGATGTATTGAAATAGAACAAGTCCCCGTTTTTCTTATAAGCAGGATTTTGAATGAAAGATTGAGAAATATTCGCATTTATACTTGTGATATTTAAAATCGGGAAACTGAAGTTTATTCCTTCCTTTATATTAAAACCGATGTTAGAGTCACCTATTACGTAGTTGAGCGAGAAATTATTGTTCCAGTTACAGTTGAACGGTCCAAGCTGAAAAGGAATATCAAAACCAAACGAAAAATCTAAGTAATTTGAAGTAGAACCCGTATCTTCATCGACTTTAAGAAAATAAATCAATGAACTGTTGAATTCTTCCATCGAGCCTAAAAAATTATAATCTTTGATTTTCAGTTTCAGTTTGAAACCAGTGTTAATGTCGTAGGTAGGATATGGTACTATAACAAAATTTATAGAATCTCTTGTTTTGATGTGTAAATTAACAGAAATCAAACCGTTTTCATCAGGTTCAGAAAATGATGGCTCTATTTCAGAACTTTCAATTACGCGAAGATTATCAATATTCTGTTTAATATCGTTGAGATATTTATTAAGTTCTTCTTCAGATTCAAAAACAGTTTTTGTATCTATATTAAGTTTTTGTGAAAGTACATATTCCCTGGTAATTCCAGAAATGGAATATTTTATGTCATTGATTTTATATGTGTTCTCTGAAAAACATGGAGACACAAATAGACTTAACAATATAAATGGTATTAAAGAAAAATGTTTATATATCTTAGTAATCATAAAATAATTATCTTCCTTGACGGAGAAAAACAGTCATTATTGTCTTGAAAAAAATTGATATGTCAAGAAATAGTGATTGATTCTTTATATAGTATAAATCAAATTGAAGTTTTTTGTATGTATCATCAATTGATGGTGAGTGATATTCGCCTGATACTTGATCCCAGCCGGTTATTCCAGGTTTTACCATAAGACGTTGCCTGTAGAACGGAATGTTATGCTCCAAATCTATGGAAAGTTCTGGTCTTTCTGGACGAGGTCCTATAAGACTCATATCACCTTTTAGCACATTTAAAAGTTGAGGAAGTTCGTCAATGCGTGTTTTCCTCATAAAGTTACCGAATTTTGTTATTCTATTATCTTTTTCTTTTGTCGGAGCAAAATTATTTTGTTCGCTTCGCATTGTGCGGAATTTATACAATTTAAACTGTTTGCCATTTTTGCCTTCGCGTATTTGTGTGAAAAATACAGGACCTTTGCTTTCCGCTTTTATTATTATTGCAACAATCGGCCAAAAAAGGATTGTTAGTAAAAGAAGAACTCCTGATATAACAATATCAAATACTCTTTTTGCTACATAAAAAAGTCCGCGGCCCTCAAAGCGGATATGCCTTAGAAACCATGATTCATTTATGGCTCCAAGTGGAATGCGCCGAGTCATAAGCTCATAAAAGTCTGGAAGTGAATAGAATATCGCTCTGTTTCCCAATGCATCAAAAAGAAGACGTCTAACTTCAGCAGAAAAGATTTTCTCCGATGGCATGACATAAACTTTTACAGTGTTGTTTTTTATGAATGTCGAAAGTTCATCATAAGTATGTAAAAAAGGAATTGATTCAGGTAAATTAGCAGGCCGGACATTAATGAATTCATCGAAAACTGCTGCAGGCGAAAAATTTATATAGGAGTTTGTTTTTGTCTGTTCTAGAAGAGTAGCTGCAGTTTCGTTATATCCTATAAAAACATACTTGTTAAGATTTTTACCATTGGAAAAATGCCTGTCGTATAAATATCTCCAAAGAAATATTAAGCCTAGTACGATCAAGTTATATACGACAAGTACAGTTTTTGGAAGAATTCCTGCATTTCTGGAAAACAGGTAGAATGTTGCGAAACCAATCAAAGTTCCCGTAACTGCGCTTATCAGAAGTTTTATCAGTGTTGTATCTGTTCTGAACGGAATATCAAGAGAATACATTCCTAGTGTATACATCATGACAACCCATGAGAAAATTACAAATGGGTAGTTTTTTAGATGGCTTAGGAATAATGAAAATGTAGGAAATTCAATGTTTCGGAGTGCGAGCGAAAGATAAATAGATAGTATCATTATGAGAAGATCTATTATGAAAATAAAAAATTGCCGACGTTTCCGTGAGAATTTCATAAAAACAGTATATCAAATAATACTTACTTTGGTAAGGTATTGTGAGAAATATTTAACCATTTCTATCAAAAACAGATTAAGAAAGCTTGTGAGTATTACAAAATGAATAGAGTAGCCTGCATTTGTTTTTTTATTTCTGCTTTTTATCTATGAATTTCAGATACATATTAACAGAGTTGACATAAAGGGGATAAAGATTGTAAAATGTTCAAAAATATTAGACAGGCGAAAAAAATGAACGCTAATGAATCTGAAGTTCTTAAAGTAATAAAAAAATACGGTTTTGAAAGCCAGCGTGTTATTTCTATGAAAACTGGCTTGTCGCTGGGTAATGTAAACATAATTGTTAATAAGCTAAAAGATGACGGTTTGTTTTCAAATGATAACCGATTGACGGAAAAAGCTGAGAGTATTTTTGAGGAATCTAAACCAAGAAGTGCAATAATACTTGCCGCTGGTTATGGAATGCGCATGGTTCCGATAAATCTTGAGTCACCTAAAGGACTTTTGAAAATTAACGATGAAACATTGATTGAGCGTATCATAAAGCAGCTTCATGAGGTTCATATACAAGATATTTATGTTGTCGTAGGATTCATGAAAGAAAATTATGAATTCCTTATTGATGAGTATAACGTAAAACTGATATGCAATTCGGATTATTCTATAAAAAACAACCTGCATTCTTTGTATCTGGCAAAAGAGTATTTGTCAAACTCATATATAATTCCTTGCGATATTTGGTGCAAGAATAACTTATTCAACACCGAGGAACTTGATTCCTGGTATATGGTGAGCAATGAAGCCGATGAAAAATCCGACGTGATTGTGAACAAGAAAAAAGAAATCATCAGAAACAAAAGAAATTCTCCCAAAAATCGAATGGTCGGTATATCGTACGTAAACAAAACTGATTCAGAGATGCTAGTTTACAGGTTGAGCCAGCTTGAAGCGGATAAAGATTTCGACAGCTGTTTTTGGGAGGAAGCAGCTTTTATCAATAATAAAATGATATTCAATGCAAGAATCATTGATAATAATGATGTTACAGAAATAGACACTTATGAGCAGCTAAGGGAGTTTTCGCCCAGAAATGCGCTTTTGAAATCTGCCGCCCTTGATACGATTGGTGAAACTCTTGGAGTGAAAACTGACTTAATAAAAGATATTACAGTCATGAAAAAAGGAATGACAAACCGTTCGTTCATTTTCTCCTGCAACGGAAGCCGTTATATTATGCGTATTCCGGGCGAGGGCACTGATATGCTGATTGACCGCCGCCAAGAGTATGATGTTTATGAAGTCCTGAAAGGAAAAGATATTTGTGACCATAACGTTTATCTAAACCCAGAAAACGGTTATAAAATTACAAAGTTTATTGAAAATTCAAGAGTTTGTGATCCGCTGTGTCAGGAAGACCTTGAAAAATGCATGAAAAAACTTGTTTCATTTCATAATCTTCATCTTAAAGTTAATCATTCATTTGAAATCTTCAAGCTGATTGATTTTTATGAATCTCTTTGGAACGGAAAACCTTCTGTATACAGGGATTACAAGACAACAAAAGAAAATGTTCTTTCATTGCAAGCTTTTATCAGCTCTCAGAAAAAAGAGCTTTCACTGACTCATATTGATGCTGTTCCTGATAACTTCCTTATCTATAAAGATTCTGACGGTAACGATAAAATAAGTCTTATCGACTGGGAATACGCCGGAATGCAGGATCCTCATGTGGATATAGCGATGTTCTGCATTTACGCGCTTTACGATAAAGCCCATATTGATAACTTAATAGAGACATATTTTAGGGTCAGCGGAAAAAATCTTGACGAAGATACGCGAACAAAGATTTATTGTTACGTAGCCGCTTGCGGCCTTTTGTGGAGCAACTGGTGCGAGTATAAAAGCATGCTTGGCGTTGAGTTTGGCGAGTATTCTTTGATTCAGTACCGGTATGCAAAAGATTTCTATAAAATCGTAAAAGAAAGAATCGACGGTTCTGCAGTAAAGCCGGAATAACAGGAGAGAAGACAAATGAATAGGGTAGAACGCGCAATAATTATGGCGGCAGGTCTTGGAAACAGAATGAAACCTGTCACTTTGCATACGCCAAAACCGCTTATTATGGTAAACGGCAAACGGATGATCGATACAATCGTTGAAGCATTGCATAAGAACGGAATAAACGAGATTTATGTGGTTGTCGGTTATCTTAAAGAGCAATTCCTTACATGGGCAGAACAGTTGAACAAAACCGACCCGTCCTTAAAAATCAATGTTCTAGAAAATCCATACTACAACACTTGCAATAACATATCGTCTTTATATACGGCAAAAGATTATCTTGAGAACGTAATAATCCTTGACGGTGACCAGATTATCTACAATCAGGATATTGTTTCTCCTGAATTCGAGCGTTCTGGCTACAATGCCCTAAAAATAGACACACCAACTGATGAATGGGTTATGCAGGTAAATGATGAGGGAATTGTCACGTCTTGTTCCAGAACCGGTGGTGACAACGGCTGGCAGTTGTTCAGTATTTCCCGCTGGTCAAAAGAGGATGGAAAGAAACTCCGGGAGTTTTTGGAATATGAGTTCATTGAACAGAACAACAGGCAGATTTATTGGGATGATATCGCTATGTTCTGTCACTTTGAGAACTTTAAGCTTGGTATTTACCCTATGAAAAAGGGAGATTTATGTGAAATTGACGGTTTCAACGAGTTAGTCGAGATTGATCCGTCATATAGGAATTATTGTTGAAAAGAGGTTAAAAAATGAGCAATAATACTAAACAAAAAAGCAGAATCGACTGGATGATAACTTTAGTGCCATTCATCCTTATTATGGCGCTTGCTGTTTATCTTTTCATTTTCCCGGATCAGGCGAACGGAGTTATTTCACAAGTTCGTTTCTTTTTTGGAGATACGCTTGGAAGCTATTACCTGATTATCGGAATCGGTGTTCTTATTGTTTCTTTGTTTTTGTCTTTCAGTAAATACGGCAATCTTGTTCTAGGAGAACCGAACGAAAAGCCTAAGTACAACTTTTTTACTTGGGGTGCCATGATGTTTACATGTGGATTGGCTGCCGATATTCTGTTCTACAGCTTTGCAGAGTGGGTAATGTATGCAACTAATCCACATATTGCAGAGATGGGCGGAAGCGTTACTGAATGGGCAGGTGTTTTCCCGCTGTTCCACTGGAGCTTCATTCCTTGGGCATTCTACCTTGTTCTTGCCGTTGCTTTCGGCTTCATGCTTCACTGCAGAAAAAGAGACAGA
>JAIKVO010000059.1 GCA_024685655.1 Treponemataceae bacterium
AAAACTTGAAGAAATGTCATTAAAAGATGAATTCGAGAAGTTCCCGAAAAAATGACAAAAAGGAACGTAGTGTGGGAGCAAAAATACTCTGTTTGTGGCAGCCGCGATAGCGGCATATAAATTAGTTCCCTTGCCACAAACAGCGTATAGCGCGATATCGCGCGTTTTTGACTCCCCACTATGTGATTTGTGAGGCATTTTTTTGCTTATCATTAACATTTTTTTTACTTTTCCGATATTAAAAGAGTAGAAATGGGTGTATTATATTATTTAATATGTATTATAATTGACTTGTTCAAAAATTCAGTAAGTTTCTGAAGAAGATATGATACATCTGTAAAAAAATCGATGCATGCTTTGTCTTGATAACTTGCATCTTCGGGATGGGAAAATGATTCAAGTAACAAAACTTAACGGTGAGAAATACTGGATAAACCCGCATCAGATAGAAACTATGGAGATGAATCCAGATGTCACGCTTCTTATGCTTTCCGGAAAAAAACTTGTCGTCAAGGATTCTCCGGAAGATGTGCTTACAAAGATAATTGAGTATAGAAAAAAAATAGGTCTTGTTGGAAACGAGCATTGAAAAGGTGATGGGAGGAAATAGATGGATTTAGCGACAATTATTGGTCTTATCGGAGGAGCCGGCATGATCGTCATGTCAGTTCTTACGTCCGGTGGTAGCATGGGAGATATTATTGATATCCCATCTGTGTTCATGACAATCGGTGGTTCGTTCATGGCGTTGTTCATTTGTGGTCCTTTGAAAAAGACGCTCGGCGTATTCGGCGTTATGGCAAAAGCTTTTAAGGTTCGCGATTTTGGTGAGAAAACGCTTGTTCAGAACATGGTTGCTCTTTCGGAAAAAGCCCGCCGTGAAGGTATTCTTGCATTGGAAGAAGGTCTTGAAGATCTTGACGATCCGTTTATGAAAAGCGGTCTACGTCTTGTTGTCGATGGTACAGACGGTGCCGTTATCCGGTCTATTATGGAAAGTGAGCTTGATCAGCTAGAAGCCCGCCACATGGGAATGATTACGGTTATTAACAACTGGGCAGGTTATGGTCCTGGTTTTGGTATGATGGGTACCGTTCTTGGTCTTATTGGTATGTTGAATAACCTTGAGGATAAATCGTCACTCGGTCCTAACATGGCTGTTGCTCTTGTTACGACTCTTTACGGTTCTATGCTTGCGAACTGGCTTATCGGACCGTTCGGTCAGAAGCTTCTTGACCAACACCAGGCAGAAGTGCAAGTAAAGGAAATGATTATAGAAGGCGTTCTTTCTATTCAGGCTGGTGATAACCCACGTATCCTTGCAATGAAACTCCTTACATATCTTGATCCTGTATCACGTAAGGCTATTGAAGCAGATGTTCTTAAGGACTAGTTGAGTATGGCAAAAGAGAAAAAAGAACCGCCCAAGCCTTCCAAGGCGTGGATGGATACATACGGTGACATGATCACCCTCATGCTTTGCTTCTTCGTCATGCTTTACGATCCGTCAGAAACTGACGCTATACAGATGGCGGCTTTGACGGCGGCAATTCAGGGCGACCCTACTGCAGGAGGTCAGTCTCTTGCTACAGGAAGGCTCGCTGATCTTGGAAATACGATAAGCAATCTTCCGGCGTTGGAGAAGGGACGTTCGCTTGGTCTTTCAGAAAAAAGAGCCGTAAGTCTTTTCGCTCCTGAAATTCATACGAATAAAATAACGATATCAAGCGATGAGCGTGGACTGGTTATAACACTCGCTTCAGATTCTTTCTTCAAAAAGGGCAGTGCGGAATTAAATATAGAAGAAACACGAGAAACTTTACAGAACCTTGCACTTTTTTTCAATTCTGCAGAATTGCTTAAGGATGCTGATGGAAATATCCGTAAATTTAGAATAGAAGGACATACTGATCCATACGAGTATCAGGGGAATTATCTTAGCAACTGGGAGCTTTCTACGGCTCGCGCGATAAACGTCCTTCATTATCTGTCAAACTTTGGTGTGGACGAAACAAGGTTCTCCGTAGCAGGTTATGCGGATAATCAGCCTAAGTTTTCTGATGAAACAGAAGAAGGTAGGGCATATAATCGTCGAGTTGATATAATAATTCTAGACGAGGGACATTTTTAATGATATTATATATGCGGGTGGAATAAAATCGATGTATTCGAAAACTTCAGTTTTTCGGATGCAAACCTTGAATTCCTGTAATTTTGTAAGGCTTTAGCCTGAAAAATTACTAAGACCAGTGAGGAAACTTAGAGTTCCGAACAGGTCTATTAATCCGCATCAGTTTTATAAACTCCGTTGTTTATGCCTTATGCTGGCCGCATTTGGCAAGCTGCCTGGGCAATTTGTTTTAGGCAATTAAAAAACAGTGGTGAAATTAGTTTTAGGTAGGTTTTTATGGCTGATGAAGAAGATTTGCTTGATGATGGTGTCGAAGACGATGGTGGAAGCTCCAAAAAGAAAGGCGGTGCAGGTGGATTCCTTCCTTCTCTGCTGAAATGGGTAGCTATCGGCATAGGTGCTATAATCCTTATTGTCGTCGTTGTTGTCATTACCATGAACATTATGAATAAAAACGGAAATGGTACGGTATCCGTAGTTCCTGCTTCATCGGAATATACCGGAAAGCGGGAAGATTTGGACTGGTATCAGTCTATCGGATCAATCCAGACACAAACCGTTGATAATCCTCCGGCAAGTATTATTGTTGAGGTTGTTTTTGGTTATAAGACAGATGATAAGGCAGCTTCTACCGAAATAACGAAACGGCAGATTCAGATAAAGAATTTCCTAAGACAGTATTTTTCTTCAAAATCGAAATCTGAGCTTAAGGGTGTAAGAAATGAGGAAAAACTCAGTATGGAAATCCGTAATTCAATAAATGATGATATATTGCAGAATTCCAAAATACGTGATGTGCTGTTTTTGCAGCTGAACGTAGTGGAGTAGAGGGTCGTACATGAACGAAGTTCTTTCACAGGATGAAATTGACCAACTTCTTATGGCATTCGGCTCTGGTGAGTCGGACAACGAGAATTTCAGTCAGGTCAAAGACACCCGAAAAATAAAAATATACGATTTCAAGCGTCCTGATAAGTTCTCAAAAGAGCAGATTCGTACTGTTCAGATGATGCATGAAACTTTTGCTCGTCTAACAACGACAAGCTTGTCAGCTCAGCTTCGTAGCCTCGTTCATGTCCAGGTCGCTTCTGTAGACCAGCTTACATATGAGGAATTCATTCGTTCTATACCTACACCGACGACGCTTGCCGTTATAAATATGGATCCTTTGAAAGGTAATGCCATATTGGAAATTGACCCTGCAATCACTTTCTCAATGATTGACCGCCTTTTCGGTGGTACAGGACAGGGAACTAAGGTTCAAAGGGACCTTACTGATATCGAGCAGTCCGTAATGGAAGGTATTATAGTACGTATCCTTGCGAATATGCGTGAATCCTGGACCCAGGTTATCGATTTAAGACCTCGTCTTGGTCAGATTGAAACGAACCCGCAGTTCGCACAGATCGTTCCTCCGAACGAAATGGTCGTTCTTGTCACGCTGGAAACAAAAGTAAGTGACGAAGAAGGAATGATGAACTTCTGTATTCCTTATCTTACTATTGAGCCGATTATCTCAAAGCTCTCAACACAGTTCTGGTTCTCTTCAGTACGAAGAAACTCAACGACACAATATCTTGGCGTTCTTAAAGAGAAGCTTTCATCTGTTGATATGGATGTCGTCGCGGAGATTGGCTCTATTAATCTTCCAATACGTGATGTACTTGCGCTTCGTGCTGGTGATATAATACGTTTGTCTAATGTACGTGTTGATGATCCGCTTACTCTGAGCGTAGGAAACCAAAAGAAATTTTACTGCCAGCCCGGTGTTATCGGTAAAAGAATGGCTGTTCAAATTGTAGATAAAATAATCCCAGAGAATGATTCTTCAAATATTGAAGAATTGTCTGGAGATGAAGGAGAAATCGTATGAGTGATGGCGCCATTTCTCAGGATGAAATAGATGCTCTGTTGGCAGGCGTTGATATGGGCGGTTTGGGATCGTCCGGTAGCATGTCTTCATCAAGTCCGTCTGTAAATATTGATACTGCGGCTCTTGCTGATTTCCTGTCTGATACTGCGGGAACTTTGAAAAGCAGTCTCGATACAATGACGGGAAGCGTCTTTGAAGTAGGAAAACCTACCGTAGAGGCAGTGGACAGAGATGGTGTTCTTCGCAAAGTACCGGAAATGGTCGTTTCTGTAATGAACGATTTCACGACTGGTTTGAGCGGTGATCACGTATTTATACTTGCTCCTGAATTCGCAACAAAACTTACTGCTCTTATTAATAAAGAAGAAAATCCTGATTTGGATGATATGGCGCTTTCTGTAGTCTCTGAAGTCGTTTCTCAGCATACTGGCTCGGAAAACACCAAGCTGTCTCAGACTGGCAAACTAAACGGACTCGCTTCGAAACCAGCAGAAGCTCAGCATGTTCCAAAGGCAATGGTTCGTTTCCAGTCGTCAAAATTCGCGCTTGCTACATATCCTGTAAGCGTTGATGGCGGTGCTTTCTCTTTGTGGGAAATCTTTGCCGCTGACGTTGCTAACGGAATTGTTAAAGCTCTTGGCGGCGGACAGGATGCTGCTTCTACAGGTGGTCTTTCTGCAGAAGAAATGCAGTCCATGGTCGGCGGAGCAATGGGCGGCGGAATGAATATGGGCGGCATGAACATGGGCATGGGAGCCAACCCGATGGGCGGAATGAACATGGGTGGAATGAACATGGGCATGGGAGCCAACCCGATGGGCGGAATGAACATGAGCGGCATGAACATGGGCATGGGAGCCAACCCGATGGGCGGAATGCACATGGGTGGTATGAACATGGGCATGGGTGTCAGCCCAATGGGCGGTATGCCGCAGAATATTCCAAATGTACAGCCGCTTTCATTCCCGAACTTGCAGACAGGAATGGGTAGTACTGAACAGCAGAACATTAACCTTATCATGGATGTATACATGGAGGTTACGGTTGAGCTTGGTCGTACGAAAAAGCTTATAAAAGATATTCTTGGTATGGGAGAAGGTACTATTATCGAGCTTGATAAACTCGCCGGTGAGCCGGTTGATATTCTTGTCAACCATAAACAGATTGCTCGTGGTGAGGTTGTTGTTATCGATGAAAACTTCGGTGTTCGTGTCACTGAGATTCTTTCTACCGCTGAACGAGAAGCTGCTATGCATTAAATAGATACATAAAGGGTGGGGGACAATACGAAACAATCTATAAAAAAGACTCTTGCAGTCATTTTGTTAATGGCTGTATGTTGTCTTGTTTTTTCTCAAGATACACAGATTAACAGTTCTGAGAACCAGAATGAAGAATTGATTTCAAATCTGAAATCAATTGAATCTGGTTATACATTCTCGAACAATTCCGCAAATAATGTATCTTCCGGTACAGAAAATGATTCTGGACAAGCGAGTTCTTCTGGCGCCAGTTCATCGGCTATGTCGGGCAGTGGAAGTACGGTATGGCTTTTCGTACGCATGATACTAGTTCTTGTGTTGGTAATTGCATGTATTTACGGAATTGTCTGGTTGCTGAAAAAAAGTATGCGTCCTGGTGCGGAAAACGATCCGTATTTACAGAAAACTGCCTCAATAACGCTTGCGCCCGGAAAAACAGTTCAGATAGTCACTCTTCAGGATAAAGCATATCTTCTTGGCGTTTCAGATTCTTCGATAACATTGATAAGCGAGATTGATGATAAAGAGCTTATTGATACAATGAATCTTAACGCTCCTGTCGGTGGAAACAGCAAGAAGCCTGCCGATTTTGCGTCGCTCCTTGCTTCGTTGACAGGCTCAGCAAAGCGGACGGAACGTTTCTTGCGGTCTAAAAGAGAAGATTTAAATAATGGTGGGAGAAATCGGTAATGATATGCGGTAAAAAAATCATTGCGATTGTTTTGTTAATGTCTTTAGCGTTGGGAATCCTTTCGGCTCAAACAACTTTCCCAGAAGGAAGTGTGTCTGGAACGACAGAAATGACAAACTCTATCAATGATATCGATATTCCGCTTATTGATCTTTCTATAAAAAATCCAGAGACAAATCAAGAGGTCGCATTCTCGATCCAATTGATGCTTTTGCTGACTGTCCTGAGCCTTGCTCCAAGTATACTCATACTTGTAACTTGTTTCTTGCGTTTCTCAATCGTTTTGGATTTTATAAAACGCGCTCTTTCTTTGCAGCAAGTTCCTCCGACCGCAGTTTTAAACGGAATTGCTTTTTTTATGACGCTTTTTATTATGTGGCCTACGTTTACATCGATGTACGATAATGCTTTCAAACCTATGGCAGACGGTCAGATTGGGTTGGAGGAGGCGTATGCGAACGCAGAAACACCGCTTAGAATATTCATGTACAAACAAATGTCAGATGATACAGACTACATAGAGCTGTTCATGAATATGGGTGGTCTTGGACGACCCGCAACATTGGCTGATGTACCGACTTATGTTCTTATACCGTCATACATTCTTCATGAGCTTACGGTAGCGTTCAAGATAGGAATACTGTTATATCTTCCGTTCATAATAATCGATATGGTTGTGGCGAGTATTCTTATGTCCATGGGTATGATAATGCTTCCGCCTGTACAAATTTCAATGCCGTTTAAACTTATGGTTTTCGTTCTTGTGGATGGGTGGGGGCTTCTTACTCAGCAACTTTTTAATTCTATAATTCCATAGTAATTATGGTGTGAAAAATAACAGAGTTTGCATCATTGTTGCCAGGTGCTTTTTTAGGGAGGTAAGAAAGTGAGTATCAGTGATTTAGTCAATCTAATACAACAAGGAATCTTTGAAATCCTAAAAGTCACAGCGCCTATTCTTGGAGCGGCTCTTTTCGTTGGTTTGATAGTTGCAATTTTTCAGGCAACTACTTCAATTCAAGAGCAAACCCTAACGTTTGTACCAAAACTTTTTGCTATTCTTGGCGTTCTTGTGCTTCTTGGCGTTTGGATTTTCACGTCAATAGAACAGTATACAATAAGCCTTTTTCAAATGATTCCTAACGTAGCGCGGTGAGTGAATGCTGGAAAAAATAGTTGCTACAGCACCTCTTTTCCTCTTGGTAGCAGTAAGATGTTTCGCTATGATACGTACTGCGCCTTTGCTGTCATCTAGTGCTGTGCCAGGTGTCGCAAAAATCGCATTAGCAGGCTTTTCTGCATATCTTGTGCTTCCTGCTGTACAATCTTACGCACAACCGATAGATTCCTACAACCTCACATATATTTTCATTTTATTGGGTGAAGGCTTAATCGGTGTTATAACAGGCTTTTACATAACGATGATTTTTGCGGCATTCAGTTCCGCAGGTCAGTTTTTCTCACTGCAGATGGGGTTCAGTGCCGCAGAATCTTACGATGCGCTGTCTCAAGTAGAAAATCCGCTCATGGGGCAGTATCTGAACCTTATAGCTATGCTGATTTTTTTGCAAGTAAAAGGATTTCAGACTCTTTTTGTAACTGGAATAACAAAAAGCTTTACGGCACTAAATGCTTTTTCGATCATAGCGGGAAGAGAAGATTTCCTTGCGTTTATGCTGAAAGGTCTTACGGATCTTTTCCTTGATGCAATGATGATCGCGCTTCCGATGATTGCATCGCTTTTCCTTGTTACAACGAGTATGGGTATTCTTTCGAAAGCAGCTCCTCAGATGAACCTTCTTTCTGAAGGACTTCCTATAACGATACTTGTATCATTCTTTTTACTGACACAGCTGCTTCCTGTTATGACGAGTTATTTCGGGGTGCTTTTTGAGCGGGCTTTCAATAAGCTCGGTACGTTGTTTACGTCGCTTATGGTAGGTTCATAATGATAGATCTCCAGTGGTTTGCATCTGCGGAAGAAGAGGACAGAACAGAGCAACCTTCCGAACATAAACTCCGAAAAGCCAGGGAAGAAGGCCGGATACCGAAAAGTCAGGAACTTACCGGAGCTCTGGTAATGCTTCTAGTTATTTTCAGCCTAGTATTGTTGGGCTCATGGATTTTTTCAGGCTGTATTGAAGTAATTGTTTTTTATATATCAAACTGCACTAAACTTGAGCTTATGGATCCTGCAATTGGAAAAATTTTCTTACAGTTTTTCCTTAAGACGATTGTACCACTTGCGGTTGTCGCCTTGATTGCAGCACTAGCGGGAAATATCATACAAAACAAAGGCTTTATCTTTACCACAAAGACAATAACACCTAAGTTTGATAAGTTGATCCCAAAATTTGGTGAGTATTTCAAAAAAACTTTATTTTCAATGGAAGGTTTGTTTAATATTGCTAAATCACTACTTAAGGTTGTAGCTGTTTTTATATCGGCATGGATAATCATTAAGAATGATCTTCCAACATTGCTTTCAATGATGAATGTAAATCTTTGGAACGGTATGGTTTACCTTGCAGGGATGGTGCTCAAGCTGCTCGTGGTGGCTGCTGTTATTTTCCTTATTGTCGCGGTTCCCGATTATTTTGTTCAGCGTCATCAGTTTATGGAATCGATGAAAATGACAAAGCAGGAAGTAAAGGAAGAATATAAGGAACTGGAAGGAGACCCGTTCGTAAAAGGACGGTTGAAGCAATATATCAGGGAGATGATGAGCCGCAATATGCGTGACAATGTCGCAAAGGCTGATGTCGTTATAACGAACCCTACGCATTATGCTGTGGCCTTGCAGTATGACAGAGAAACAATGCAGGCTCCTATGGTGACGGCAAAAGGTGTAGACTCGGTTGCTCAGCGAATAAAGCAGATAGCCCGCGAAAACGATGTGGAAATTGTAGAAAATAAACCTTTGGCGAGAGCACTCTATGCGGAAGTTGAAATTGGTGATATAATACCAGAAAAGTATTATCAGGCATTGAGTATTATCTTGATGCGTGTATATAAATTGAAAGGTAAAACTTAGACAGTCAACTAAAAAAGGGTGGGGATTCTAAATGGCTGGCAAGTCTCAAAGAAATTTAACCGATGTCTTTATGGCGGTTGCGGTTGTCGTTGTAATAGCGATGATAATAATTCCGCTGCCGACTCCATTGTTAGACACACTTATGGCATTTAACGTTCTCAGTTCTGTGCTGGTTCTACTTCTTGTAATTTTTTCATCGCGTGCAATTGATTTCTCTTCTTTCCCGACTGTTTTGCTGATTACTACTGTTTTTGGTCTTGGACTTAATGTGTCATCTACTCGTCTTATTCTTTCCAAAGGAACTCAGTTCGATGGAAAAATGGTTAAGGCATTCTCTAACTTCGTAGTAGGTTCTAACGACACTAAAGGACTCGTTGTAGGACTTGTAATCTTCATAATAATTATTGCGGTACAGACTTTTGTAATAACAAAAGGTGCGTCACGAGTTGCTGAAGTTGCTGCTCGTTTTACCTTGGATGCGATGCCTCAAAAACAAATGGCCGCAGAGCAGGAGTATAACTCTGGAATAATAACCGAAGAAGATTTGAAACAAAGGAAACTTGATATTCAGCGTGAAGCAGATTTCTACGGCAATATGGATGGTGCTTCTAAGTTTGTTTCTGGAAACGTTAAAGTTGGAATTTTCATAACGATTTTGAATGTTGTTGCAGGGCTTATAATAGGTGTCGGTTTTGGGAATGAGAATTTTTCAAGTGCAATCGGTATATACACCTCTTTGACAATAGGTGATGGTCTTCTTTCTCAGCTTCCGTCATTGCTTGTTTCATTTGCTACTGGTCTTATAGTAACTCGTTCTGCTTCAGAACAAGGGGCTACGCTTGGTTCAGATATAAAAAAGCAGTTTTCTCAATCATCGCTCATTTACTATGTTGGCGGTGTTGTAATGATTTTAATAGGTGTATTGCCGGGATTCCCATGGTACGTGCTTATACCTCTTGGAGTTGCGTTGTTTTATTTAGGCTGGCGGCTTGGAAGAATAAACAAGCAGGCCGCTGTCGCTCGTGCTACGGAAAAAAGCGGTCAAAAAGCAGGTGCTGGAAGCACTCCGCAACAACCGTCACAAGCAAGCCCTATCGCACCTTTGGATCCTCTTTCATTGGAACTTGGCTATGTTCTTATACCACTTGTAGATAAAGAAAAAGGCGCAGAGCTTTTGGAACGTGTCACACGAATGCGTCGAGAAGCAGCTCTGGATTTGGGACTTGTAGTACCTAGCATCCGTATTATCGACAATATAAGCCTTGATCCGAGCGAATACAGCTTTAAGATAAAAGGGGTCGAAGTAGGACGTGGAAAAATACGGATGGGCTGCTACATGTGTATGAATGCCGGTGGTGTTGTAAAAGAGATTCAGGGCGATCCTACGCGAGATCCTGCTTTCGGCCTGCCAGCCATATGGGTACCGGAAAAGCGCCGCGAAGAAGCCGAGCGTGCTGGTTACGCTGTCGTAGACCCGCCTACGATTATAGCGACGCATCTTACAGAGCTGATAAAACGCCATGCATCAGAAATTCTTGGAAGACAGGAAGTTCAGGCTATACTTGATGCTCTCAAAAAAGATTATCCTGCTGTTATCGAGGAAGCATCGAAGAAGTTCACTCTTGGCGAGATACAGAAAGTTATGCAGGGCTTGCTTAATGAGCAGGTATCTGTACGTAATATGGTCGTTATTTTGGAGACAATGGCGGATTATGGCGATGTTACCCATAAAACTGATGTGCTTGTTGAACGCGTTCGTGAAGCTCTGGGGCGCCAGATTTGTCTTCAGTATGCCGATACGGACAACAACGATGTGCATACGCTGAAAGTTCTTACCGTTGATGTCAGCTTCCTTACAAAGCTCGTGGAAAGCCGTGTAGAGACGACGAATGGACCTATCGCGGCACTTGAGCCAGCACTTCAACGCTCGTGGATAGCATCTTTGTCAGGCGCCATAGCATCTATACGAGAAAAAGGATTTATGCCTGTTATTATGTGTCCTTCTGAGGCACGTCTTCTTGTCAAGAAGAGTACGGAAAGAGAAATTCCGAGTCTTGTAGTTATTTCAGTTTCTGAAATTGCACCGGATATCCATGTCGAAATGTTAGGAGAAATAAAAGTTGGAAACTAAAGATTCAAATAATATTCAGACGGTTATTGCAGATACTCGTGATGACTGCGTGGCACAGATAAAAAAGCTTTATGGCAATCAATACCGAATAACAAACTGGAAAACAGTAAAGAAACCAGGACTAGCTGGATTGTTCGGTCATAATGCAGTTCAGGCAACTTTCGTAGTCGATTATGGAGACCCGTTCTCTCGTTATTCAACACAAATTGTAAGGAAACAAGTGCAAGCGCCTGCAGAAGATTTTGAGACAGCTAAGAAAAAGATATTGCAGGAAAACAAGCCATCATCTAATCCGCAGTTCCAAATAATCCTGGATGAGATGAAAAGTCTTCGTGATGATTTGAAGGATGTAAAACGAGCCTCTCAGGAAGAACCTGAAACGATTGTAAAAATCCGTGATATCCTTGAGGATAACGAATTTTCGCCTCGTTTCATCCGAAGCATAATGGACAAAATAAAAAAAGAATTCTCATTGGAAGAACTTGATGATTTTGATGAAGTCCAGAATGCAGTAGTTGATTGGATAGGTGAATCAATCAGAATTGCTGTTCCTGAGCTTAAAACACGTCCACACGTAATAGCTCTTGTTGGTCCTACTGGTGTCGGCAAGACAACTACAGTCGCAAAATTAGCAGCAACGTATGCAAACCCGGCTAGCAACGGAATAGTGCAGCGTCCAATGAATGTACGCATGATAACAATCGATATTTTCAGAATCGCGGCACGACAGCAAATTGAGACATACGGCGAAATAATGCAAATTCCTGTTGATACAGTCGATAAACTTGGAGATCTTGAAGAAAAAATCACAAGAATGGACACAAATACCGATGTTATACTTATAGACACAATCGGTTATAGTCCTAAAGATTATGAGAGCATCGGCAGAATGAAAAAGATTTTGGAGATGCGCGGAACAGGTTCTGAATCTTTTCTGACAGTCATGGCTTCAACAAAAGCAAGTGATCTACGGGAGATAATGAAGCAGTATGAGATATTCGGCTATGAATCTGTCATAATAACGAAATTAGATGAGACTGATTGCATCGGAAATCTTTTGAGTGTTCTTGATGAGAAAAATAAGTCGGTTGCCTTTATCACAACTGGACAGAAAGTTCCAAGAGACATAGAGAAAGCAACGGTCGTAAAGTTGCTCATGCATTTGAAAGGTTTCAAAATCAACAGGGACCATATTGAAGAGAAGTTTTCTGTAATCGATAATGATGGAGACGAAGATGGAAGATCAAGCATCTGAATTAAGGGCGATGTTCGGAAAGAACGGGTCTAACACAGCAGGAAATCCGGGCGCAGCATCAAACAAGCCCCATAAAACACGAATAATCGCAGTAACGAGTGGAAAAGGTGGTGTCGGTAAGTCAAATATTTCAGTGAATCTGGCGATAGCTTTTGCTCAGACCGGCAAGAAAGTCATTCTGATTGACGGTGACTTAGGAATGGCGAACGTAAACGTTCTTCTTGGAATAACACCGAAGGCCAATCTTCTGGATGTTCTTAACAAAAAGAAGAAGATGAGTGACATAATCCTGAATACAGAGCTTGGTATACAGATAATTGCAGGTGCGAACGGATTTTCAACAATAGCGAACCTTACTGACGAACAGCGCGATTTTTTTGCCGAGGAATTCACGACGCTCTCAAGTTTCGATGTAATCATTATCGATACGGGTGCCGGTGTTTCTGAAAATGTTCTTCGCTTCATTGAATCGGCGGATGAGGCTTATGTCGTTACGACACCTGAGCCAACCGCAATAACGGATGCATATGGACTGATAAAGATTATAGCAACAGAATTTTCAAATTCTCAGATAGTAATGAAACTTATTGTAAATAAAGTTCATTCTGCTGACGAAGGCAAAAGAATCGCAGAGCGCATCATTACGATTGTAGCGCAATTCCTGAACGCTCATGTTGAGTACCTTGGATTTATTTATGATGACTCTGTTGTTACTTCTTCCGTTCTTCGTCAGAAACCTTTTATGGTATCACAGCCATCTTCTAAAGCCGCTATGTGCATAAAGCATATAGTCGGACGAATAGATAAAACATCAGTTAAGCCTACAGGTGGATTTTCTGCTTTTTTAAGGAAAATAATAGGGAAAAAGTGATTGACCTTATGCTATTTTTGGCTTAAGCTGATTAGTGGGGGATTTGCATGATTAACCTGAAATTTGTCGGCATTTTAGCTGTTTTCGGGTTTCTGCTGTCTTTTGTACTGGGACTACTTGGTGATGTAACATTTGGTTTCGTTGTCTTGCGTGCAGTAATATCTGCTTTAGTTTCAGGTGGAACAGCGGCACTTGTTTCTTTTGTGTTCCGTAAATTTTTATCAGAGAATGCTGCAGAAACTACAACTGCTCGGCCTTCTTCATCAACGGGTAACATCATAGATATTCGTGTAGAAGAAGAGCCTCTTCCAGATTCGGACAATTCTCCCGATTTTTATGTTTCGCAAGCATATTCATCTGCTTCGAATGCGTTTCCGTACTCGCTGCAAGCAAAACAGCCTGCGTCTTCAGCAGAACCTGTTAAGCCAGCTCCGGCAGCCGATTTTAAAGCTGTTCCACTCGGAAATATTGCAAGCAGCAGCGGTAAAGATTCTGTTGTTGAGAAGAATCAAGAACCTAAGGTGGCCCCTTTTGTTCCGAAACCTCTTGCACAGAAAGAAACTCCTGTTGTTTCGAATGCAGGATCAGCAGTTACAAGAACTGCAACATCAGAGAAGCATTCTGTTTCAGAAGAGTTAGACTCATTGGAAGAGCTTCCTGATATTGAAAGTATGGTTTCGGATTCTTTGGAATCTGAAACGTCAGTTATTGAAGACAGCGCGTTTGCCACGGAGGGTTCTAATTCTGGTGTAGCTATACCGGATATTTCTTCTGGAGGCGACACAACGGTAATTGCGGATGCGATACGAACACTATTGAAACGTGAAGGTTGAAAATGGCAGCTTCCCTTTTTGAAGAAAAAACAGAAGAAGAACTTTGGCTTGAATACAAGAAAAAAAGGTCACCTCAGCTTAGGGATGCCTTTATTAAACAATATATGCCTCTGGTCAAATATGTCGCTGGAAAAATATCTGTCGGAATGCCGGGAAGTGTGGAATTCGATGATCTTGTTGGCTTCGGTCAGTTCGGTCTTCTTGATGCGATAAATAAATATGATCCAGAGAAAAATGTAAAATTCAAAACATACGCTGTCACTAGAATTCGCGGTGCTATACTCGATGAGCTTCGTCAGCTTGATTGGGTTCCGCGTTCTATACGTCAAAAATCTCGTGAGATTGAGGATGCAATCGTACGGATAGAATCACGGCTTGGTCGAACTGCAACCGATGAGGAGATTGCAGATGAGCTTGGTATAAGCGTTTCAGAACTTCAGCAGACTGTAATGAAAGTTTCTGGAACCAGCGTGCTTTCTCTGAATGATGTTTGGTATTCTGGAGATGATTCTGATAAAGTTTCAATTGGCGACAGTATTGAATCTCCGTCTTCAATGAATCCGGACGTAATAGTAGAAAGGGAAGAAATTCGCAGGGTTATAATAGAAGCGATTAACGAGCTTCCTGAGAAAGAAAAAATGGTTCTGGTGCTTTATTATCACGAAGATTTGACATTCAAAGAAATTGGTCAGGTTCTTAATGTCAGCGAGTCACGAATTTCTCAGCTTCATACAAAAGCAAATCTACGTCTTAGAGCAAAATTGACGAATATCCGAAAGGGTATAATTTAGGTGGCTAATAAACTATGGTCACGCTTGAAAAGATTCGTACTGACCTAGGAAAAACACTTGAAGAAGATAAGAAACTTCATTTTGTTGAAGTTCGTGCAGATACGCTAGAGGAAGCTCTTAGTGATGCCGCTACACAATTAAACTGCCGTGTTGTTCATCTTGAATATGAAGTTTTAGAGCCCGGATTTCCAGGAATAATGGGACTTATGAAAAAACCTTGGTTTATTCGGGCATATCAGAATCCTGAAGAAGCTAAGAAAGCAGCGATTAAGAGTAGTCTTGTTACAGGTGGAGAAGATTCTGCGCTTGAAGAAGAGAAGCCTGTAGATAAAGACGGAGTATTCTACGTCCATTATTTCTCTGCCCAAATTAATCTTAAAGTATTGCTTCCTCTTGGAAAAGGTATCCCGGTACAATATTCAGAGGTTATGGGACGTCTTCGTCGGTCAGACACAATATTCATTGAAGAAGATTTAGTAAGACAACTTGTTAAGAATGGAACCGACGGAAAATATGTTCCGGTAGGACAGTATCAGCATAATCCGGCCGCAGATGCACTTATGTCTGTTGAAATATCAAATGACGAGATGAGAGCATCGATAAACGTAACTTCTCCAGCAATAGGTGGTGCAGAAATATCACCTGAGCAAATAGAAAGAGTTCTTCAAACACAAGGTGTTGTTGCTGGAATAAGCCATGAAAAAATCGAACAATTTGTTGATATGCCTATCTACGGTGTTCCTTGTGTTGTCGCTGAGGCTGTAGCTCCAGTTGATGGTCGTGATGCATATATTTCATATAATTTTGAAACTGATCGTTCTAAACTGAAACTTAATGAAGCGGCAAACGGTCAGGTAAATTTCAAGGAACTCAATCTGATACAAAATGTCGTCGAAGGTCAGCCTTTGGCGCAAAAAATGCTCGCTGAGAGGGGAAAAGCCGGTAAGACAATATTCGGTCGCTACCTTGAGGCTAAGAATGGAAAAGATATCCCTATGCCGCTCGGGAAAAATGTGGCTGTCGATAATGACGGACGTACTATAATCGCAAAAACGAACGGGCAGGTTCTGCTTATCGGTGACAAAATCCATGTTGAGCCGATTATGGAAGTTGATGGCGTTTCGTTGAAGACTGGTAATATCAAATTTCTTGGTACTGTCATTGTCAAAGGAAACGTTGAGGACGGTTTTGAGGTCAAGGCTTCGGGAAATGTCGAGGTATATGGAACTGTCGGCAAGAGCATAATAGAGGCCGACGGAGACGTTATCGTTTCTCTTGGTATTATGGGACGCGACGAGGGTTACGTACGGGCAGGAAAATCGTTGTGGGCTAAGTTTATTCAGAACACAAAGGTTGATGTTGAAGAGTATGTTATCGTTACTGACGGTATTATCAACTCAAATGTAACATGCAATAAGAAAATACTGCTACAGGGAAAACGAGCCTCAATTATTGGTGGTCATTTGTTTGCTACTGAAGAAATTCATACAAAGACAATCGGTAGTAATGGTGGTGGTAGCGAAACTGTTCTCGAGGTTGGATACGATCCAAGGGCAAAACACAGGCTTGATGAGCTTCTTGCAAAACAGGATTCTCTTACAAAAGAGCTTGATGATCTCGACCTTAACATACAGACTCTTGAGAACATCAAGAAAGCCAGAAAAACTCTTCCTCATGAGAAAGAGGAAAGCCTTAAGAATTCTATCATAAGGAAGAACGAGATAGAAAACGAGTCAGAAGTAATGACAGAAGAAATACAGCAGATTCAGCAGCATCTAAGGGAACTTAAGATTATTGGAAAGGTTTCTGCTTCTGGTACTGTATATGCTGGTGTCAAGATATATATACGTGATGTTAAAGAAGAGATCCGTAATGATACAAAGGCAGTGACTTTCTATTTGGAGAATGGATTTGTCCGTCATGGAAAGTATGAGCCTCCGGCTGCGGAAGATATGAAGCGAACTCCAGAAGGATATGCCGGTTAAATAGGTGTGCTTGCAATATCAGCAGATATTGTATGAAATTCTGTAGACAGAGGGATAAAAAATGGCTTTACACCCGATAGATTTACAGACTCTTTATACTCAGCTTGAGAACGTTTCTAAAGGAGTTGCTTTTCAACAGCATGGATTGCAGCTAAGGGAAGCTGTACAGCAGGAGAATTACGGTAAACAGCTTACGGAAAAAGAAAAAGCTGTGAAAGAAGCAGCACAGGAACAAAGTGAAACTGTCCGTGTAAAGGATCAGAATAAACGAAACCAAAATGCCGAAAGTTCTGCGCAAAAAGAAAAGAAACAAAACGATGAGGAACAGGATAATGTTACTGAGCCAAAAACCGTAGATATTAAAGATCCTAGGCTTGGTACACTTATTGATATCCAGGGATAAATTTTTTTAGAATAAAAGATTTCTTGCTGTGCGTGATAATTTAATATAGGACAACGATTAAACGAGGTATATAAAAATGGAAGAAATTTTAGTTGTAATATCATGCTTCGTTAATATAATTCTTTGGCTTTTTTTATTCTTTTACTTTAAAAAACGTTTTTCTTCACAAGAAATGCTAGAGGATATTCGGCAGGAATTCGAAAAGCTCCTTACCGATATTCAAGGTCAGACAGACAGGGATATATCGCTTGTCGATGAGAAGAGCAAAGAATTGAAGGATCTTATAGAGAACGCTGATCAACGGATAAAGGCAATTAAAAGAGAGCAGAGAAGGCAGAAAAAAGATGAGGCGGAATCAATAAAAGCACAGAAACTTGTTACAGGTACAGAACCTGTAACGATGCTGCAAAATCCTGTTTATCCGCTTGGTAATATCGTCAATCGCTATGTAGGGAATAGTGAAGTTGTGTCCACGCGTGTAGAAACGGTGATTTCACCAAATCCGACTCCTTCGCCATCTGATGTAACTAAAAATGATAAGCCTGTAAGAGAAAAAGTGCTTGAGCTGTGGAAGCTTGGCATGGAGCCAGAGTTAATCGCAGAAAAACTAACTGTATCTTTGACGGAAATCCGGATGATTATTGATATGTACGCTTAAGTCAAGGCGCGCTACGCTCAGGGCCTTGACTTAAGCGTTTTGCGGGTTGCCAGAAATTGTCAACCCGCAATAAGACTACGCAAGATGCGTTCGCTGCGCTCTCTTAAAATCTTGACTTAAGCGTTTAATCTTTACGCAAAAAAAAAGCTTTGCACTGCCATTTTCTGACCATGCAAAGCTTTTTTGTATTTCAAGTATGAATCATCAGATTTTAACGTGAATACTGATGCTTCCTGCCCATGATTTATCCTTGAAGTCGTAGTTTGCGCCTACTGTCGTCTGGATGATAAGGAAGTCAACGCCAAGACCAGCAAATACAGAGTATTTAATATCACTGTTCGCAAGATTGTTGAACGAGAAAGATTTCTCAATCGTTTTTGTCGTAGAACCATTGTTTGTAACTCCGTCAATCTCGCCATAACTGTAGCTGTAATTATAAACACCATTCTGAACGATTGCTCTTGCACCTACGAAAGGAGTAAGAAGAAGAATTTTCTTTGAAAGCTGTACAGTCGCTGTGTATATTGAGGTATCGTATGCTACGTTCAGTTCCGTGTATGCATCTTCTTCATCGTTTGTTCCCAGAATTGCTGTTGCAGCGGATAATGCGGAATCAGGCAAAGTATCTGTTGTCGTTATGATAAATTCACCTTTTGCTTTTGTGTATCCAACTCCTATTGATAGTGCTGGTGCTACAACTCCTTCTTGAATGATTGCGAAACGAACATCACCTCCGTATGTGAGGAGATTTGTCATTTCTGCTTTTACATCCCAGAATTCTTTTTCATAACTTTCAAGTGCCATCAGATGTATGCCAACATCAAACGGGAGAACAAAACCACCTACACGGGCATCGAATGAAAGAGCCGGTAAAGGGAAAAGCTCCCATTCTTTTGTACCTTTCGGGAATGCGTCCTTGAAAGTTGTGATAAGATCTGTCGGAATAAGGACTCCTCCTGCTGTAGCGCCGGCCCCTAAATGAGGAAGACCATTCAATGGAATGATGTTTCCTATATGAGCATCTGCCCACAAGTTCATGTTGGAAATAGATCTTGGAATAAAATCTGCCAACTGAGTCGCAAAAGAATCCATCTTTTCATCCAGAGCTGCCCGGTCTAACGCCATAACAGCTGTAAACACTGTTGCAATAATAAGAATAACTGCTATTAACTTTTTCATAGATTACCCTCCATAAAGGATACCGGGCTATTGCGCCGGTCTACTTGGTTTAGCTGGTAAAAGTCTCTCCAGCTTTTATTTCAGGAATTATGCTTCCTTTCATATATTATAACACATATAGCTTTGAAAATCATTACAAAAATACTAATAAAAAATAAATATTTTTTAATAAAGTATGTTGACAAAAATCAAATGAACATGTATATTAGTCACCGTCAAGCCGCTGTAGCTCAGTCGGTAGAGCAAAGGACTGAAAATCCTTGTGTCAACAGTTCGATTCTGTTCGGCGGCAAAAACGACATTCTTAGTGAATGTCGTTTTTTTTTGCTCTTTTGCGTTTAATTTTACGATAACAAAAAAAACACTTGTTTGTGTCTTTCCGATGGAATATACTGTATATCATGAACTGGATGATATTAACTGATACACAAGATAAGGAAAATGTTTCTTCTATAATCGAGTTCTTGAGCGAAAAGAAAACAAAGCCTCTTGTTTTTGAAATAACTTCAGAATCAGTCAGTAGAATGGAAGAATTTTGCAAATATCTCATGAAAGCAACTCATTGTGTATTTATAACCGAAGAGTCAACGACTTTAGGAAAAAATCCATTCCTTCTCTATGCAGCTGGTTTTTTATCTGGAAAAGGTGTTCCGTCATTTGTTTCAAAAATCTTGAAAAATGATAATAAGCTTGTTCTGAAAAGTTTTGAAGCCTTCGATTCTGTAAAGAAACTTGTGGCAAAACTTGAAAAGAATTATCCTGTTTATTTAACGGAAGAAGCAAAAAAAACAGCACACAAAAAACTGTTTGATGAGGGAATTCCGTTTACTCCTGACAGTTTTTCATTCCATATAGCAAAAGAAAACGAAAAGATTTGCAACCTGTTTGTTGAAGCTGGTATGGATGTTAATAGCCGTGATGCCGCGGGCACTCCGATGATTTGTATAGCAGCAAGAAGCGGACGAAAAGCTATGATAGAGTGGCTTCTTTCAAAAGGAGCGGATATAAATGCTGTTTCAAAGGATAGAGGTTATTCTGCTGTTATGGATGCTGTATGGAAATCCAGCCAGGAGATCGTAAAGTTCCTTATTGATAAAGGTGCTAATCTCAATTTTATTTCTAATGATGGGCAGTCTGCTCTTATCGTTGCAACTGGTGCGTCGAATCCAAGGATATGCGAACTTCTTGTAAAAAACGGAGCAGATCCTACATACAAAGACAGAATGGGAATGTCGTCTTTGGATTATGCGCGTTTGTTTAAAAAAACAGAGCTGGCAAAAATGTATGAAGAGTATATAAAATGATAAACATTGTTTTTGCGGGTGGAGGAACTGGAGGCCACATTTATCCCGGGCTTGCAGTTGTGGCAGAGCTTAGAAAAAAGCTTGAAGACAATGGAATATCAAACGACAAATATTCTATTATATGGATAGGATCAAAAAACGGTCTTGATAAAGACATTGTTGAGAAAGACGGAAGCATCGATAAGTTTGTAGGTATATCATGCGGAAAGTTCCGGAGATATTTCTCAGTTAAAAACTTTATAGATTTCTTCAGAATTGCGGCAGGTTTTATATCTTCGTTTTTTATTCTTCTGAGGTTAAAACCGGTAATGCTTTTTTCGAAAGGCGGGTTCGTAAGTGTACCCCCTTGTTTCGCCGCGAAAGCGTTGCGCATACCGGTATTCACTCATGAATGCGATTTTTCGCCAGGACTTGCTACACGGCTGAATTCGCGTTGCGCAACAAAGATTTTAGTATCGTTCGAAAAAACAAAATCTTTTTTCTCAGAAGGGAAAGCAAATAAGGTTTTCGTGACAGGAAATCCTGTTCGTCCTGTATTCTATTCTGCAGAACGGGAGAAAGGACTGCGATTCCTAGGTCTTGAAAGCTTATCTAATAATAACCAGGATAGGTCGAAAGACTTTTCTTCTGTTTCGGAGACAAACGAAAAACCGTTACTTCTTGTTCTTGGCGGCAGCCTTGGTGCTGTGCAGATTAATAATCTAATTTATGATACAATTGACTGGCTGTGTGAGAGTTTTATCCTTGTCCATCAGACTGGAAAAGCTGATTATGAGCGTTTCGAACAGTTGCAGTTTTCGCACAAGAATTATCATCCATATCCATTTATTTATAGCGAGATGCCGGATGTAATGGCTGCCGCTGATATCGTGCTTTCAAGAGCTGGTTCTAACTTTTTATGGGAATGTTCTGTTACGGGCAGACCTTTGGTGCTTATTCCGCTAGCAGGAAGCGGTACTCGTGGTGATCAGGTTGAGAATGCAAAATTTTTCGAGTCGCAAAGTGCTGCGAAAGTTCTTACTGGAGAATCTGTTACATCAGATAACTTAAAAGCGGTTCTTTCAGAGATGAAAGATGAAAAGGTAAGGAAAAATCTTTCAGAAAATGTCAGAAAAATGTCAGTAAAAACAAAACCTGCATTGACAATTGCAGAGCTGATGTTTGAGAATATAAAGGAAAAACTTCCCACTGCTGTTGCTGAATTATAAAATGAGAGGAGTATAATATGGAAATTGCGTTTATTGATATCTTTTTTCTTGTAATACTGATTTTTACAGTCATTAATGCTGCTATAAAAGGATTCAGGCATGAATTCTTCAGTAAGGCTGCGTTTTTGCTTGGTATAATTCTTGCGTCATTATTCTATGATGAACTTGATGTATACATCAGTAATGGAATTCAAATAGAGATTCTTTCAAAAATCGTTTCATTCCTGGTTATTTTTATAGCAGTGTATTTAATAATGCGCCTTATTGAATTAATAGTAAAAAAGATTTTCTCAGGTGAGATAATGTCTGGTCTCGATCATTCTCTTGGTGTTTTCTTCGGTATTGCTGAAGGCTTTGCGATAATCGCGCTCGTGTTGGTTATCCTTTATATGCAGCCTTGGTTTGATGTTTCTGAATTGCTTGAAAAGAGTCTTTTCCACAGAATTCTCGGCGGATTATTGTCATCTCCGGTAAACGAAATTCAAGGAATGATTACTAATGTTTGAAAATGTACTTTATCAGCCTGCTACAAAAATGCTGATGAAAGACATTTACAACGGAACTTTTCCGAATGCTGTTCTTTTTTCTGGGTCCGATTCATCTGGAAAACTTACGACAGCTTTGGAATTATCTAGAGTTTTATCATGCCGTTCTTCTGGCAAAGAGAAGGGGCATTGGCTTTGTACATGCAACTCATGTCTTCGCCATAAGGCACTCAATACTCCAGATGTTGTAATTGCCGGTCCCGGAGACTGTACCCCAGAAATAAAAGCTTCCGCTGAAACTCTTGTTAATGCTGCCACATCATCTGCTCCATGGGCAAAAGCTGCTGTTTATCTTTTTATAAGAAGCGTCAGAAAACTTACGCTGCGTTTTTCTCCTGTTTTGTGGGAAGGAGACGATAAGGCCAGTAAAGCGGCTCCTTTTTTAGCGGCCATAGAAGAACTTCTTGAGGAGATAAATCCGCTTGGAGAATTACCCGAACTTGAAAAACTAAAGAAAACGATCGATTCATTGATTAAACAATGCGTATCTTTAGAGTCTGGATTGATGTACGATACTGTACCAGTCAACCAAATAAGAAAAGCTGCTGTATGGGCAAGAATGACAACGCCTGATTCAAAAAAGTGCATTATCCTTGAAAATGCTGATAAAATGCAGGATAGCGTAAGAAATGCAATTCTTAAAATACTTGAGGAACCTCCAGAGGATGCTGTTTTTATACTTACGACATCGCGCAGGGGTGCTATAATACCTACGATTCTTTCCAGAGTACGTACTTATTCGTTTGTTGATAGGAACGAATCTCAGCAAAAAGAAATAATTTCCCGTGTTTTCCATTCTGAGGGAGATACAGATAAGACTGCGAATTCAGTAAATGATTTTCTGGCGGGATATCTTCCAGTATCGTTGGGAGATATAAAGAAGCTTTCTGTTGAATTCTGTAACACTTTGCTTACAGGAAATCGTATAAAACTGGATGAGATAGTGAAGAGCCTTAATAATTTTGAGCCACGCATCATTTTGAAGCAGTTTTTTGAGAGCATGCTTGACTATATGGGGCATTTTTTGCGTGAGGATGTTGATGCATTAAAGCTTGCTTCACGAACGGAAAAATCTGCACAGATTTTAGAAGCCATACGAACAGCTTACGATAACATTACGATTTATAATCAATCTGCCATTTCTGCATTGGAGTCGATTTATGAAAGGATTCTCTAAACGAGTCACGCAGATGATTTCAAAGTTGCCTGCGGAACAAGTCGTTCAGCTTGTTGACTCTCTTTCTGCTGAAAATGAAACTCTTTACTCAATACTGGAATCCCTGAATACCGGTCTTCTGATTTGTGATGAGGAATGGAAACTTATGCAGGTGAATAAAGCCGCAGAGCGATATGTTCCGCTGAAAGTCCGTAGCAGTGAATACCGGTACGGTGAAAATTCCGAATATGTATGGAAAATTGTTGAAGATGATGATGTAGCAGATTTTATAAAAATGTGCAGCGAGCGGCAAAAATGTAACATAAGCGAGGAATTCACGCTTTCTACACAATCAGGAGCTGCAAGAATTATTTCTGTCAGTATCCAGCTTCTTGTGCAGAAAAAAGAATATGCCGGCATTATAATTAAAATTGATGATGTAACAGAAAAACGGAATCAGGAAGTGCTTCTTCGTCGTATGGAAAGCCTTGCAAGCCTTACTAATCTTGCGGCGAGTGTTGCTCATGAGATAAAAAATCCGCTTGGAAGTATAAGTATTCATATCCAATTAATACAAAAAGCACTTGAGAAAGCACGTAAAACAGATGGTTTGTTGCCTGACACAGGTTTTACAGATAAGCATATCGCGATAGTGAACGAAGAAATAGAGCGTCTGAATCAAATTATCGTTGATTTTTTGTTCGCGGTGCGTCCTGTCTCCGCTACTTTGGAGCTTGTTGATGTCAATGAGGAGCTTCGTTCATTTGCGGCGTTTGTTCAGCCAGAACTTGAAAGAAAAAACATCAGTTTTGAGGTTCATCTTGAGGAAAGGCCGCCAAGAATACTTTTGGACACAAAACTCTTCAAGCAAGTTCTTATAAATCTTGCGCAAAACGCAATTGCTGCTATGGAAGACGGCGGCAAGCTGCTTGTCACCTCAAAGATTTCTGGAGACAGGTTCCTTGTTGCAGTTGCGGATACCGGCTGCGGAATGGATGCTGATACTGTCGCCAGGGTTTTTGAGCCGTATTTTACGACGAAAGCAAAAGGAACTGGCCTTGGACTAACGATGGTTTATAAGATAATAAAAGAGTTTTCTGGAGACATAGACGTAAAATCGTTCCCCGGAGAAGGAACAATCTTTACTATTTCTCTTCCGATACCGCAGAAAGAGAAGCTGTTGCTGGAGTAGAAAATGCAATTCAATATATTGATCATTGACGATGAGAAAAACATTCGTGAAGGACTTGCCGATGCGATGGAGCTTGAAGGCTATAAGGCTTTTGTTGCAGAAGATGGCAAAGCTGGTTTGGCACGAATCGCTAAAGGCGATATAGACCTTGTAATTACCGATTTGCGGATGCCCGGAGTCACTGGCGAGCAGGTTCTTTCAAAAGTAACAGCAGAAAATCCCGGAGTTCCGGTTATTGTTCTAACGGGCCACGGCAGTATAGATGCGGCCGTTGACGCAATGCGTAACGGAGCATACGATTTCCTTACAAAGCCTCTTAACCTTGATCAGCTTACAATGATTGTAAAGCGTGCTCTCGAAGGCAGAATGCTCGCCTTGCAGCACAGGCAGCTTCAGGAAGAGCTTGAAAGCCGTAAGTCGTTCGAGTCTATCATAGGGAAAAATGCAGAAATGCAGAAGGTTTTCCAGATGGTGCGCCGTGTCGCCCCGTCAAAGGCTTCTGTGCTCATAACAGGCGAGAGCGGCGTTGGAAAAGAACTTATAACCAACGCAATACACAACCTTTCGCAGCGAAAAGACAAACCGTTTATAAAAGTTCATTGCGCCGCTCTCTCCGAATCGCTTCTTGAAAGCGAACTGTTCGGCCATGAGAAAGGGTCTTTCACGGGCGCCACGGCGCGGAAACGCGGCCGTTTCGAGCTCGCGAACGGCGGTACCATATTCCTTGACGAAATTGGTGAAATAAACCAGAACGTTCAGATAAAAATACTCAGAGTTTTGCAGGAACACAAATTCGAGCGGGTAGGCGGCGAGGAAACGATAGAAGTTGATGTCCGCGTAATAGCTGCTACAAACAAAGACTTGGAAAAGGAAATCGCCGCCGGTCGTTTTCGCGAAGATTTGTACTACAGACTGAATGTCGTTCACATCAACGTGCCGCCGCTTCGCGAGCGAAAAGACGACATCCCGCTTATGGTGAACTCTTTCCTTTCAGAATTCGCGCAAGAGAACGGCAAAGTTATTGAGGGCATCGATTCAAGGGCACGATCTGCGCTTTACAAGTACGACTGGCCTGGAAATATACGTCAGCTTAGGAATTGCATAGAAAGCGCCGTCGTTATGTGCGAAGGAAAAATCGTTACGTTGGATGATCTTCCGCCTACGATAAGCCAGTCTTCCCAAGAAGATGTGATACAAGTTCCTGTAGGAATAACGATGGACGAAGCCGAAAAAATCATCATAATGCAAAATCTTGCGGTCAATAAAGGAAACAAAACAAAAACGGCAGATATCCTTGGCATCGGTAGAAAAACATTACATCGCAAGCTTGATGAATGGAATGTTGGCGTAGAAAACAATACGGACTGATTGTTTGGAACTGACAGAGAAAAACTGCAGGTAGGCTTAATTATTGTTTTGGTGCAAAAATACAAAATTCGCTTTAATCTCGTAAAACTTTACTTTTTATAGTTAAGTCTGACTATTCAATACTTGAAAAACTGTGTATAATATGGCTATTCGTGTAATTTTCTCTTTTTTACAACGGGGGCAAAATGAAAGTCAAAAAACAGAAAGTAGCTGTCATGCCGGATGGCAAAAAAATCCACCTTTTTACTGTAAACAATGGTGAGATGTCATTTTCTGCGACAGATTATGGTTGTACTGTCACAAGTATCGTTCTTCCATCAAAAACAGGACAAAAAGACGACATCGTTTTAGGTTTTCCATCAATTGAAAGCTATATGCGCAATTGGAATTGCTTTTTCGGTGTTTTTGTAGGACGGTTTGCCAACAGAATCGGTGGAGCATCATTCAGTCTGAACGGAAAAAAATACACGCTCGACGACAACGATGGCGGCAATACGCTACACGGTGGTTTCCACGGATACAACAGAATGAAATGGAAGGCAGAGATTGTCGAAACACAGACAGGATCTGGAATAAGTTTTACGCGTACTAGCCCGGCCGGTGAACAGGGATTTCCAGGAACGGTTACGCTTGAAGTTTTATATCTTCTTAACGATAATAACGAGCTTACAATGAGGTATCGTGCAAAGACAGATGCCGATACACCTATAAATCTTACGAATCATTCATATTTTAACTTAAAAGGTGCTGGAAAAGGAGACATCCTTAATCATGAGCTTTCGATAAATGCTTCTTCATATCTGGAAGTTGACAATCAGCTTATTCCGACTGGAAAGCTTATATCTGTAAAGGGAACTCCTTTTGATTTTACAGAACCAAAGGCAATCGGAAAAGATATAGGAAAAGTTCCCGGCGGTTATGACCATTGTTTCTGTCTCAACAAAGATGGCGGAAGACTTTCAAAATGCGCTACTGTATATGACCCGGAGTCTGGCAGGACAATGACAATCCTCACGAATCAGCCTGGTGTTCAATTCTATGCTGCCAACTCTGTAAACAATGTTTGCGGAAAGAACGGTGACATCTACAACAAGCACAGTGCGTTGTGTCTGGAAACTCAGCAGTATCCGGATTTCCCTAACAAGCCGGATTTCCCGCAGAGTATCATTCATCCTAATGAACAGTTCGAATCAGTGACTGTCCATAGTTTCGGATGGTAAAGCGCAAGGCGTAGTTTTTCATCTTATGCCTTGTGGACCGTTGATTGTGCTCATAACGAGCTGATCATGGTTTCCTTTAAACATATATTATAGAGGGGTTCTATGGACGTCCAATTACAGGAATTGATCGATAAGATCAAAAAAGACGGTGTTGCTACGGCAGAAAGCTCTGCCGCTGCAATTGTTAGCGATGCCGAGAAAAAAGCTGCTGCAATCATAGCAGAGGCTGAAGAAAAGGCTGCGGGAATTGTAAGTAATGCAAAAGTTGAGACTGCCCGTATGGAAAAAGCTAGTATCGATGCTATCGGGCAGGCAGGCAGGAATCTTCTTATTTCGTTCCGCGACGGAGTAGTCGCAGAGCTTGACTCTCTTATAAAAACAGAAGTCGCAAAAGCTTATGACGCTTCTCTTCTTAAAAAGCTTATTCCGGAGACGGTAAAAGCATGGGCAGCTAATGTAAATACAGATGATTTGGCTATACTTGTTCCGGAGAAAAGTCTTTCTGAACTTGAGACAGCGTTCAAATCTGCTCTGAAAGCAGAAATTGACAAGGGACTTGTCGTAAAAGCTGATTCATCTGTTCAGTCTGGTTTCAGAATCGGAACAAAAGACGGTGCAGCTTTCTACGATTTCTCCAGTGAGGCGGTCGCAGATTTGTTCGCGGCATATCTTAATCCAGTAGTTGCTAATATACTAAAAGAGGCTGCAAAGTGAGCGGATGGTATTATCTGATGGCACAGTTACCTGCGTTATCCTCTGATACCGAAAATCCTCTCCCTGTCACAGAAGAATACTTTTCTGACCTTTGTGCGCGTTTTATGGATAGAAAATCTTTGAAAATTCTAAAAAATCTTTCTCTTGAACCTCCTCGCGAGGCTCATCGTACCGGTTCTGCATTTATTGATTCCTGGTACGATTGGGAAAGACAGCTTCGAATTTCTCTTGCCACTATTCGCGCTCGCCGCATGAACAAGGATTTTTCTACAGACAATATGTCTTTTCCAGCCGATGTTCAGCAGACCGCCAGGACAGCTTGCGGGTTCGACAGCCCTCTTGAAGCTGAAGTGTTTCTGAACAATGCACGAATGGAAATGATATCGCGGTTTAGTCCGTCTGATGGTTTTTCGACAGACGCGGTATTTGCCTATGCATTAAAATTGAAGCTACTGATTCGCATCAGAAAATTCAATGAAGAAGCCGGAATTTCCTCTTACAGGAAAATCTACGAGAAAATATTGGAGAACAGCGTGAGGACAGCGTAGCTGCCGTTGCACTGGTTTCTTTGGAGAAACACATGAAAGATACAAAAGGAAAGGTAGTTGCTGTCAACGGTAACATGATAAGTGTTGCATTCGATGGTGATGTTGCCCTTAATGAAGTTGGTTATGTAAAAGTAGCCGGAAAAAGTCTGAAGAGTGAGGTTATCCGTATACGCGGTGGCCAAGCTCAGATGCAGGTTTTCGAAATGACCAAAGGCATCAAGACTGGTGATGAAGTTGAATTTACAGGTGACCTTCTTTCTGTTGAGTTAGGACCAGGACTTCTTGGTCAGGTTTTCGACGGACTCCAGAATCCGCTCCCGCAACTTGCTGAAAGAGCTGGTTACTTCCTTGAAAGAGGTATTTATCTTGATGCCCTTGATACGGAAAGAAAGTGGGATTTCACTCCTATTGCAAAAGCTGGTGATACTGTAAAACACGGAGATGTAATAGGATCTGTTCCAGAAGGACCTTTCGTTCACAAGATAATGGTTCCTTTCGCTTTCTTAGGAACATACAAGGTTAAATCAGTAAAAGCTGCAGGCTCATATCGTGTTCATGATGCAATCGCAGTTCTTGAGGACGAGAAAGGAAACGAAAAAGAGATAACAATGAGTTTCCGCTGGCCTGTAAAACGTGCCGTAAACTGCTACGCAGAGCGTCTTAAGCCAGAAGAGACGATGGTTACAAAAATCCGTCTTATCGATACTTTCTTCCCTGTAGCAAAGGGTGGTACATATTGTATTCCGGGTCCGTTCGGTGCAGGAAAGACTGTTCTTCAGCATACGACAAGCCGCAACGCCGACGTTGATGTTGTAATCGTTGCAGCTTGTGGTGAGCGTGCTGGTGAGGTCGTCGAGATTCTTAAAGAGTTCCCGGAGCTTACTGACCCAAGAACAGGCCGTTCGCTTATGGAGCGCACAATCATTATTTGTAACACGTCTTCAATGCCTGTTGCGGCTCGTGAAGCTTCGGTTTACACAGGTGTTACGCTCGCCGAATACTACCGCCAGATGGGACTCCACGTACTTCTTCTTGCTGACTCTACATCACGTTGGGCACAGGCTCTCCGTGAGATGTCAGGCCGTTTGGAAGAGATTCCTGGAGAGGAAGCATTCCCTGCTTACCTTGAGTCATATATCGCTGCTTTCTATGAAAGGGCTGGTATCGTAAAACTTAACGATGGCTCAATCGGTTCCGTAACAATTGGTGGTACGGTTTCTCCTGCAGGTGGTAACTTTGAGGAGCCTGTTACCCAGGCAACGCTTAAAGTTGTCGGTTCGTTCCACGGACTTTCCCGCGAGCGTTCCGATGCTCGTAAATATCCTGCTATCGACCCGCTCGATTCTTGGTCAAAGTACAAGAGCGTTATCCGCGAGGACTGGGTTGCATTTGCACGCCGCGCGCTTGCTCGTGGTACAGAAGTCAACCAGATGATGAAAGTTGTCGGTGAGGAAGGAACGAGTACAGAAGATTATATCGCTTATCTTAAGAGCGATTTCCTTGATGCCGTTTATTTCCAGCAGAACTCGTTCGATGCTGTCGATTCGGCATGTGTCGTTGAGCGTCAGGCATATATTTTCAAGAAAATCGTTGAGATTCTTGGAACGAACTTCGCGCTTTCAAACAAAGACGATGCTCGTGACTATTTCAACAAGCTTCGCCAGACATTCCTTGATTGGAACTACACAGAATGGCAAAGCGCAGAGTTCAAGAAAATTGAGGACGATATTAACAAGCTGTACGCTTCCTGCGAAGGTAAGCTGACTGCTGAGACAGTTGCTCTGCTTAAGGATGGTGAATAATCATGAAGAAGATTTACAGCAAAATTGAATCTATCAACGGTAGTGTTATCACAGTCCGTGCAGATGATGTTAAATATGGCGAACTTGCAGAGATTGAGACCTCTTTTGGTACTTCTCTTGCTGAGGTAAACCGTATCTCTGGCGACCTTGTTTCTCTTCAGGTTTTCGCCGGAGGCCGTGGTGTTTCAACTGGTGATAAAATCCGTTTCCTTGGTCACGAAATGCAGGTAAGCTTTTCTGACGACCTTATGGGACGTATTTTTGACGGTGCTGGTAACCCACGCGATAAAGGACCTGCCCTTAAAGACAACCTCGTTGCTATCGGTGGTCCTTCTGTTAACCCATCAAAGCGTATCGTTGCAAAACGCATGATCCGTACTGGTATCCCGATGATTGATATGTTCAACACACTGGTTGTTTCACAGAAACTGCCTATTTTCTCAATCTCTGGTGAGCCATACAACCAGCTTCTTGCACGTATTGCTATGCAGGCTGAGGTTGACGTAATCATCCTTGGTGGTATGGGTGTTAAATACGATGACTACCTTTACTTCAAGAGTACTCTTCAAGAGGGCGGCGCGCTCAGCCACACAGTTATGTTCGTTCATACAGCTGCTGACCCGACCGTTGAATGTCTTGAAGTTCCGGATATGTCACTCGCTGTTGCTGAGCAGTTTGCTCT
>JAIKVO010000072.1 GCA_024685655.1 Treponemataceae bacterium
GTTGTGATATGGATTGATGCATCGGCTTACGGACGTAATTGTGCGTTTGTCACAAACTGTTTTGCCGTTCTGCACACCGCGAAGGACTGTCGTGTACAATCCCTGCTGTGCGTTTATCATATCTGCCATACCCTGCTCAAGCGGCTGGATAAGCACTGCGTTTCCGTTGAAATCAGTTTTTTCATTAACGATATCGAGCATCCAATCTGCGAACGCACGCAAAAAGTTTCCTTCGCCGAACTGAAGAATTTTCTCAGGTCTAGCAACAGGTTTACAAACTTCGTTTATCGCTTTCATATATTATTCCTCCAGAATCAATACGATTTGTCACAAATATCAAAAGAATATGTGCGTTTTGTACATTTCCGTCATTATAATATGCTAGCCAAAAAGAATCTGGTATTGTTTTTAGTGTTTTCTTTTTGTACAATACCGTTATGGCTGTGAAAAAAAATCGGATAGGATTCTTGCTCGCCTCAATTGATACTGGCTCTGGAATAAATATGTGGAAGCCACTTGTGCGCGAAGCATCTCATTCAAACGCAGCGTTCTACATTTTTCCCGGCGGCCGTCTGAACAGTCCGCAGAATTCCGAATATCTGCGTAATTCCATCTACAGCCTTGCAAATAAAGATACTCTGGACGGTATTATAAGCTGGGGCTCTACAATCGGCGGTTTCGTTTCCGTTCAGGAACTCAACAGTTTTCACAATAAATACGCGTCTATTCCTTATGTGACAATTGCTCACAAAATGCCGGGTCATTCATGCGTTAAATTCGACGCATACAACGGAATGGCTGAGCTTGTGCGCCATTTTCTTACTGTTCACGGTGCATCTAAAATCGCTTTTTTGCGCGGACCAGAGGCTCATTCTTCTTCTATGGAACGTTATCGTGCGTTCTGCGACGTAATGGCTTCTGCCGGGCACGATATGCGTAAGTCTCTGCTTGTTTCTTCGCCTTTTCCATGGTCTGAAGGCGATAAAGCCGTAATCCAGCTTGTTAATGAACGTGGGTTTTTACCGGGGCGTGATTTTGAAGTTCTTATCGGAGCAAGCGATATGATGACGTTCTCTGCCGTAAGATATTTGCAAAAAGCCGGGTACAGCGTTCCTGCCGACTACAAATGCGGCGGTTTTAATGATTCTGTTGAAAGCCGCATTTCTGGTTCTGCTTTTTCAACAGTCAGGATGCCCTACAGCGAGCTTGCGCTTACGGCTTTCGACATGATAAAAAAAGAGCTTGCCTCTAAAAAAAGAAGCGCTGATGATGTTGTTCTTCCGTGCGATATGGTTATCCGAGAGTCGTGCGGCTGTTCCTCGTCTGCAATTGCTTTAAGCCCTGTTTCCTGTAAAACGCGCAAAGAGCTTACCGAGTCTTTAACGCATCTTCTTCGCCTTGACGAAACTTCTGCAAACGCCGTCATTGAGCCGATTGTCAACGTTCTTGTTGAGAATAATGAGTCGCTGCTTTTTTCTCTTCTTATAAAAGCCTTGGAGCGTTTCTTTTTGCAGGATATGGATATACGACTTTTGTTCAAGGCATTTTCGCTCGTAAAATCTTCATCATTTTTGCCTACTGGACTTGTCTCCGGCTACGAAAGCCGCTTCCTTATGACTGTCGCGCAAGTTCAAAACCGAGTTGCCCAAGAAATAAGTTTCCGCGAGCTTGGCATCCAGACAGAGCTTAACAGGCTTAAATGTGAGCTTCTTGAAGCACGTAGCCGCACTCATCTTTTGGAGATTCTTGCAAAGCATCTTCCAAAGCTTGAGATTCATTCGGCGGCTCTTGTGTTTACGGAAAGCGACACAGTTTCGTATTTTGCAGGCGGATTTTCTGATGGTCGCCTTACGACGGAGGGTTTCCGTTTTTCATCAGGGCTTATTTTGCCTGAAAATGTGCAGGGCTTTGATTCTGGCGTTTTCCTTGTTCAGCCGCTTTTCCTTGAGAAACAGCCGATTGGTCATATAGTATGCTCCGTTCCGTCAGATTCATACAAAGGCGCATTTTTTGAGGAGCTTCGTTCGGCAATAAGCAGCGCGCTTTCTGGTGTTTTCTTGTTCGAGGAGACGACGCTCGCAAAGCAAAAAGCAGAGCAGGCAGAGCAGACGAAAACGGAGTTTTTTGCGAATGTCGGTTCTGATCTTTGTGAGCCTCTGGTTGCGATAAACCGCAAAATCGAGCAGATAGAGAAGCTTCTTGCGGACGGATGCTCGGACACTGATATTTTGCAGGCACAGATGGTTTTCCTTAAAAACAGGATAGCAGAGCAACTTGATAAAACAAACCTGATATTGGAGCTGACGCTTTCGCAGGCGGATGAACTTCCGATAGACAGGCAGCTTTTTCATGCGGAAGACGCGATTTGGGGCGATGATTCTGAAGATGCAAGATCTGATGCAGGAGTTGTTGCGAAGTCCGCGAAGTCTGATGCGGGAGTTGTTGCGACAACTGGAGAGCTGCTTCCGCTGATTTATGGCGACCCGGCGCGTTTTAAAGAAGCTCTTTCTATTATTTGCGCAGAATGGAACGTGCCGCTCCGCTCTGTTTCACTTTTAGAAACTGATGAAGGCCTTGATGTTTCAATAGACAGCGGACGGACTGTTCCGCCCGATACATGGCGCAAGAACGCCATGTGTCTCGCCGAGCGAATCTTTATTCTTTTTGGTGCTTCTATAGAAAAAACAAAAATAGGATGCCGCATTCTTTATCCGTGGCCAACGTTTGCCTGCCATCCTGCAGAATCTTCTTATGAGCGTTTCCGTTGGAATGCCGATGAAGCGGAACTTGAGGAGTGGGCATCTTTGTTCGCTCGGCGGCGTGACCCCGACTTTTTACGAACCGCTTTTATATGCAAAACAAGTTTACCGCAAAAAGATCTTTATGCAATAAAAACGTTCGATGCGCTTTTTGAGCGCCATTTAAGTTCGGGCGTAAAGAATCCTGTCGTTTTTGTAGGAACAGAATATGTGAAGTTTTCGTCGTGGGTCACGGCGGAACAGTCCGTCCTTGTCAGCGACCTCGCTTCTTTTGAGGAGACCGTGGCAAAGCTTTCTCCTTCGCTTGTCGTTCTTGACTCTCTTAATGTAGGCGCGGTCGAGAAAATAAGACATAACCCTGTTACCGAGCTTTGCCCGGTTTTCGTCCTTCCGGAACATATCCTTGAAGAAGATGATGTAACAAGTCTTATGCGCATCCCACGCGTTATTCTTGCGAACCGGTGCGTCGCGTGCAGCGAGGAATTCGCAGTTCGTGCAAGGGCCGTTCTTGCTGGCGAAGAAGTTCTTCCGCCCGACACAGGCGCGCTCGTTAAAAAAGCTGTCTGCTATCTGAATGTGAATGCCGGTTCGCAAATCTCTCGCTGGAAATTAGCGGATTCCGTCCACGTCAGCGAGGATTACCTTACGCGCATCTTCCATAAAGAAACTGGGCTTTCGCCGTGGGAATACCTTAACCGCTACAGGATTTTTCTTGCGTCGCAGCTGCTGCTTCATACAAACTCTACGGTCTATGATGTCGCGGAAAAGTGCGGTTTTCAGGATCAGGCGTATTTCTGCCGCGTCTTCAAGAAAATCCACGGCGTACCACCCGGAAAGTTCCGCTCCAACCCCGAAAAACTGGAAAAGTAAGTGGGAGTTTCTAAGCTGAAATAAGTTGTTTGTATTCAATAATTGCGACTTCCTGTCCAGAAGTGAAGCAATAATCAGCACGAGAATAAAGATCTTGGGCTGTTTCTTCGTCCAAATAATACTCTCCGCAATCATCACAGATACGGGCTGGAACATTACGGAAGATGACTGTGGAATTTCCGCGAGTTAAAACGACTTGGGTAAAACCATCTTTCATTTCTCCAAATTTACAAATCGGACATTTCATTTTTATCTCCTTTCCGTAAAGTTATCAGACCAGAGTAAAGAATCTGGCTCGTATACTGTAATTACATATTCAGTGTCGTCTACAGGATAATAAGCTGAAACGACATGAACAGGACGGTTTCCTTCAAATCCAAGAATAAGTCTGCTTGGATAAGGAGTGTCATCTGGATATTCTTTTATAACCGTTCCATTTTTTATGACAGATTTGATTGTATCCGGTGAAAACCCACGTTCAGCCATTCGCCTGAATACATGACCTGAAAAGGAAAACTTCACGGTTACCTCCACGATATAATCAAATTATATCATGAATTTTGAAAAAAGAGTAGCATTCTGTGCTAAGTATACAAAAAAAGCCGACTGATTGTCGGCTATGTTACAGGGTTAAGGTCGCTGTACCGACCACTTGAATAGGGTTTACCGTCTCCTATCCGACATATTTAATATAACACATTATAAAGAAATGTCAATAGAAATAATTTCATCTATTTGCAAGATTTAACCTTTTTTAATACCCCATTGCGTGGGAGACAATGGCTGCTTTGTCTTTTCCGACAAGCCACCCCAGAAGGACGAACGCTACGTCTGCTGCTGTTTCCGGGCAAAAGCTTGTTACGATGTTTTTATCAATAACTATGCGCTCGTTCGGGATAACATTCACCCCGAACTGAGCCAGCTGTTTCTGCCTTTGTCCGTCCCTTAAGTGATATGTAGTTGCCTTTCTGCCTGAAAGAACTCCGCTAGCACCGATTGGCAGCGCACCTACACAGATTGATGCGATATATTTACCCTTTTTGTCGAATTCACGGATAAGATCAAGAAAACGCTCGTCATAAGCTTCGTCATAGAAGTTCCATTCATCAAATCCGCCTGGAATTGCAAGCGCGTCGTAATCATCGACATTGATTGAGTCGATTGTCTTGTCCATCGTTACATAAATATCAAAAGTGGATCGTACTGTCTTTGTAAAACCGCATGTGGTGATGTTCACATCGTATCCGTAATCATTCCGCGCCCATCCCATGACATCGACAAAAGGTGCGAACTCCATTGTTTCAAAGCCTTTGCAGCAAAAAAGCAAAATATTCATGTTTTCTCCATATATCAATTTTTGGGTTATGGTACTGTTTTTTTTCGTTACGTCAATCACTTTCGCCCGTATGTCGGAAAAATCCAATAATCAAGCGTTATTTTTTTTCGACCTTGAAGTAATCTGATAATGACGAAACCCGAAGAGGGGGTAGTGGAAGCCACCTAGGGAGCGACGGCTGGAAGCCGGCAAAATGCTTCAGTGAAGCATTTTGAGCGAGTCTCCGAGCAGCTATGCTGCGAAGGCCGCGAAGCCGAGGAGGCTGGAGCGATGGGGAATTCCGCAACAAGCACGAAGTGCGAAGTTTCGAGCAGACTTCCCCCTTTAACATTTGAGGTAACAACAATGCTTAACGAAAAAACACTTGCAAGGAAGCGGCTTTGGAAAGAAATTGTCCGGCACCGCTCCGTATATTTCATAATGCTTATTCCTCTTATCTATTATGTGATATTCAAATATGTTCCGATTTTCAACGCTCAGATTGCGTTCAAGGATTTCGCGGCGAAGAAAGGCGTTGTAGGAAGTCCGTGGGCAACTGTCGTGAATGCGGACGGAACAAAGTCTTTGAGCCTTTTCAAGCACTTTAAGACATTTTTCAGCTCGTACTATTTTGGACAGCTTTTGCGTAACACGCTTGTATACAGTTTCGGAAAGCTTCTTATAAGTGTTCCGATGGCTATTCTTTTTGCAATCGTCTGCTACGAGAGCCGCCGCAAGTATCTGCGCCCGATTGTCCAGACGCTCGCGTATCTGCCGCACTTCCTTTCTTGGGTAATTGTGTACGGTATTTTGCTCGCGCTTCTTGCTCCCGGTGACGGTGTTATAAACGACATCATAAAGCTGTGCGGCGGGCAGCCTGTGAACTTTCTTACGGACACAAAGACTTTCCCGTGGATTGTTCTTGTTTCTGATGCATGGAAAGAGATGGGATGGAGCGCGATTATCTTCATTGCGGCTCTTATGGGAATAGATCCTTCGCTTTATGAGGCTGCTATGGTCGAGGGAGCGACAGCGTTCCAGCGTACGTGGTATATAACGCTTCCTTCAATAAAGCCTGTTATTGCGACTGTAGTTCTTCTTCGTCTCGGTACTATTCTTGATGCCGGCTTTAACCAGATGTACATGCTTTATTCGCCGTCTGTTTACAGTGTCGCGGATATCATCGATACATGGGTTTACAGACAGGGACTTTTGGAGTTCCAGTTCTCGCTCGCTACAGCGGTCGGTCTTTTCAAGGGCGTTATTGGTTTTGCTCTTGTAATGTTCTCTAATGCGATGGTCAGAAAGATTTCTGACACGTCCATAATGTAGGAGCGTGCGCTATGAAAGCTAAACAGAACGATATTTACAAATCTTCTATAAAGGTTCCGGCTTCGGACAAAGTGTTCTATGCTCTGCTCGATATCTTCCTTGTGTTCGTGCTTATCATCGTGGTCATTCCGATTTGGGCAACGATAACGCTTTCTTTCAGGCCTTCGACGTTTGTTGGCTCTAACTTGGAGGGAATGTTCCTTGTTCCGTGGAAATGGTCCGGTGCGGCTTATAAATCTTTGCTCGGAAACCGCGGCTTTATTCAGGCATTCTTGAACAGCCTTAAGATTCTTGTGTTCGGTGTAGGCTCAGCCCTTATTCTTACCGTTCCGCTTGCCTACGGACTTTCGGTAAAGACGCTTCCCGGACGCAAGTTTTTCAACACGTTCGTGCTGATTCCGTATCTTTTCAGCGTAGGTATGATTCCGACTTACTTCGTTGTTAAGAACGTCGGACTTATTGACCATATTTCGGCAGTTTTCATTCCGGGAGCTGTCGGAACATATAACTGCATTATTATGAGAGGCTTCTTTGAGGGAATCCCCGAAGAGCTTAAGGAATCGGCTCGTATTGACGGCGCTCCGGAGTGGATGGTACTTATCCGCATCATCCTGCCGCTTTCAAAACCGATTTTGATGACTATCGGCCTGTATTACGGCGTAAGCTTTTGGAACGACTTCTTTCACGCGATGCTCTACCTTAACAAGAGCAACTTGCAGCCGCTTCCTATTTTGCTGCGTAACATCCTGCTCGGTGCGAGCATGAATGAGAACCTTGATGTGAACGCGTTTGGCGAAACTCCTGTTTCGGCAATAAAAGCTGCGTCTGTGTTCATGTCCGCAATTCCGATGCTTATTGCGTATCCTTTTATCCAGAAATACTTTACAAAGGGTACGCTGCTCGGAAGCGTCAAAGGCTAATTGCCGCTTGATAATTGTTAGCAAGCGGCAAAACGGCGAAGTCAAGACCTTGAGCGAAGCGTGTCTTGACTCGACGTATAGTCGTTTGGAGTTTGCGCGAATGTGCGACAGGCAAATATGCGCAAGATGCTGAAATTTGAAAATGCTGATTCCCTGTTCGGGAAATCAGAAAAATATAGTTGCTGTTTTTCACAACTTAAATGGAGGACAAAAATGAAACAGACATTGAAGAAACTTGTAGCTCTGCTGCTCGTTTTCGCGCTTCTTATCCCTGTATTTGCAGGTGGTAGGAAAGACACAAAAAGTACTGCCGCTGCATCAAACGAGCCGGTAGACATTGAGATTTGGTACGGAGCTGCTGCTTCCGAAGCAGGCCCGCCACCAGCAGACTGGGAAGTTTATAAGATTGTAAAAGATAAGCTTAATATCAACCTTACGCTTACGGCTCTTCCTTCATCACAGGATGACCAGAACGTTAAGATTAACGCAGCCGGTGCAGCTGATGCGCTTCCAGACCTTTTCATGGTAGACCGCGATGTATGGCTTAAGCTCGTTCAGCAGGGACTCGTTGCCGAAGTTGACGACATGTATTCACTCATGCCTACACGCACAAAGACTCACTACACAGCAGAAAGCGTTGCAAACACAACTGTAGACGGCGTTTCATACGGTCTTGCAGATCCAGGTTCACTCACAAAGAACGAAGGTCTTCTTATCCGCAAAGACTGGCTCGACAACCTCGGACTTTCTGTGCCGAAGACGCTCGATGACCTTTACAACTTCATGTACGCTTTTACATACAATGATCCGGACGGAAACGGACGCAACGATACATACGGATTTGGCGCATTCCTCGAAGTAAGCTCTGTAAAAGAGGGCCTTGGAAACCGCTTTGAACCAATTATGGGTGCTTTCGGTGTTCCTGGTACATGGGATCTTACAAAAGCTGGTGCAGGACTTAACCTTTTCAAATCTGAGTATTTCGATGCTATCTCATTCGTAAAGAAAATGGTAGACAACGGTGTTATCGATCCTAACTGGACAGCATACAAGAAAGATGATTTCCGCGCTGCTTGGAAGCAGGGTAAGTTCGGTATTATGCGCGAGCAGAACGCAGCTTTCGGTTCACAGGCTAACTACAAGCCGTTCGACGACAATTTCCCGAACGCTTCTTGGATTGTTCTTGACGCTCCTGTAGGACCTGCAGGTAAGTCATCAATCGGTGTATATGCAAACGCATTCCGTATTTATGCAGTTTCTCAGACAGCTGCCGACACAGGAAAGAAAGCAAAGATTGCTGCTCTCCTTGAATGGATGGCTACAGACGGATACTACTTGCTCGGATGGGGACAAGAGGGCGTGAACTTTGTATTTGACGAGAACGGTGTTCCTACAGAAAAAGGTATTCCAGACGAGTCAAAGGGCTTCTCTAAAGCAGATATGATTCCTCTTACACAGCTTAAGAACATGGTATTCTACAACTCTGATGTTGAGATTGCAGCTCGCTATCCTGCTTACATTACAGCTACTTCAAAGAAACGCATGAGCGCAGGTGATGTTCTTGGCGAGATGGAACAGAAGCAGTGGACACCTAACAACGGTAACAGTACAATGCCGTCACCGAACGCAGACCTTAAACGTTTCTACGAGCAGGGCGTTCTTGAGTTCCTTAACGGAACACGCGCTCTTACAAAAGCTAACTGGGATGCATGGGTTACAGAGTTTAAGAACATCGGTGGTCAGGCTTGGAATGACAACGGTGTTGCTTACGCAAAAGAACACTCACTTCTCTATTAATCTAACGTATTATCGTTGATTATGATTTGTTTATGATAATAGAAGCGTAGGCATGGTTCAGCATGGAGCCTATTTGTGCGTGCGAGCACCACTGGCGTTCTATGGAATGAAGAAACGTGGTTCGCCAGTGCGAGTCAAATACTTTATACGCACAACCTTGGCTCTGTGTGCTGGTTCATGCCGAAAGCTTCTATATCAATATGCTAATGATATATTTGGATATTTATGACTTCAACAAATAAAAATAACCTTCTATCAATAAAAATGTCTCAGTCTGTAATAAACAGATATACGCCCAACCAGGTCAAATGGCATTATGAGCATGGCCTTGTGATGCAGAGTATCTACGCCGTTGGAAAAAAATACGGATTCACCGATTTTTCGTCATGGCTTAAAGCTATGTACGACACCAAGATAAATGAAGACGGCTCAATATCGACATATAAGAAAGATGAATATAACCTTGATCAGATAAACCCAGGAAAGAACCTTTTCGATTTATATAAAGATACTGGAGATGAGAAATATCTTAAGGCGATACAGCTCCTGAAAAAGCAGCTTGACTCGCAGCCAAGAACGCAGAGCGGCGGCTTTTGGCACAAAAAAATATATCCGTGGCAGATGTGGCTGGACGGTCTTTATATGCAGGGACCGTTTTATGCGCGTTTTATAAAAGAGTACGGCTCTGAAAGCGATTACGAGGATCTTGTGCATCAGTTTGAGCTTGTGTATCAGCATACGCGCAATAAGGAAAGCGGGCTTTTGTACCACGCGTGGGATGAGTCCTGCAAGCAGCTTTGGGCTGATTCTGTCACGGGCTGTTCACCGCATTTTTGGGGCAGGGCGATGGGCTGGTTCTCGTTCGCGCTGACGGATGTGCTTGCGATTATCCCGGATACTGAAACTTGCCGAGCATACAGGGAGCGGCTTCTGACCATCGCGCGTTCTCTTGTGAAGCCGATTATTTCCGTGCAGGACGCAGAAAGCGGATTGTGGTATCAGGTGCTCGATATGCCGCGCCGCGACAAAAACTATTTGGAAACTTCTTGTTCTGCAATGTTTACGTGCTTTCTTTACAGGATGGCGCGGAACGGTTGGCTTGACGAAGACACAAATGCGACTGCCGCCGAAGCTCTTGCCTCCGCAGAAAAAGGCTGGCGCGGGCTATGCAGCCGTGTTTCCCAGGATGCGGACGGAAACTTGCATCTTTCAGGCATTTGCAGCGTCGCCGGGCTTGGCGGCAACCCATACCGCGACGGCTCTTACGAGTATTATGTGAAAGAGCCAGTCGTTTCTGATGATTTTAAGGGAGTAGGGCCGTTCATTTTCGCGGCGCTCGAAGCCGAAAACGCTTGAAATAGGCGAGACCGGCTGAGCTTGTAGGAATGTTGGCGAAAGCAATGAAGTCGTGATATTAAATGTCATATACAAAAAACGCTCCTGAAAGCTGACAAAGCATTTCGGAGCGTTTTTTTGTGCCGGAAACCAGAATCGAACTGGCACGGCATTTTACTACCGAGGGATTTTAAGTCCCTTGTGTCTACCTATTCCACCATTCCGGCATTCAGATTCGCACAATTCAAATCATGTTTTCATCAGCGAACCTCTTATATTTTATATGAAAACTAACTTTATTGCAACATGTCACGAGAATCGATAAAATACTTTCCATGCTTTCAGATACTCATTGCCATTTATCATATTTCGGAGAACGCGGGCTTGATTTGTCCGCAATCCTTGAAAATGCCGCTCAAGAAAACTTCCGTCTTATAATAGACGCCGGAACAGATAGCGGTGACCTTCCAGAACGCCGTGCTCTTGTTTCTGCCGCACTCGCGAAAATTGCCGACGAAGAAAAAAGTCGCAAAGCCGCCGCGTTAGTCAGGTATACAGCAGGCATCTGGCCGGACCCAACCGCAATAGCAAACCGCGTCGAGGAATGCCGCACGCTCGAAACTGTAATCGCCGAAAGCCTTGCGTCATCGGAACCTGTTTGCGCGCTTGGCGAGTGCGGGCTTGATCACCACTGGAATCCGTCCGGCGCCGACAACCGAAGTGAAGACGACTTTTCGCCAGAAATATTGAAAGGCGAAAGCGAGCTTTTTGAAATGCAAATAGAGCTTGCCCGCCGATTCTCTCTTCCTGTAATGGTGCACAGCCGCGACGCATTTGAAGGAACTCTTGATGCAATAAAAAATTGTGGCTACGACAACGGCGAGATTCACTGCTTTTCCTACGGAATTGCTGAAGCCCGCGCGTTCCTTGACCGGGGATGGTATATCGCTCTTGGAGGAGCTGTAACTTACACAAAAAAAAGCAAACTCGAAGAAATGCGTAAACTCATTTGTTACATTCCGTCCGAAAGACTGCTTTTGGAAACTGATGCACCATATCTTGCACCAGTGCCGGAACGTGGGAAAACGAACACACCGCTCCTAATAAAGCACACGTATGCGTATATAGCAGAAATGCGCGGTGAAACGGTAGAAAGCCTGGCGCAGACAGTTTATAAGAACTCGCAGAATCTTTTCCGGCTTTGATAGTAGTTTTCTTTGTTCGTACGCGTAGCGATAGAGAGGGTAGCCCGCAACCGTGTGCGGGCTAGGGGGAGTCTTCCCCCTCCTATGATTATTTTTATATGGACTTTTAGAAAAATCAAGTTATAATAGTAGTATGGAAAATAAAGAAGAAGCAGATATCAGGTCTGAAGAGAGTTTTAATGAGCTTGTAGAATTGATTGCAGAAACGGATGACTCAAAGTTCCTGTGTGAATTCTTCAAATGTCTATTTACACCGGCCGAAGTTCACGACATTTCAGACAGATGGTTACTTGTCAAAGAAATAGAAAAGGGAACAACACAGCGCGAGATTGCGAGAAGCCTTGGCATAAGCTTGTGCAAAATAACGCGCGGATCACGCGAGCTAAAAAAATCGGACAGCGCGTTCCGCAAAATGCTCGATAAACTCAAGGAAAAGCAAAAATAAAAGGGCGGTACCGCCTGTTTTGCTTTGCAAACCCGGCGGTCGCTACGTTCGCCCTTTGCTAACGCTCATACATTTGCAATGCAGCTACGCCGCCTTGCAAATGTACTTCGGGGCTACCATCGCTACCGCCCGTTAGTTTTCTATAATCATATCTCCATGTTCATTACATGGCGAACTTCGTTAAGCGTCTGAATCGCTATCGCACGAGCTTTCTCCGCTCCTGTCAACAAAACATTCCGTATATAGTCAGGGGATGCTTCTAGCCGTTTCCTTTCATCTCTTAAAGGACGGAGCTTTTCGTTAAGGCATTCGGTGAGCATGCTCTTAAGCATTCCGCCGCCATTGTCCCCGATTTTCTCTGCAATTGCGTCCGGCTCATCCCCTGTACAAAGAGAAATAAGCATAAGCAGATTTGAAACTTCAGGCCTGTTTACAGGATCGAATGTGATATGTCTGTCACCATCTGTCTTGGCTTTTTTGATAAGTTTAGCCGTCTCGTCTTCCGTGGCGGAAAGCATAATCGCGTTTCCACGGCTCTTGCTCATCTTCTGGCTTCCGTCCAAACCAAGAATCATCGGCGTTTTGCTAAGAAGCGCCTGTGGCTCTGGAAATACAGGTTCCTTGCCCATATCTGTGCAGAACTTTTTGTTAAAGCGGCTTGCAATTGTACGCGTCATTTCAAGGTGAGGAAGCTGGTCTTTTCCAACAGGAACAACGTTTCCCTTGCAGAAAAGAATATCGCATGCCTGATGAACCGGATATGTATACATTCCGGCATTTACGTTTTTTAGTCCGGCACTTTCAATTTCTTCTTTTACAGTCGGGTTTCTGCTAAGCTCAGCATTGCTTACTAGCGTAAGGAAAGGCAGCATAAGCTGGTTGCATTCAGGAACGTAGCTGTGCGGATAGATAATTACATCCTGTTCCTGCGGATTAATTCCTGCAGCAAGATAATCAATTACAAGTTGCTTTGTGTTCTCGCTTATTTTATCAAATGCATCGTGGTCTGTAAGAACTTGGTAGTCAGCTATAAGAATCATTGTAGGAGCACCGAGTTTTGAAAGACGCACACGATTTTGCAGTGAACCGAAATAGTGCCCGATATGAAGGCGTCCTGTCGGTCTGTCTCCTGTGAGAACCCTGTATTTTTTCGGGTTTACAAGAATATCTTCCTCAATCTTTCTACTGCGCTCAACGGCAGCTTCGTATGTTTTTGATGAAATTTCTGATTCTGACATATATCGATCTCCTCTGGTTTCCTGAATATCCGAGTTTTCAGCTATTGTACCCAATGCTTGAAAAAATACGATTTTAGAGTTACCAATAGAGTATTTATTGGTTTCACTATTGATAATACAGAAATGATGATTTTGCTTCAATAGTGTGGTAAGTAGGGGTATTTAATGAAAAAGAAAGTTTTTCTCATCCTGTTTGTTTTGTTTTCCTTTTATATGACGGAAATAGTGGCGGAGAATCTTTATACGCTTCGGTCTGAGCATTTTGAGTTCATCTATCCGGAGGAAAGCGAGGAGACTGCCGTTATTCTTTATGAGAATGCGGAAAAACTTTATGAAAAGGCTGCCTCGCTGCTTCAAACTGATATAAATCTTTTCCTGCCTGTTTATATAACACCGGATACGCAGCAGCTGAACGCTTATTATACAGCGGCTCCCTACAATCGTATTGTTTTTTTCGATACTCCGCCAGATACCTTTTCACTTTCAGTTTTTTCAAACACTAAAACTTCTGTTTTTTATCATGAGCTTATACATGCTTTCACGATGAACATGAAAGACGGATTTTGGGACTTTGTTTCTTCTCTGTTAGGTGACATCTATTCTCCTTCTTATCTTTTTACTTCTACACTTTCATTTTTGGAAGGGGCAACTGTTTCGTTTGAGAGCATGGATGGAGAAGGTAGGCTTAACAGCGGAGACTGTCTTGCGTATCTTGTGCAGGCAAAAATTGAGGATGTTTTTCCCGGATGGAAAGACGCTTCTGGTCCCAGGGATATTTTCCCTGCCTCTCAATATGCATATCTTTTCGGAGGTGCGTTTAACAGATATATCCAGAAAAAATACGGCATGGAAAAGTATTCTGAGCTATGGACGCTGTGCGGAAGCGGAGGAGGATGGAATCCGTTTATAGACGGCTCGTTCAAAACAGTTTACGGAGTTTCAATTGAAGAAGAGTGGAGCGAGTTCGAAAAATCAATTCCCGTACCGGTTCTTGCGGATGATATTGATGTCGTTACTGTGAACGGAAAACCTTCCAGCCATTCAGCATTCGCGTTCAGAAACGGAAAAGAAAAAGGCATAGCTTTTTTGGAAAACGGTTCGTTCATTAAATATGCTCAGGTTGATAATGAAACTGGACTTCCCGGAAAACTGAAAAATCTTCTTCTTGCGGACGGTTATGTTTCGGATTTGTCGTTTTCGGATGATGGCAGATATTTGCTCATAACCGGTATTGGTACGAATCTTGCAAATTCTTACAGCTTAAAAATATATGATATGGAGCGTAATGAGTATGTGGCGAAGGCTGTGTATCCGCTTTCATCTGCTTGTCTTGCCGAAATCCCGGAATACGGCGACATTTTAGTAGGGGCTGCGGTTCGTTCTGGCAGGGCATATCTAGAGATACGTGCTTTTGATGATGTTCTTGCGCACGATGGCTCTGCAGAGATCCTTATTTCGGAGAAGTTGCCTGTAAGCAGGGAAGTGTACGCAATGCACTCCGCGGGTGGAAAAATCTGGGCCCTGGAAAAAGACACCGGTGTTTGGAAACTTGTCGGGTACGAGCTCGGAGCGAAAGACGGAAGCTTCTTTTTGACGATTGCTGACGATTATACTTTTCCGGAAAATATAGTTCCGTCTTCACTTGCATATGGCGGTGAAAAAAACGGCAGTTATATGTTTTATTGCGCTGTTGCAGGAAAAGATTTTTTGCCAAATCCGTCAGAAATTCCTGTTCTGCAAGAAGTTGAAGATTCGCTAGTCGTTCCCGTTGCGTCGGATAATGCTCTGGCGGAAACGGCTCCCGGTGCTCTTTCGCGTCTCTTAATAATTGAAATTCCTGCCGACTTGGATAGCGTGAATTCTTCGCCTGAAACGGAATTTAACGGCGAGGAAGCCGTTTCCGCAAGCGTATTCCTTGCTAACGGCGATGTTTCTGGTGGAATGCATCGGCCTTTTTATGATGCAGAAACTGATACACTTTATTTTATTGCGCGTAAAGCAGAATCTCTGGATGTTTCTTATTGCCACGGCATTCCTGGTGGTGTCGCAGAGCTAAGCCCTGTGCGTGTCGCATCATGTTTTTCTGGCAGTCCTACGGAAAGTGTGATGGCGGAAAATGATATACTGGCAGCATTTGGAGATGAAAACGAACATGATGATGCTTCCCAAGGGCTTGTTCTGCCTGCCGAACGCGGAAACTACAACGCGTTGAATTATTTATTCCCCGGAGCTTTTATCCCGGCGGGAATAGATCTTACAACAGAGGAAGCTTATCCGGTGGGTCTTTCTTGGTTGACGATGGACCCGACTGAACGTTTTAGGCTACTTGTCTCTGGTGGCTGGAATTATTTCACCGGAAAATGGGGAGCCGGTTTCCGAACTTGGGGTGGTTCCTCATTTTTGTCATACAGTTTATCTTTCCTTACGGAATATGATGGAAAAAGCTTCTCAATGCTAAAAGGAAAACTCTCGCTGGCCGGAGCTGTTCCTGTATTTACGCGTCGGCAGGAAATCCAGTACTCAAATGACTTCCTGTACGCTTATGAATCTGATTCCAGTCGAACCATCGTAGATAATGCAGATATATCGTATGTCGCTAAATACAAAATTGGAAAAGGAGTATATGATGCGATGTCTTTTTCTGCAGGAATCTCGTACATCAACGAATCAATTTTCGGAGGAAGCTTACCGCCACTTGTTTTTAACAATATCGGTTTTCATTTAAACGCTGGTTTTGGCGGACTTTTCCCGATTTCTGCACAGGCTGTCATCGCTAAAACATCAGAATCATTCCTGACTTTGGCCACTAACGTAGTTCTCTTCTCGACAGAAATCCAAAAAGGTGTTCCGATATTTCCTCTTTATGCGAACAGATTCACTTTGACTGGCGGATATATCGCGAACTGGAAGACATATCCTAGTAATATGATGATACTTGATTTTCCTCGCCTTATAACGGATCTTCCGTCTCTGTCGGTCAAACATGGAGTTACATTCGGTGCAAATTTCACGATGTCACCTATCATGAGCCTTATGCAAAATTTTCAGTTTGATATCGGTGCGGATTTTACTTGGTACTTCGCCAATGAACAGGAAGGAAAGCTTTATGATTTGGTGGTATGCGGTGTGTTTACATTCTGAGAATTCAATTGTATACTATATCGGGTGTCTCGAAAAACTCATTTGCGTGTTTTTCCGAGATAGCCGCCGAGTTATAAATCGCCAAAATAGCGCGATTTACAACATCGCATTTTAAAAGTTAAATGCGGGGTGGGATGTGAGCGCTGCAAAAACAATCGGAAAATCAATAGTTCTTTTAATCCTCATTGTAATTATGATTCTTGCCGGGCTTCTTTGGTTCGATTATCTTGGGGTAATCGAAATGAAGAAAACTTTTACCCCTATATATACATTGCTAGGTCTGACTCCTCAGACATCAGAGACAGCAGATAAGCCAGAAAATGCCATTATTGCTGATTTGGAAACCGATCGTAACGCAAAAATCATTGAGGAATACGAAATCCGTTCTCAGGAACTAGATAAGCGTGAGGCTGATATTCTTGTGAAAGAAGCCGAGAACGAGCAGTTGGCGCAAGAACTTGAAGATAGACGGACAGCTCTCGAAGAAAGCGAGAAAACATTCAATAATGAAAGAAAAAAGACCGAAGATAGAGAGGTAAACATCAGGACACGGGCTGAATACTTGAACGGTATGCCTCCAGAAAGTGCTGTGCAGATTCTTCTTGCAATGGATGACCAGGATTTTATAGATACAATCCGGATGGTTGATAAAATTGCGGAGGAGAGCGGTTCTTCATCAATGGTCTCATACTGGTTGACGTTCATGCCTGCCGACAGAGTTGCGGAGATAACCCGCAAAATGAGCTCGAAACCTCAAAGCCTGAATTAGGAAACCCCTGAAGGCTCGGAAAAATCGGCAGTGAATACACTGCGAAACTCATGACAATCTTATGTCCGTTCCGATGTTTGCATCGGAGGTATTATGCCTACAATGGCACTGGATATTCTTCCGGCCCGCACCGAACCAGCCTCTCTTTCTGGTTTGGATACAGGGTATAAGGCTCATGGAACGAGCGCCGGAAAGAATGACGGTCCTTCATTCAGGGAAATGCTGGAGAAGGCCGAACAGAAAGATACCACGGATGGAAAAATAAAAGAATCTGACGACGTTTCTCAAAAAAATGATGTCGAAGCATCTGATAAAGTTGCTTCTTCCGATGAGAAACCTGTTTCTGCGGAAAAAACGGCTGCGGAACCGGAAGAAAAAGAAGTAACGCCAAAAACAAGTCAGAGTAATCAGGTCGAGAAAGCGTCTGTAGAAGAGACGCCTCTTGTTTTCAATGCTTCTGTGGAAGAGGTAACAGAAGATATTGCTTATGAAGTTCCTTCATTACCGGAAAATGCGCAGTTTGCGGAAAAAGTGTTTCAAAATGAGCAAATTCCAGAAGAAGTAGCGACAGAAACAGCGGCGGCACTTGAAATACCAGCAGAAGAGGACGTTTCTCCTAAAAAAGAAGCACATTTTGATGTTGAGAAAAAACTGCCGCAGGAGCTTTCTGATCAAGACGCAGCACTTTCAGACAGCGAGCCTGTAGTTCAGAAAGGCAAGACGCTTGCAGATGATTCTTTTGTCATGAAAAACGCCACGGTCGCTGAAAACGCAAAAGAACCTGCCAAGGAAAATGTCCGCACAGAAACCGCGCTTGCCGTAAAGTCTGCGGAAAGCAATGCCGAGTCACTTTCCGACACTGAGAAAACTGAATCTAAAAAGGACAAAAAATCACGCTTCTCTGAGTACGACTCTATGTTGGCAATGCTTTCAAAGCAAGCGGACAAAGAGGCTCCTGCGGCAAATCCGCAAACACTCAGCATGGTTTCCGCTGACGAAGATGCTGTAGCATCCGCAAAGCTTAATGCAGCTTTGCCTGCCAGCGAAAAAATCCAGATTGTTGATTTGCGTACAGAGCAGGATGAATCCGGCAAAACAGTGAAAGAAGGTTTCTCTAAACAAGTTACATTTGATGCAAAAGGAAACGCGGAAATTTCACTTTCTCTTGCTTCGGCGGATAAGACAGCTTTATCCGAGGATGGTGCACAATTTGGCGCGGAAGGTCTTACAAAGGCGGATTTTGCCTCAATGCTTTCGAAAGAGATTGAGACTTCTGCCGGAGACCTTGTAAAGACTGGCTCTATCGTACTTCAGAATAACAGCAAAGGTTCGATAAACTTAATTCTTCATCCTGAACAACTCGGAAATGTTAAGATAAAACTCGAACTATCCGAGAATCAAATATCAGGAAAAATCGTGGTTGCAAGCCGCGAAGCATACGATGCTTTCAAGGAGAATATCTCCGCAATAAAGGAAGCGTTTTCTGCGAGCGGATTTGAAACAGGCGGTTTCGAGCTTGCATGGGGCGGTTCTGGTGACGGTGGAAGCCAGAATCAGCAGGAAAATAGGCAGTTTGCACAGGAGAGCACTGTCAACAACAGAGGCATGAAATATGTTGATTCAATGCCAGATGTTATTCCTGCCGAATATGCAGGTTCAGGAAACGTAAATCTCGTCGCATAGACGGCATTAATTGACGCTTGATAATTTTTGTAGAGGGGATGTCAATGACAATTGATACAAAACTGAGCGCAGAAGATATGGTTGCTGTGAATAACGCAGTCAATCTTCAGAATGCGAAAAACACTGCGGAAAATGGACGTACCGTAAGTCAGGAATTGGGCAAGGATGATTTTTTAAAGCTTCTTATTACACAGCTTTCCAATCAGGATCCAACTAATCCTATGGAGAACACGGAGTTCATTGCGCAGATGGCTCAGTTTTCGTCTCTTGAGCAGATGACAAACATGAGTACAAGCTTCACAAGAATGGCGAATATGCTTTTTTCTTCAGAAGCCACAAGCACAATCGGCCGTACAGTTGAACTCAATGTAAACGGAGAAACAATGACAGGGGTTGTAGAAGCCGCTACTCGTGGTGAAACCCCGCAGGTACAGGTTAATGGAAATCTGTACAGCATGGATTACATTTCAAAAGTTTACGCAGACTAAAGGGGAAACAGAACTATGATGAGATCACTTTATGCCGGTGTCTCCGGCATGCAGAACCACCAGACAAGAATGGACGTTATTGGTAACAACGTTTCTAACGTAAATACAACAGGCTTCAAAAGAGGCCGTGTCAATTTTCAGGATATGATTTCACAGCAGCTTTCAGGAGCTGCAAAGCCAAACGAAGAGAAGGGCGGTGTAAACCCGAAAGAAGTCGGACTCGGTATGTCGGTCGCCTCAATCGACACGATTTTCAATCAAGGAAACCTTCAGTCAACAGGTGTTGCAACTGATATCGCTATTCAGGGCAATGGTTTCTTTGTCCTGAAGAATGGCGACGAAACTTTCTATTCAAGAGCAGGTACATTCGGCGTTGACGAGAACGGAACTCTCGTGAATCCGGCTAACGGACTTCGTGTTCAGGGCTGGATGGCTCGCGAGCTTAACGGCGAGATGGTTCTTAATACGGCTGGAACTACAGAAGATCTTATTATCCCGATTGGACAGAAAGATCCTGCGAAAGCAACTACAAACGTAGATTTCGCCTGTAACCTTAACAAAAACACCCCGATTATCAGAAATGGTGCATCCGACAGTGACATTGCGAAGGCAACTTGGGGAACGGAAACAAAGATTTACGACAGCTTCGGAAACGAGCACATGCTTTCTGTATCTTTCACACGCGTTCCAGAGACTGATAACCAGTGGCTCGCGACAGTTACTGTTGACCCAGAGAACGCTGCGGAGACAAATACTCGTATCGGACTCGGAACAACAGACGGTATGGAAAATTCTTTTGTCGTTACGTTTGACAATTTGGGAAGACTTCAGGCAGTTACAGACTCTGCGGAGAATGTTTCAAATCCGGAAGGCGAGATTCAGCTTGTAGCGTCATATACGGTTCCTGGTGCAAATCCTGATGCTGATGGAAACCCTGCCCGTCAGGTGATGAACGTGAACCTCGGAACAATCGGCTCAATGAAGAACACCATTACACAGTCTGCTTCATCGAGCTCTACAAAGGCTTTCTATCAGGACGGCTACAAGATGGGCTATCTTGATAATTTCAAGATTGATGCAAGCGGAATCATAACCGGCGTATACTCGAACGGTACGACAAGAACTATCGGACAGATAGGTATGGCAAGCTTCACAAACCAGGGCGGACTTGAGAAAGCCGGAGACAACACGTATGTCGCTTCTAACAACTCTGGCCTTGCTAACATCAGTACATCTGGTGTTGCTGGAAAAGGTACTCTTCTCGCCGGTGCTCTCGAAATGTCAAACGTTGACCTTACAGAGCAGATGACGGATATGATTATCACTCAGAGAGGTTTCCAGGCTAACTCGAAGACAATTACAACTTGTGATACCCTGCTTGAAACTGTATTAAGCTTGAAACGCTAATTTAATAATTAAATAGCAGTGGGTTGGCTTTAAAACGAAGCCAGCCCATTGTTATTTTAAATAACACTTCCACTTTGTCGATTTTTAGGATAAAATATATAAAGAGGTTATAGATGAAAGAGTTTTTGCCATACGATCAGGTTCGTAACAATTCACTAAAAATGGCACACCGTATTCTGAAAGACGGTTTCATTCCAGATGTTATCTATGTTTCGCTTCGTGGCGGTGCTTATGTCGCTAACGTCGTAAGCGAGTATTTTAAAATTGCACGCAAGGATGTGCATCCTGTCCTTTATGCTGCTGTAGTTGCCCGCTCCTATACAGATATACGTGAGCGCGACCGTGTTATGATTGATGGCTGGACATATTCACCTGAGCATCTTCGTCCTGGCGACAAAATCCTTCTTGTCGATGATATATTTGATACTGGAAAAACGATAAATTATCTTGTTGAAGTTCTTCTTGAAAAAGGAATTCCGCGCAAAGATATAAAAGTTGCAGTACATGATTACAAATATTTTACTCAGAAAGAAGAGCAGCTTCCTATCCAGCCCGATTATTGGTGCCGTAAATTCGTCATTACCAAGCCGGAGGAAGACAGATGGATTCATTATATGAGTCATGAACTTATCGGACTTTCTCAGGAAGAGTTGGAGAATTATTATTACAAGCAAGATCCTGAGTTGCGTGAAGTTTTCAAGGATTTGTTCAAGGATAAAACAAGCAACTAAATACTAGATGTAGATATAGTTTTGTATCAAAAGTGAACTGCGAGCAATTTATGAAAGGGAGTTGAAAAATGCGGATAAAAAAAACAGAGATGATTTTTGTTTTCTTTTTTATGGAATTCTACTGTATTCTTGCCGCTTTTTCCCAGACGAAAATCATAAGTCCCGTAGAAGGTTCTTGGCTTAATCCACAGCCAATAGTCCTTGAAAAGCAAAGCGATACAGAAGTGTATTACACTCTTACCGGAACAGACCCTTTGAAATCAGGATTCGCCTATGACCGGCCTGTTCCGCTTTCAGGGTATGGAACTTTTGAGCTTACAATTGCCACCGTCATGTCGAACGGGACCTATACAACGCAAACCGTAACGTGGACTGTCTCCGGAAGGGGAAAACCGAATTATATCCCGATCGTAGATGGCGATGCTTATGTTAATTTCTCGGAGGCAACAAAGATTACGATTCCCGATACAGTATACTGGGCTGCAGGCACTACATCATCCTCGGTTCCGGATGTTTCAGAAATGCAGAAAGGCGGTACTATCTCGATGGACGGCGGATGCAGCGTGGAAAGGTTCATCCCGCTAGTCCTGAAAACTACTGCCGGATATTTCCGCTATGTTCTTAGAATAGATCCGAATGGTGATTTCCTTATGGCGAAACCTATCCCGGAAAAGGAAGGAATAGAATTCGCATCTTGGAACTATATCCGTTTTATGAATGGCCGGAACGTAATATACTCATTGGATGGTGGTCCTTGGATTCAGACAAAGGATCCGGTTCTTATCGACAGGACAGAGGATCATACTGTTTCATGGAAGCATCTTACGCCAGTCTATCCGTATGAAACAGAGTCTTCAATACCCACTGAGCCGGAAGTTTTCTTTATTCCAGCAAAGCCTTCATTTTCAGGTATTCCCGATGGCGAGCTTTCAAATACTTGTGTCGTAGCTTCTCCTGATAATCAGGATTATATACTTGAGTATATATTGCCGGACGGACGTTCTGTGTATCTGCGTTCTTTCTATGCTGATACGATAACCGGTGATTTATGTAATTTTGCCCCTGAGTTCACTGTTTATTACAGAGGAATAAAACAGGGCAAGCTTTCTTTTTCAGTTTCAATAGATAAAAGGGCTCCGTCTATGCCCGAAATTATTGCTGATGAAATGTCCGGTTTCTCGCGGACTCATGTTGCTCTTAATTTCAGAAGCAACGGAAATGTTTTCTACGCCATATCGGAACCGCTCAACTTTGAGGAAGGCTTTGATATGGCAGAAGTCAGCAATGGTCTTTTTACGAATTATATGCCCGATGAGTTTATTCCATTGGACTCAAATGATGAGATTGTCATCCTTCCTGCTCCGACTGATACAGCGTCGTATTATACAGTGTACGCTTTCGCACAGGATGAGGCTGGAAATAACAGCAATATAGCAGAATTCAGCACCGTTATTGACCCGGTGAACTATTACATCGTTTCTGATGCCATCCGGGCGAAATCTCCCGACAAATACAGTAACTCTTATCCAGAGGGAACCAAGAACAATCCGCTTTCTTCCGTTCAGCAGGCCATTGAAACAAGTCAGAAGTACGGAAATCCGAACATTTTTGTGGAAGGTGTTTTCAAGGATATACCGGAACTTTTGTTTTACAAGGATTGTCATATCACCGGAGTAGGCGAGACTAGGCTTATTATGAATAGCGATTCTGACATAATTGTCAGGGACTCATCGCTTTCGCTAAAAGGATGCAGCGTAGAGAAAACTGTTCCATATACCGGAAGCGTTTTCCAAAAGAATCTTTTGAAGATTTCCGGCGGTTCATTCTCGGCTGAGAATTGTGAGTTCTTCTGTTCGTTTGATGGAAGCGGAACTGGAATCACTGTGGATAACGGAAAAGTTTCGCTTGTTTCTTGTGGACTTACAATGAAGGCTTCTTCATATACGGCTCTTTTAAGCTCTGCCGTGTCCAGCGTTTCTCTGCACAGCGTTCGTGGTGTTTCAACCGCAAAAACTGCAGTTGGCGTAAGTGCGTCGGGTGGAACAATAAACCTTGATAACACGCAGCTTACCGTAAACGGTTCTTTTGGCAGGGGCGCAGAGTTTACTAACTTAAGCTGGGCCATGACAAACTGCTCGTTCATATCGAAAAACGCTATGTCGGCTACTACAGCAGTTTGGACTGATTCAAAATCTGTGAAAATAGAAGAAAGTAATAATACATATAACGGTTTTTCATCGCTTATGATGAAAGCCATAAGGTAATGGCACCCGGTAAAAACTTATGTTTTTGTGGGTGACTAATGCAGGAGGCATGATAAAATGAAACGCGCTGGTTATTTTGGAATTATTCTGAGTTTGTTCTTAGCTATGTTGTGTGCGCCTCTTTTTGCGCAAACGACGGAAATACAGCAAGTTCTTTCGATGGATGATTTTGACGCTGCTGTGTCGCTGTGGAATGATTCGGTCGAAAACGACCAGTACCAGCATTATCTGGAGAAAATAATTCAAATGACATCTGCTGAAGTTGAGCAAGACTGTTATCCTTTCATGCTTTCTGAAATGCTCTTTTTCAGATATTTCGCAGCGAGTTGCAGTTCAATGCCGATATTCAATGAACTGAATAAAAAAGCTGACGAGCTTATACAGACATTCCTTGCGTTTGAAAAAGATTCTCCTGAAACTTTTATAGCACACAAGCTTTTTGAAGTTGTTAGCCGGCTTTTTGGCAATAATAGCGAGGTTCCAGCTGCTGAAAACAAAGTCTACCGACGAACCGTAGAGCTGCCGGATGAGGCGACGGAGCGTAAAAAGCTTCTTTCAACAATAAATGATGCTGAGGCGATGTATCTTCGGTTCAGTACAATGCTTGCAAAGCAGACGGGAAATGTCGCGCTTCGTTTTTCTGGCGATGCATACACAAAAACTATGAATAATCCTTCGCTCGTCTACGTTATCCTGAATGAGCCCACCTTCGGTCTTTTGAAAGATGCTCTTGAAAAATCTGATACTATGACAGACTCTCTTTCTTTGGAAAACGATGTCGCAATTTATTACAATCTTGTATGTGATATCGCTGCTGCAAAGGCATTGTTTGCAAAGTGGGGTGTTCCTGCAAACTATGTTCTGCCGGAAGATATAAGCACTTTATTTATTATTGCAGATACAGATCCGTTCCTTTTGACATGCCTTGATATTGATGTAATGAAGAAAGTCAGCAAAATTGCGTCTTATCTTGCGAACTGCGGTGATATGTATATCAGCAGGATAAACAGAGCCGTTAATACGTCTGGTAAGTAATTTGAAGAAAACTTTCAAGACTTTTCTTATCATTTGCATTATTCTTCTTTTTCTTATAGGCTTGTTGTTTTTTGTATACCGGGCAAAATCATTTTATGGCTATAACCAGCTTGTTGATCGTATAATAAGCAGCGTGGCAGGTTTGTTCGGTAATCATGCAGAAATCGATGTAAGCGAATCTAATTCGTCAGAAGATTTTTGTGAATTTGCGGATATTGATTTCAGCAACTTTCCCGACATCGATGTTTCACAGAAAAATCCTGTCTTCTCCGGAAAATTCTATGGATTGATATCCAATTTGCTTGATGACTCCGAGACTGAAACAACAACGAGTCTCTCTGATACCGGTCTGCCTTTGTTCAAAATAAGCGATTTTGAACTAAAAGCAAAGAATTTTTTGTATGACTCGGAATGGAAATATATCGTCGAACCGTTTTTGTTTGGGAAATATCTCGCTGTTTTTACGGGCGAGCCAGGCTTACAGATTTTCAGTTTGTCTTCCGGTATGATATACGAATGTGAAGTTCCTGTTTATCCTGATAAAATACTTTATTTTAATGAGAATTCGCTTATCTTTTCAGGACGTGACGGAGAAAAATATTATTTCAGTTTCACCGGAGAACCATTGTTTGCCACAAATCCTGGAGAAGTTCGTATATCACCTAAAGAATCTTTTTATCCTGATGAGAAATGTGCTGCTGCTATAAAATCAAGACTTGATATGTGGACTGACAAAAAAATCGATAAACTCCCGCCTGTTTCATTTTTTGCGACAGGTTCAGGAACGGCTGGTACTTCTGCAGTATATGATAACGAAACAGGCCTTTCCATATATGCATATTCACCAACTGAACAAGGAAAATACAAAGTGGGTTTTGCTGATGAAAAGGGTACATGGAGCAATTGCAGCGCATTTGTGTTTGTGTTTTTACAAGACGGTGAGATGCTTTCGATGAGCTTCGAATATTATGCTGATAAACCGCAGGTAGAAGTTAATCTTTCTGACAGGGAGATATATTATTTTGTTTGCGGTGCAATGAACGACAGTGAAATCCCTGAAAATACGCGCATAGCTGTAAGAGGGCTTTAATGAAAAAAGAGAAATTCACTGGAGATGTTGACGCTTGGTGCAAATCTTTCGGTGATAATATACTTATTTGTGGAATTGATGAAGCAGGACGCGGACCTTTGGCAGGCCCCGTAACTGCCGCCTCTGTTATATTGCCAAAAAACTTTCCTACAGAAAAGCTTAATGATTCAAAGAAACTTTCTGAAAAAAAACGGTTCGAACTTGAGCCTCTGATAAAGGAAAAAGCTCTTTTTTGGGGTGTCGGCAGCGCATCTCATACAGAAATCGATGAGATTAATATCCTTTCGGCAACACTCTTGGCAATGGAACGTGCTTTTTTTGAGATGCTCAAAAAAGCTAGCAATTCCAGCAGCGGTAATCTTTGTGATGGAGAATTTTGTCGAAGCTGTAACGAAATAACATCTCCGCTTAATGTCGCCGCCATTATTGACGGCATTTTTTGCCCTGACATAAAATGTCCTATGGTTGCCGTTCCTAAAGCAGATGCCCGTTTCCCGTGCGTAATGGCGGCTTCGATTCTTGCAAAAACAGAACGTGACCGTGTTATGCTTCAGTATGCGGAGCTATATCCTGAATACGGATATGAAAAGCACAAAGGCTATCCAACGGCAGCTCATCGGGAAATATGCAAAAAAATAGGTCCTTCGCCAATACAGCGAAGAACCTTTTCTTACTAGTTTTCGTTTTGTGCGGTGGCTTTTTTGCAACAATCCGCACTTTTAAATCATTTATTCAGCGTCTTTTCTTTTTGAAATAACATGGACGCGTCCTGTTCTTTTTACGTTGTTAGAGCTTCTTTTTGGCTCGGGTGCAGATTCTTCATCAGCGCCTTTTTTTGACCTGTAGACACGTTTCTTTTCTCCGAAACCAGCTTTTGCGGCTGCTTCTTTTTTCTCAAGCTGCTTCTTTTTGCGCTCTTTTCGGTCTTTTTCTATAAACGTAAGTGATTCGTCCATGCCTTTGAAGAATTTCTGCATATCCTCTGCGAATATTACAATGGCGTGGCGGTCAAAATCTTCACCGTTCTTGCTTTTGCTTTCTACAACCTGAAGGAATACATCGCCGGTGCGGTTCTCCTTTACATTAAAAAAATAGGTTCTATTATCAAGAACTACCTGAGTCGTAAAAAGTTCCCCGCGTATACCCATAATTCCTTCCTTCTATTGTAAATCTACGTTGGCGAAAAATGCCTTATCTATAATCATTTTGGCAATCTTTCCAAACGTATGAAAATCTTACCATATTATGCGGTCTTCTGCAAGATATCAATTATCTGCTTTTGCAATCATATTGCTGTGCCATTCAAGAAGTTCTTTTTCTTCTTTTTGCCTGTTTCCCTTGATATCGCATAAAACACGGAATACCGGTTCTGTACCGCTGCCCCTCATCCAGATATAGGCGATTGGTTTTCCAGAAATGTCTTTGAACAGGATTTTCAAACCGCCTTTCTTTGAGACTGAATAATCTTTTATGTCGTCAGTCTGTTTCGTTCCGTTGTTTGAAATAGCTGTGTAAGAGTAAAATCCGTATTTTTCCTGTAAATCCTTCTTCTTTGCTTCCCATTCGCTTTCGAAAACTTTCTGATATGCTTTTTTTAGCTCAGCATGGTCTGTTGTCTTGATGTGAAGCACTGCTCTTGGCTCTGATACTCCTGTTGTCGTGTATTCTGGCAGAGTCGCCATAACATCGGCTAGGGTGAAGTCGTTTTTGTAGCATGCCTCTTGACCGGATCTGGAACACCATTCGTGGAACAAGCCTTTTTTCGTTGTGCCGTCCGAATTTACGGAATCGCGTATTACAAGCAGTTTTATAAGTGCGAAAATGCTGTTTAGGGGGTCTCGCACAGCTGCTGGATGTGTTATGTTGCCACCGTTAGAACCTTCGCCCAAAATTCGGACTTCGTATCCTTCTGCTCTGAGTTCCCGTGCTTTATTAACGACATTGGCCTCACCAACTTCTGCTCGTCCAACTTTTGCACCGAACGCAGCTGCAATTTCTTCAATGCGCATTGATGTTGGGTCATTCACTGCAACGGCGAGCTTTGTGTTGTCGCCGGTTTTGCCAGTGTATGCAAGATACGCAAGCTCAGACATAACAGAAACTGCAAAAACTTCCTGTGCTTTTAGCACTTCTGGTTTGTTTGTCTTGTCGTTCCAAAAAACGATATTTCCGCGGTCGCCGTCACAATCAGGCATATATCCAAGAATACACTCTGGATGAACTTGCGTTGATGTCTTTCCGTTTCCGGAGTGAAGGGCTTCCATCTCTTTCGCGCAGTGAATAAGGTTTTCCGGCTCCGGTATAATTGCATGTGCAATGTGTCCTGGCTTATTGTTGAGCGCGAAAAAACCGATTCCTGACTCGGCAAAAAAAGCTTTATCTATTGAGACTGTTCGTGCGCTGCCGTTCATATCGCATACGATAGATAAAGGTTTTTCTTTTACATTTTCTGCAATTTCTGAGAAAAGCGCATTCTGCTTTTCTTTGTCAGTATAGCCGGAAATAACTTCGCGAGTGAAATCCCTGTATGTGTCGAGCGTTTTTTCTTTTATGGAAGATGCATCGGCAAGTACTTTGTCAAAAGCATCTTGCGGGCAGGAATTTGCGATTTCTGCGGCTTTTTGCGGAGCGTCTTTATCAGCGCAGAATGCTCTGAAAGAGTCGGCTAAAACTGCTGCTTCAGAACCAGGAATAACGCCTCCGTCATTTTTGCCGAATTTTATTCCGTTGTGACCAATAGGGTTGTGGCTTGCAGAGATATAAACGAATCCGTCAACTTTGTGTGAATATGCCATTATCTCCGGCGCAGCGATTATTCCGGGAAATTCTACTTCAAATCCTTTTGCTACAAGAACTTTTATGATTTCACGCGCAATAAGCGGACCTGTAGGGCGTGCGTCAATTCCGACGACAATCTTTTTTGCGCCTGAGTTAGCCATGTAATCACTGAAAACAATGGCTATTATTTGTGCTATGGTCGTGTGCGCAGCGTCAATAAGAGGAGTTGCGTCTTCTTCTTCGCCGGAATCAGCGAAGACGCAGCGCCATCCTGATGCAGAAAGTATCATTTTGGCTACTGCATCTTGTAAATCTGAATATGATGTGTTTTCCATAATGGAGGTGGGGGGAGTTGAACCCCCGTCCGAGCGTGCGTACCAGGAACGTCTACAAGTTTAGTAATGCGAGGTAGTTGTCGGGAGACGGTAGCAGCATTACAAGCGTCGCTTCCGTATTCCGGTAAAAGTCCCCGATGTGTACCGGACACCGCATCAGGCAAGCTCTGGTTAGCGTCAGGATTTCAACCCGCACAGAGCGGAGCAGACTGAATCCCGCGAATTACGCAGCGAGTGCGTATTCTTCGTAGTTGTCTTCTTCTTTTTTGGCAACTATAGTTTTTGTCTGTTCAGAGGACAGGCAACCTCACTTGCAGCTCAAGATCTCAACACGTCCGTCGAAACCGGTGCACCCCCT
>JAIKVO010000077.1 GCA_024685655.1 Treponemataceae bacterium
TTTTTTTTGAGGTATTTGACCAATGCGAAAAAGAAATCTTGCATGTACACTTTTAGCATTTGCAGTATCAACGTGTTTGTTATTCGCTTCTGGTAAAAGGGAAGCAGAAGAAATCTCTGTCGAAAATCTTGATAGTTGGCAGGAAACTTTCCCAATAGAAGAAAAAAAGCCAGGACTTTACAATATAATGGTGACAGCGCAGGATAAAGGCGGTAATACGACTGTAGTAGGACCGTATAATATCTATATTGATCCGAATTCTGATCTGCCTGTTACAGGAATTACTAATCCGCAGAATAACCAGAAGGTTCCAGGAAATCTGAACATCGTTGGTACTTGTGTGGATGATGATGCAGTAGCTTATGTCGAGATAGTCCTTGATGGCAATGAAGAACGGCCTATCCGTGCAGAAGGAAAGGAATTCTGGTCATATTATCTTGATACTGAAAAAATGGAAGAAGGTCTGCATACAGTCGCAGTTACTGGAGTGGATATAAACGGAGTTCGTGGAGAGACGGTGAATGCTTCGTGGCATTTGGACAGATCTCAACCTGTGACAGAAGTTGATAATCATGCGATAGGTGAGCTTGTTTCTGGAAAAATAAAACTGGAAGGTCAGGTAATCGATGGAAACGGCATAAAATCACTGGAATATTCGCTTGACGGTGGAACAACATTCGAAGAAATTTCATTAAAATATGATAAGCGTGAAGTCAAATGGACTTTTACCCTGAACATCGATACAAGAAAATTAGATGATGGTGCGCAGGTTTGTTGGTTCAGGTCTGAAGATAATCAGGGGTCTTTTGGTGTAACTTCATATCTTTTCTTTGTTGATAATACAAAGCCTGATGTTGTTATTGTTACCCCGGAAGAGAATGAAAGCGTAAATGGTCTGTTCCAGGTTGCGGGAACGGCATACGATGTTATAGGTCTTTCTTCGCTTACATGGGAATTTGAGAAACAGACAGGACAGTTCGAGCTAATCCCTGGTAATCCTTATTGGTTCAAAGAATTTGATATAAGCGATCTTAACGTCAAAAAAGTTAAATTCACCATTTCCGTTGAGGATAAGGCTGGAAATATTACAAAAGTCAGCCGGACGATACCCGTAGATAAGGAAGCTGATCTTCCGGTCGTAACGATTTCTGAGCCGGAAATAGATTTGACGGCAAAAACTGGTCCAACGTTTGAGGACGAATTCTATTTGCGTGGAACGATTGCCGATGATGACGGAGTTTCGGAGCTGCACTGGTTCGTAGACAAAGATATTGAAGAACATGTGGTAGAAACGGAAGGTGTCTTCTACACAGATATATTCGGTTCTTTGGAAGAAAAGCTTTCTGTAGGAGATCACAAGCTTTCGTATTATGCGGTCGATATAAATGGAGTAGTCGGAAAAACGGAAAGCTTCCCGTTTACGGTAATGGGAGAAGCGCCTGTCGTAACGATGGATACCGTAACAGAAAAGATTTCCGGTAAAAATACTGATTCAGATTACGTTCCTGGCATGGAGCTGCATCCAGAAAGGGGCGGTGTTCTTAAAGGAACTGCTTCCAGTGAGTGCGGACTTACCGGAATTTCGTGGACGATAAATGGCAGGGACGCTGGTTCGAAAATCCTTAAAAACTCAAAAGGAGTATCAACGTATGAAATTCCGCTTGATTCTGCTCCTTGGGGATTGGTAGAAATAGAAGTAAGCGCGGTCGATATTTATGATCGTTCTGTAACAGAAAAATACTTTATATATAGAACAAATCTTACTAAAAACAGAGATTCTAGTGCTGTTGTTTTCTCAGATTCCACAATTGATAGTGGCGTGATTTCTTTTGAGAACACGAAAACTGTAAGCGGTTATTTTACAGGTGGAAAAGCTGTTTCTGCAGTGCTGGAACCAGATGAGGGATTTGCGAAAATAAAGCTTTCTGGTAATAGCATAGTCCTTACATCTACAGGAAAAGCTGGAACATCTTCGCCAGAAAAAGTTATTATTACTACCGACAAAGATTTGGTTTACGAATCATCTTCTATTAAGTTCAAGGTGGAAGTTCCGGCTCCAGAGCTTATTCTTGATCAAGTACAAGCTGGTATTCTGGACGGGTTCAGCCCTGTTTTCATAAGTGGTCGTGTTGCGGGTGCTGGAGCAAAACTAAACAGACTTTCGCTTGACGCTGATTCTATAAAGGAAGAAGGTGCTTACGAAGGAAGCATTTCCGTTGAGTACCGCATAATAAGATCAGCGGACGATATGAGCAGTTGGAAAAAACTTGATTTGTACGGTAACGGCAATTTCTTTGTGCAGCTTCCTGCTTCCTCTTTTGATGAGGGAATAACAATAATTGAGTTTGCTTCTGTCGATTCAAGCAGTAAAAAGACAATAAAAGCTGCTGCTGTAAAGAAAGTATCGCCACTTCCAGAACCTGATCCGGAAGACCCGAAAGCAAAGGCTCCAGTTGCTGCAGCTCCCTCTATCAATTGGATTCAGGGCGAACAGCTCTATTTCACTTGCTACTATCAGGATGTTTTGTCTTTTGTTTCATTGATGGTGGCAGGAAAAAGCCTTGTGTCCACTGATGTTGATTTCCTTTTCGCTGAAGCTGGTGCAATTCCGTATAGCTTGTTCCCGGCTGGAAAATCGAGCGCAGAAATTAAACTTGCGAACGTAAAGGGCAAAACCAGTGCGCTGAAAACAGATATTATACGCCCTGGCGAAGTAACTGTGTTTATCGATTCTGTTGACGGAGTTCCGTATACGTCTGGAATGCAGATTGAGCTTCCTGAACCAGGAGCAAAGAATCAAACTGCAAGCATGCGCGTTCTTATTGATACAGATTTACCTATTTCATCATGTACATACACAATAGGAGAAAAAACGACAGCTTCTGGTAAGGTACAGAAAGTTATGGGCGATGACGGTATAGCCATACCGAACAAGCATGAAGTCAATATACCGTTAAAAGATCTTGAGGCTGTTTCAACGGAAATTTCAGCTAACTTCATTATTGATAAAACTCTTACGAAAACGGTTTCTGGAACAATCTCTGTTGTACGAGCTGCTCCTGAGGCTGGTATTGACGACAAGGAAAAAATATACTGGATTAATTCGATGCCCAAAGACAATGCGTATGGGCATATCCTTGGCCGAGATTCTGATTTATATGCATACGTAAATGTTCCCGCGCCTTTTAAAGCAAAGGTTGTTTGTGAACAGGAAGGCCTTTCTGTTGTATCTACAGATAAGACTGTACAAATAAAAGCCAATAAAGAAGGCTTCTACGAAGATGTTCATCTTGCTGTGACAGATAGCGAAGGAATTGAGTACGAGTCAGGCAGCATTTCTTTCCTTGTGGATTTCTCGGCTCCGTCGGTGAAAATTCTGTCTCCAAAGAATCATGCATGGCTGCAAGAGACTGCTACCATATCTATTGAGGCTAGTGATAATAACGGAATAAAAACCGTTGAATACTCAATCTACGATGGTGTGAACTGGAAGAAAATTGAAGCAGATGAAGATGGCGCATACAACGTTGACGCAAGCATAAGAGCGTTCCGTGATGGTATGCTTCCGCTTGATGTACGGGTTACAGATAATGCCGGTCGTATCACGATGAAACGGATTACGATCGCAAAAGACTCACAGGCCCCGGTTGTCTCTATGGTTTTGCCGGAGAAAGGAGCTTCTGTAAACGGTAAGACGCTTTTCGTCGTAAAAGCTACGGATAACGGCCGTATTGTTGATGGAAAGTGTATTCTTCCTGTTGTTGAGGAAACTTCTGCTGAAAAAGAAATTGCAGGAACATCGGAGGATGGAGAGCAAGGAGACGGAATTCCTGGTGACGCTTCTGCTTCTTCCGGTGCGGCTGTTCACGAAGCGGAGCCGGTCATCATCAATTTTGGTGACAAAACGGTGGTCTCTCTTATAATCGGTTCTGATGACTCACCGCTTTCTTCAAATCTGTATTTCTCGTTTACTGATGCGGCAGGAAACAGTGTTGATTACAAAGAAAAGAATTATACAATCGATTTGGAATCAGACAAACCACGAGTTGAGATTCATTTGCCAGAAGATAATGCTGTTATTACGACGGATTTCACTGTTTCTGGTATTATCTACGATGATGATGGAGACTCATATGTTTGGTACAGCATTGATGATGCTCCGCCAGTTCGTTCAAAAAATGCTGCTTCAAACTGGTCTTTTGATGTAAAACTCGACAGTCTTACGGACAATGAGCACACAATAACTGTATTCGCTGAAGATATTCTGGGTGTTCGTGGAAATGTGGTCTCAAAGACAATACACGTATCTCTTGCAGAGCCGGAAGGTGCGGTAATTGCCCCTACGTTGGATGAATCTCTTTCTGGCAGAATTGCTATTACAGGAAGTGCGTCTGACGGTAACGGCATTAAACTTGTGCAAATATCGATTGATAACGGAAACACCTGGCAGGATGCGGTTGGAACATCAGACTGGAGTTATTCGCTTGATACAAGAATCATTCAGGACGGAACGCACGTCGTATTCTTGAGGGTTTGGGATAATTACGATATTCAGGGATTGTACTCAAGCCTTGTTAATATTGATAATACGGCTCCGGACATCAATCTGGAGCTTCCTGCCGATGATGATTGTCTTAAGACAGGTGTTCTTACGCTTTCAGGTCATATGTCAGATAACGTAGGCCTTGAAAAGCTTTATTTGAAAATTCGCAATATGGATTTGTCACAGCCTGCTATTCCGGAGGATCTAGCATATCAGGAGCTTGAAATAGATCAAATCATTAACTGTGATATAGATATTTCTTCGTTACCGAACGGTATGTACAATGTTGAAATAACCGGAGAAGATGCGGCATATAACGTAACCAGGGTTTCTAGAAATGTTTCGATTGATTCACAAATCGAACCAGCTGTTCTGAACCTTTTGTATCCGCTCGATGGTGAGCATACGTCTGGAAATTTCAATGTTTATGGAAATGTTGAAACAGAAGAACAGATTACTAATCTTTCGCTGTTAGTGGATGGAAGGGAAGTTGCCTCAACAGTCATAACAGAAACCAACTATTATATGTTCGAGCTTACACCGGAAAAACTTACTGACGGTGAGCATATATACAAAGTGCGAACGACACTTAACTCCGGTATGGTAATATACTCTGCGGAGCAAAGTTTTACATATACTTCCGTAGGTCCATGGATTAAGATAACAAGCTTCGTTATGGGTGATTTCGCAATTGACCGTCCGTATATTACGGGTGAGGCAGGGTATATTCTCTCCCAATCCGATGAAGAAGCTTTAGCCTCAAAAGAAACAAGTAAATACGAGAAACAGATCATTCAGCAGAAAGTGCTTGAAAGCATTGAGATAAGCCTTGATAACGGAAAGAGTTTCTCGTATATCGGCAAAAAGCCTGAGTGGAAATTCCGCATAGAAAACGATGAATACTCAGAAGGAACTCACCACGCCATAATCCGTGCGACTATGAAGAACGGCGAGACTGCTGTTACGCGCACAATATTCCAGATAGACAAGAGTACTCCGCAGGTTAAGCTTATAACACCGGTTGAAGCAGGAAGATATAATGAAGAGATTTCATTCGCTGGTCTTTCTTCTGACGATGTTGCGCTGAAAGAAGTAAAGCTTACTTTTAGAAGTGGTGACAAAGCGAATTACGAAGTGCCTTCGTTCATTCAGGGACTGTACTTGGATGCACATGTTTGGGGTGTTACGATGTTTGACGTAGGATTTGGTCTTACGTTCTTCGACGATAACGTAAAGCTTCAGTTCCAGTATGGACAGATGCTTGATAGTCAATATGAATTTATGATTCTTTTGCTTAACCCTAATATGGATCGAGAAAAAGTAAATATGCGCTATGGTGGACATGTCTTTGGGGCGAAACTGCTTGCAAACATTGCGTCTATACCGTTCAGTTATTTCTTCGGCCCTGATCTTGCATGGTTAAGCGCATCATTTGCATTGGGTGCAAACTTTTCAATGTTTACTAAAACGCAAAGTGGAAAACCGCAGATTCTTTCTGCAGTTCTTGGTCAGATTGAGTTCCCGAAAGTTTCGTTCAAAGACAGGAGTGTATTCAGTACATTCTCGTTCTATACAGAGGGGCAGGTGTGGTTTATTCCTACTGATGTTAAGAATGAAGAAGGCTCTCAGGAACAGATTGCTTCGGTTATTCCGCAGCTGAGCTTCGGCTTGCGGTTGAACGTATTCTAGTTGATTGTGCTTTTGCTGAGAAGAAGTTGAAGCTCTGACTGGTTTTGAAGGAAAATTTCAGTGAGCGTTGGATCGAATTGCGTTCCTTTTCCTGCTTCTATTATCTCAATTGCTTGATTGAACGGCATTTGTGCTTTGTAGCAGCGGACTGTCGTAAGTGCATCAAAAACATCTGCCAGTGCCATGATTCGTGCGCTAAGCGGAATGTTCTCCGCTGAAAACCCGTATGGGTAGCCTTTCCCATCCCATCTTTCATGGTGGGATGTCGCTATTTCGACGGCAATTTGCGTATATTCTTTTGTCTGAACAGGTCCGATAATCTCTTGGATGATACGCCCGCCCTCTATTGTATGACGTTTTATCTGCTCAAATTCTTCCGGCGTGAGTTTCCCTTCTTTTTTTAGAACTGAATCTGGAACGATGATTTTTCCAATATCATGCATAGGAGCAGCCTTGCGTAAAATCTCGATATATTGATCAGTTAAAATATCACTGTTATATCCGCACTCCTGTGCTTTTTTCGCAATTAATTCAACGTAATTGCTAGTTCTGCGGACGTGGTTTCCTGTATCGCTGTCTCGGTTCTCAACAAGGTTGGAAAGACTGAAAATCGTATGTTCCTGAATTTGAAGAAGTTTGTCTTGTATTTGGTAAAGTTTTTGTTTTTCTTGTGCTTGGATGCTTTTTGTGAATATGTATCCGAAGAACGAGAAAAGAAAACAGCCGATTATAAGTAAAATTGTTGTTGCATAAAAATCTGATGATTCAAAAAAAGTTTTTAATGGAACAAAAGTGAAATTCCATGTTGTTGCAAAAAACTCTTTCGAGAAAGTCATTGCGGATTTAGCAGGTGCGTTGTCTACAGAAATATCTGTATCGAAAATTATTTGAGTTTTTCCTGAGATAGGGTTTTCTTTCCATATCCGAAGAGCAAAACCTTCCTTATTAATATCAGAAAGATTAATTTCTTCGTATACCTCTGGAAATTTTACGTTGATAGACACTGTTCCTTGAAAATGCGACTGTCCGTTTTCATCAAAATAATTGACAGGTAGAATTGCGGCGATCTCTTGCTCGCCTGAAGGTGTTGTGTACGGACCGATTAAGAAAGGATTGTCAATTGTTATGAGTTGCTGCAAATCAATTTTATCTGGAAATGACATCTGATAATTTAAATTAATCTGCCAGTCGTTTCCTTCTTTCGGATATACGTTATTTATTATTCCCAATGAGGAGAAAGTAAAACCTGTAACCAACGGACTTTTTAAAATATCAAGCTGATGATAAAAATCTTCGGTGTACAGATTACCTCTTTGTACCAAAGACCGTAATGAAAACACTTTTGTCAGATATTTCATGGAATTCTGATACATTGTGATTGTATATCGCTCAGAAAGTTTCACCATTGCTATATACTGCCGTTCATTGTAAATCTGATTGTTATTTTGAATTATAAAAAACGAAAGAAGCATTAGCAGCGCAAAGATAATAATAAAAATGATTACAGGCAGAGATTTCCTGAATTTCCTAAGAAACGGTGTCATATCTAGTTAAGTATAACACTCAAAATGATATATGTAATTGAAAAAATTACGCTTTATACAAGAAGTTTTCCGATTTTTAGAATTGGATATCCGTTGTATTTCTATAGAGTTATGCGCATCACAATGATTTTTCTTGTGTACTTTCCTTAAAATGCGTGATGCACTATACTTTTCGCATGAAATTCAAGCTTTCTTCTCTAAGACCGCTGGACTTTGTTTTTTTCTGTTTGCTCGTAGCGGTCGGAGTTTTTCTTACTGTCAGCAGTCTTTCTAAGAGCGGCGCAAAGGTAAGAGTCTTGGCGAACGGCGAGCTCTATGAGTATTCCGCTGAAACTGACGGAACTTATTCTGTAACAGGCGTTTTGGGTGAAACCACTTTTGAAGTAAAGGACGGTAGAGTTCATATAATTGATTCACCGTGTAAAAATAAAATATGCGTGAACCAGGGATGGAGCTCGCCGCTTATTTGTCTGCCGAACAACGTAACAATCACATTGGACGATAACGGAGAATATGATGCGATTTCAGAATAAAAAAAGGATAGCGTATCTTTCGGCACTAACGTTGCTTTTTTCATATGCGGAGCTTCTTTTGCCCCGGATAATTCCGTTTTTCCGGCTTGGCCTTGGAAATGTTGCTATTCTTATGGCGTTTGAAATGCCTTTCCCTGCTTTCCTGCTTCTTTCTGCAATAAAAGCCGTCGCCGCGAGCCTGACAGGTGGAACGCTTTTTTCTCCGTTTTTTCTTATTTCACTTGCACAGTCTGTTTCAAGCGCATGTCTTATGTTTGTTCTTTTCAAACTGAACAAAGTTTGCCGTGGAAAACTAATGAGTATTTATGGTATTTCCCTGGCAGGCTCTGCGCTCAGTGCGTTTGTTCAAATCAGCCTTTGCACACTGTATCTGGGCCAGGGAACGTTCTCTCTTCTTGGACCCATGTTTTTATTCAATTCTGTAAGCGGACTCATTACTGCTTTTATTGCGGAAGTAATGAAAGCCGGATGGACTGGTGAAGCTATAGGAACAAGTGTGCCGGAAAATTGTGCGGCTATAGAAAGTGAAACTGTAAATCGAACAGAGAGCGTGCAGAATGATATAACTGCCAATCAGACAGAAAAGAAACCGGTAAGCGCGGGAAAGAAGAGTGCTGCTTTGCAGATTGGACTTGCTGTTGCGATTATTGCTGCCGGCGCAGGTATCTTCTTTATAAGCTCAATCCCGGTATTGTGTGTTGCTTTGGTGTTGTCGTTTATTTTCCAAATAATAAGCGGACGAAAAATTTTCATTATTCCGCATATTTCGCTGTGGCTTTTTGTTCTGATTTCGAGCCTTTTCGTGGCAAACGGCAAGGTTCTTTTTACTATATGGAACCTGTCAATAACACAGGGAGCGCTTATGTCCGGCATTGAAAAAGCCCTTAAGCTTTCTGCTGTAAGTGCGCTCAGCCAGTGCGCTGCTTCTTTGCGGCCTCCGGAAAATTCGCTTTTGGGTCTTTCGCTTTCATATTATAGAACCCTTTCTGACAAATTCAGAAACACAAAGGGAAATCTTTTCACAAGATTAAAGGCAACGCTTCAAAGCCGTCCGGACTCCGCTGAATCTGAAACAGAAGCGGGCATTAAATCGGAAAGTATAGAGAACCAATAGAATTACAGCTTTACTTCATAGACGGCATTAAAGGGGTATAAAACTTGAATGCTGTCTGTTAATCCTGATGAATAATAAAGTTCGCTTTCTTTTGTTATCAGTATAAAATCGAAACCGCCGTTTTCTCCCCACCATTCTATTGATTTATCTTTACCCATGACAAAAAGCGAGGTACTAAGAGCATCGGCATACAAACCTTCCTCGCAGACAATTGAAACGCTCAATAGATCGCTTTCGCATGGGTGACCTGTCTTTGAATCAAATATATGAATATATTTTTTTCCGTCTTCTCCAGTAAAAAAACGCTCATATCCACCGCTAGTAACAATAGCTTTATCTGCAATTTTAATGGAGCAAACGGCATCGCCACCCCACGGATTCTTAATTCCCACTGTCCATAAAGAACCATCTGGTTTTGTTCCGAGAGTCTGGACATTTCCTCCTAAATCTAAAAGGGCATATTTTACGTCATATTGCCGTAAAATCCGGACAATCTCGTCACCAGCATATCCTTTGCCGACAGCTCCAAAATCAAGTTTCATACCAGGTTCGACCTTTAGATTTTGTGTATCACCGTTTTGTATCAGTTGAGCTTTAGAAAAATCGGTTTTAAGCAAAAGTTCCTCTATTTCACTTTCTGCAGGAATCCGATAATCACCGGTTGTGAATCCCCAAGCTGAAATTACAGGATAGAGAGCCGGATTCAAAGCTCCGTCCGTTGCCTTGTACATTCCGTGTGTGAAATTAAACAAGAAAGCTGTGTCATCGTGAATAGAGACAGTATTTCCATTTGCATCGTTCAGAGTGTGAATGTCGCTACCAATCATGGTTGTGGAAAGTTCATTTTCTAATTGTTCCACTCTGTTTTTTACAGTGGAAAGAGCCTCTTCAGATTTTGAGCCGTATGCTTGAATCGTCATAAAAGTATTCATCGCATTGAACGATTCAGTGTTTTTTTTAGGTTTACAGGAAAAAAGAGAGAAAACACAAGCGAGCGAACAGCAAAAAACAATAACAAAGCGAAAATTCATTTTCATGAGCAGAAATATATATTATATGGAATGATGTTTCAAGAATTAATGAATTTCGACCGATAATATAATCGGAATAGTTTTTCCAAATAAGCAGATTGGTTAATCCTGTTGGAAAACATAAGACTTGAAAAACAGGAATTTCTGTGTAATACTTTAATATGGTTTAGTTTACATTAGAGGTAAACTCCGTTTGTGCTATACCGGAATTATATTTAGAGTTTTAAGGGAGAAAGTTTTATATGAAGATGTCTTGCAAAATTCTATTTACTATATTCATTTCAATTTCTTTGTTTTCTTTAGTAAGTTGTGAGTTCCTTGCCGGAAATTATAACGAAAACAATGATGCAGAGTATGATGTGACTTTTGACAAAAATACGAACAGCGGACAAGCTGATCTAACTATAGTACAAGTCAGACATAACAATAAAGTAACTAAGCCGGAAGATCCTGTTAAAATAGATTATACGTTTGTTCAGCAGACGAACAAAATGGAAGCAAAGAGGTTTGTTTTCATCGGGTGGTATAGTGATAAGGAACTAAAAAATCGGTTTGATTTTGATACAAAAATTACAGAGAACAGAACCGTGTATGCGAAATGGCGGCCTATTGCAAATTCAAAAATAATTCTTGGGTCCGGAAACAATGCCGTTTCTTATGATAAGACAGAGGAAGTGTATGTAATCGATGCTGATAAAGTAGAAGATGATATTACGACTATTACATGCGAAGTTCCTAAGTTTATTGATGAAGGTGCGGATACAATGTATAACGGAGTTTTCTGGGGAAGGCCGGATGTTAAACTTGATCCGTTTATAATGGGCAGATACGAAGTAACTCAGGAACTGTATGAAGCAATAATGACAGGAAATAATATCGGTGCTGATGCGACTCCGTGGATTTGCGAAGGTGATGATTATCCGCTGCCAGAAACAGAAGAAACGCCTGCAGCCGCTGCTGAAGACGACGATGATGATGAAGATGACGATACGGTAGATGAGCAGGGATATCGTCCAGTAGAGTTTGTAACGTGGTACGATGCTGTGTACTTCTGCAATCGGTTGACGGCAGCGGTAGGGGGAGGCCTTAATGCTGCGTATACAATAACAAATATAGTAGTGGGCGATGCGGATGATGAAGATGAAGAATTCCCTGGTCATATAATTTCTGCGAATGTTTCACTTGTTGCAGGAGCCACCGGATATCGTCTGCCTACGGAAGCTGAATGGGAATTTGCTGCTCGTGGCGGTGATACGTCGCTTGATATTTGGAATTATATGTTCAGTGGTGCTGATACTGCAGATGGAAACAAGTATTCTGCCAATCAGAATAGCGGATTAGATACTGTCGCATGGTATGCATTTAACACATCGACTGAAGACGGAAAAAGCTCTACGTTAATTCCTGAAGGAGAAGACAGGGCTTCTTATGGAACGCATCCAGTAGGCCAGAAGGCTCCCAATGAACTTGGCTTGTTCGATATGAGCGGCAATGTGTTTGAATGGTGTTACGATAAAGTAACAAAATTCGCTGTAAAGAATCCAGCCAGTATTGTTGAAAGCGAGGATAACAAGCGGATAACCAGAGGCGGTTCGTGGTTCAACAACGCTTCTAAATGCGTTGTTTCTAATCGAAGTGTCAATGCTCCTGGTTCTGCGGCAGCTGATATTGGTTTCCGCGTAGTTCGTAGCGTAGCACTGAATTAACGGATTTACGGCTTTCGGATTTTAGTTTTTGTAGTTGCCCCTCTTGATGATTTTATAAAAAAGCATTAAGATATTTACATCATGGGGGTGTAGCTCACCTGGCTAGAGCGTTTGAATGGCATTCAAAAGGTAGTCGGTTCAAGTCCGATCATCTCCAAAAAAGCTTCTGAGTTTTCAGAAGCTTTTTTGTTTTAAAACAGGTAGCAAGGAACTTGAACCGACTAACGGAGCGAGCGCGCGCAAATGCGAGCAGTGCGGAGCATATGCGCGAAAAGGCGGCAAGGAGGCCGCCGGAAGTGAGCGGAGGCGGGGCGGAAGAGAGCTACAGGAAGTAGCGAGCTGGGTTTACGTGCAAGGGGGTGTAGGGGTGAGCGAATGAGCGAAAACACGCGATAGCGTGTTCGAAGGCGAATAAGAAACGGTTTCGCAGGGGCTCAACCGAGACTCGCTCAAAACGCTACACCAGCTCGCGTTTTGCCGGCTTACAGCCGTCTCTCCCTACCCGCAACACCCGACCGGCACGGTGAAACCGTGCCGGGTGCACCCATAATCCTAATTATTTATTCACTTTTATTGAGTCCAGAACGGTTCCGATATTGTCGTTTATTACCAAATCTGCGCGACTATCAACCGGAGTGGACGATTTATTTATAAGCACAAGATATTTGCCTTCGAAATAGTTTATGAATGATGCCGCAGGATATACAACGAGCGAAGTTCCGCCTATTATCAGGCAGTCCGCCGCCGCGATTGCCCGTGTAGCACCGCTTACAGTCTGATTATCAAGACCTTCCTCATATAAAACGACATCAGGTTTTATGAGCCCGGTACAATTTCCGCAAGTACATTTTGGAACAACCGTTGACGGCCATTTTTTCCGAGCATCGGGGGAATCGTAATCTTCAGGCGTAAGATTCGCGTCTTTTGCTGCTTTATCAATATAATCGCGCATATAAGTCGCATCGTAAAACTGATTGCATTTCGTGCAGTAATTGCGTAGTACGCTTCCATGAAGTTCGTAAACAGTTTTACTTCCTGCTGCCTGATGCAAGCCGTCGATATTTTGTGTTACAACGGCTTTTAGTTTTCCGGCAGCTTCAAGCTCGGCAAGTTTTTTATGCGCCTTGTTAGGTTGAATACCGTCTATAAGGATTTTCGCACGATAAAACCTGTAGAATTCTGCTGTGTTTCGCATGAAAAATGTGTGGCTCAAAATTGTTTCCGGCGGATAATCCCACTTTTGGTTATAAAGTCCGTCTACGCTTCTGAAATCCGGGATACCACTTTCAGTAGAAACTCCGGCTCCTCCAAAAAAAACGATGTTGTTGCATTCATCGATGATGCGCTGTAATTCTGCGCGTTTCTCTTCCGTTAAATTTCCCATAAAAATAATGGTAAGACACTTTTTGCATAAAAACAAGGGTGCGTTCCGATTTTTAAAAGGCAGAAATCGTCAGTCGCAAAAAATAGGCGCGGAAAGCGTCAGTCACAGCAATTATCACGAAAATTGGCACAAAAATTGTCGGCACTGGCGGATTCGCGGATCGACATAATTTTGGCGCCCTTAACTGAATGAATTATTCAGGCTGTTTCGAGATTCTTCGGTGACATGTACGCAATATTTGTACGCGCGCTGTATAATTCAGGCTTTTTTCAAATTGCTGTTAGCTTCTGCCAGCGATTTGACAGATTCTGCAAGTAGCGCCTGAACTTTGATGGGAATTTCTTTCTGTTCATCACGAGAAATTCCTTTTGTTTGAATTGCCGGGTGGAAAATCAGCGTTAGATTCGTTGACTGTGAATGACCAGTTTCCTCGTACATCTTGTAAGTGTTGCTTATTGTGACCGGAACTATAGGAACTTCCGCCCTGTATGCGAGCTTGAAGCTTCCGGGATGGAATTCGCGCACTTCCGAAGATTTACTGCGGTGCCCTTCTGGAAAAATCATCATGGAATAGCCGCGCTTTATGTTTTCAACGCCGTCCGCCATTGCCTTTATTGACTGCTTGGGGTTTCCGCGCTTAAGAAAAATACATTGCAAAAGGCGCATCCAGTCTGAAAAAATCGGAATTTTTGAGAACTCCGCTTTCGATATGAAGCCTGCCTGTCTGCCTGCATAGCCTAACATCAGTGGGATATCCAGAAAACTCTGGTGATTCGCTATAAAAACAACGGCCGTGTCCTGTGGAACATTTTCCTGACCTTTTACTGTGATAGTTGTTTCTTTTCCGCCTACGGATTTTATCAGGTTTCTGCCCCAGTTTTGCGCAATCAAAAAAGCAAGTTCGTCACGTTCTTTTATAAGTCCTTTTTTTTCGAGTTTGTGACATTTTCGTCTTTGGCCTTCAAGCCCTAGCAGTATAAAAAATTGTCTAATTAATGCTGTGTAAATTGTCATGAGGATAGTATATCACTTTTCGCAAAGTTTGCAAAATTCGAATATGATAATATGGGCGCACCCGGCGTTCGGTCGCACACTCACGAACGCCGGGCGGGCTGCTACATGTTCCGCTGCCGCTCCAGCCGCTTCCCTCACACAAAGCTTCGCAGCAAAGCTGCTCAGTGTCTCGCTTCGCTCGCCATGTTCGGTCCAGTGGCTACCTTCGGTACATTCCGCATCCCTTGCGCAGAACAGTTGTTTCCGTTTTCTCTGTGTGACGTTTACAACGCGGTAAAAAAATGTATAATTGCAACTATGGATTTGAACGAGATAAACGAAAGAATGGATAAAGCGTCTGCACGGCGCAAGAGTTTCGATACAAACAGAAGCCTATGCGCTGTAGTTGCTGTTTTTATTGGATACAGTTTTTACAATGGCATAAAAGAAGGCGCGGAGTTATGGTTTTATATCGTAATGCCGCTTTTAATTGCAGTAGCAATTTTTCTTGTCGTGTTTGACACAAAGCGGATCAATCAAGCAAAGGCAGAGCTAGAGGAACTGCGTCGCGAAAAAGAGGCGTTGGAGCCGAAAATTGAAGAAGACGATGACGACTCTAGCGATGATGCCGCATCTGACGAGGAGAGCGAAGTCGCATCCGAGTCCGATGCAGCTGGCAATGACGAAAAGCCCGGCGAGAACGAATAACATCCGAAAAACTGCGGCGCGCCCACAAATCGCGCCGGACAACGCTGCCGACTAACCCAACGACTGAGCATTTGTGGACGTAGCGAAATTGGGGCTGCGGACAGTATTGCGCGACTACCGTTTTTCCACTGACTCGCACGCCACAACGTGAACGCCGGTTCCCAAAATGTCGTGAATCAGGATGTCGCCCGTTTTAACCGGAGCCTTGCACGTCGCGCGGCGAATAACTTCCATGCATTGAAAAAGCAGCTTCCGCGGCACTTCACCTGCCGTCTTCACCGGAACAACCGGCTGAACACCGCCAACAACAGAAATCGTCGTCGTGAGCGTCCTCGTCGGGTTCATAAACTCTTTCTTTGCATATTCCGCGCCGCGCGGACACGTATTGTCTTTAACATTCGTGACCCGGCTTACCCCATCTCCCGTTTCAAGCGTAATCTCCATATTGCATCCCATCGGACAGATAATGCACGTCATGGGCTTTGTCTCAGTTGTAATTTCTGCCATTACTCTACATCCTCCTCTGGAATTTCAACGGCTACAGTCACGTTGTCGCGGATTTTTGCAAGCTCCTCTGGCGAAAGACTAACAACCTGCATCTCGCCGGGGCGTACAATCTTCTTTTTAACAGCCTTTATGCGCTGATCGTTGCTGTAAATGACGATCGAAACGCCACGGTACACGTCAGTTGAGCGGAACATGATAGAAACAGGCGTTTCGCTCTGCGTTGACTCAATATACTGCGGAACAGTGTAGCGAACACGGTTTCCGGGGCGGAGCGTTATGTGCTTTGGCTGTGCGGTTCGTTTGCCCTGCACGTATTTCGCGGCGTTCTCGCCTGCTCTAAGACTTTCTGCAGTTACAAAGTCTACAAGGTCGTGAACGTGAACCGTGTTTCCGCAAGCAAAAATTCCTTCGACCGAAGTTTGCATGTGCTCATTTACAACAGGCCCGGATGTACTGGAGTCTATCTCAACGCCGCAGCCCTTTGAAAGCTCGTTTTCCGGAATTAGACCTACAGAAAGCAGGAGCGTGTCGCACTCAACATACTCTTCTGTGCCGGGAATTGGCTTCCTGTTTTTATCGACTTGCGAAACAGTAACACCTTCAACGCGCTCTTTGCCGTGTATCTGCGTGATTGTATGGCTGAATTTAAGCGGGATATTGAAGTTTTCAACGCACTGCACTATGTTTCGCGTAAGTCCGGCGGAAAACGGCATAAGCTCGCACACAAGCTTAACTTCGGCACCTTCAAGCGTAAGGCGGCGCGCCATTATAAGCCCGATGTCGCCCGAACCAAGAATTACGACCTTTTTTCCGGGAAGATATCCGTCTATGTTGACGAACCGCTGCACCGAACCAGCCGTAAAAATGCCCGCCGGACGTGAACCCGGAATAACGAGCGCGCCACGCGTCCTTTCCCGGCAACCCATCGCAAGAATGACGGCTTTTGCCTGAATAACCATCAGTCCGTCTTTTGTGTTGATGGCGGTAACTTTTTTGTCTGGCGAAATTTCCAAAACCATTGTGTCCGTTTTGTACTCAATGCCCAGCTCCTCAACTTGCGCGGCGAAACGCCCTGCGTATTCCGGGCCGGTAAGCTCCTCGCCAAAGTGATGAAGCCCAAATCCGTTGTGGATGCACTGCAAAAGTATGCCACCAATCCGGGTGTCGCGCTCCAAAATCAGAATGCGCTCCGTGCCGTTTTTCCGCGCCGCAACTGCCGCCGCAAGACCTGCAGGACCACCGCCGGCTATAACAATGTCGTATGAAAGTTCAGTCTGTGCCATTTGTTCCCACCTTACCGCGTCTTTGAGTTCAGGATGTACGAGCATCCACCGTTTTTCGTAACGGAAGTCATTGGTATGCCCCGTTCCCTGCTGATAATTTCGGTCACGCGCGGCGAGCAGAAACCGCCCTGGCAGCGTCCCATACCGGCGCGAGTTCGTCTCTTAACACCGTCCAAATCCTTCGCACCTACAGGCGATTTTACAGCCTGGACAATTTCCGCTTCGGTAATCATCTCGCAACGGCAAATTATCCGTCCGTAAAGCGGATTCTCTTCTATAAGCTGCTCTTTGCGCTCTTTCGTCGCGTTTTTGAACGACTCTATGCCTTTTCTTACGGCTATAAAATCCTTGTTCCGTTCAAGCTTTATGCCTGCTTTTTCAACAAGCTCCGCAACATAAACACCGATAGCCGGTGCCGCCGTAAGTCCTGGCGAACAGATTCCAGCAACGTTTATGAACCGTTTCGCGTTGGCATCTTCTTCAATTATAAAGTCGTTCACCGGGCTTCCATCCTCGTTCATCGCAATCGCGCGGATTCCTGCAAACGAGTTGATGATATTTCTGCGCGGAATATCGGTCAGCGTCTTGGAGCTTTTCTCAAAAACAAGGTCCTGTCCGTCACGCGTCGTCGATGTATCGTCTTTTGTGTTGCTTGCACCTGCCGTTGGTCCCACAAGGATGTTTCCGTCAACTGTCGGCGTTACAAGAACACCTTTTCCAAGCTCATCCGGTGGCTGGAAAAGCGTATGGTTTGCAAGTGACGCGCAGTTACTGTCCAAAAGGAAGTATTCGCCGCGCCTAGGCTTTATTTTGAACTTGCGCGCGCCTGCCATTTCGCTTATTTTGTCTGCAAAAAGCCCAGCGGCATTTATAACGCAGCGAGTTTCAATATCCGCGTTTCCTGTGTGAATACTCCAGTTTCCGTCGCCCTCTGAAGCATCCGGTCGCGTAATTCCGTGTACTTCCGATTCCGTAAAAAGCTTCACACCGTTTTGCACGGCATTTTCCGCAATCGCCCACGTTGCCTGATACGGACTTACAATTCCGGCCGATTCCGCCAGCAAAGCCCCGCAAGCCTCCTCATTCACGTTAGGCTCAAGCGCGTGCAATTCCTCCGCAGAAAGCAGCTTCATGCCCGGAACACCGTTTTTTATTCCGCGGTCGTACAGTTTCTTTATGTGCGCCATGTCCGCTTCGGAAAAAGCGATGACAAGCGACCCGATTTTTTTGTAATCAAAGTGAAGCTCTTCTGCCCACTGTGGGTACATAGCGTTGCCCTGAACGTTAAGTTTTGCCATGAGCGTGCCAGGTTCCGGATCGTATCCTGCGTGGACAATGCCCGAATTCGCCTTTGATGTGCCGCACGAAACGTCGTCGGCTTTTTCGATGAGGCAAATATTCAG
>JAIKVO010000116.1 GCA_024685655.1 Treponemataceae bacterium
TAGAGTCCCTGTCGCATTAGAAACTGTTGTGTCATAGTTTTCTCCTGTTAGACCTTGTGCTACTTGTGTTCCTACGACAGATATATTTCCATTGACTTTAGGATTGCCAGTATATGTTCCTGTCATCATAATTAGGTCAACTCTAACACCGCCGAAACTACCGCATACATACCATTCCCATGTACCATTGGTATCGAATGTAACTGTCTGCATGTTATTGCCATTTTGCCAACTATATACGGTTGCTACGTTATTTGTTGTTTCTCCAGATTGTCCGCAAGTATTATCTCCGGTTGTACTTGTGCCGTTTCCTGCATCTGTAGTTTCGTTATTTGTTGTACTGCCGGAATTTCCACGCGTAGTGTCACCTGCTTTATTCCCGCATCCTGTGAAAACCAAAGCCATCAATGTAATAGGTAACTATATGTTATGATAACTAACGTTTTGTATATGGTTAATAGTAACTGTGAGTTATATTTTATAATAATGAACGAGATTCCGATAAAAACAGTCATAAGTGAAAATATAAAGTTACTTCGCAAAAAACTAGGTTGGAGTCAAGAATTCTTGGCAGAGAAAACCGGAGTCTCTGCACTGTACATCACGCAGATAGAAGTTGGGAAACGCGCACCTTCATTGGATATTATCGAAAAATTAGCAACAGCTTTGCAAGTTGAATATAAATTATTGTTCGAACCCCAAGATGCTGCAAAAGATGCGGCTTTAAATGAGTTTTCGAAGTATATCCTTGAATCAAGATTGATTTCTTCTACTGGACTTGAAGCTTTAAAAAATGCTCTTGGAGTTGTAGGAGCAACACGCTTTTTGCAGCAGTACGATACAGGCTACGGTGATTATACAAAGGAAAAGTATTCTTTTGAAGAAGAAAACGCTGAAGATATATATACCCAACTCAAAAAATATTAATGTTTGCCGGTGGAGATTTTCTTTATCCACTTGCCGCTGCGGAGGCGGATTGCGCACCACAGCGTTTTTACAACTTGGTCTGATTTGAGCGCGGCATAAACCCAGAACGCGGGAACGCGAAGCACCGGACCCGTGATTATTCCGAGCGGGATTGCGAGTATCCACAGAAAGATGTTGTCGGCAAGCATAAGCACTTTTGTGTCGCCGCCGCCGCGAAGAACGCCTTTTGTCATGATGCTGTTTATCGCGTGGAAAACGACGATGAAGCTTATTGAAAGCATGAGCTGCTCGGCTATCTCGAGTGTTTCTTCTGAAAGATTTTTGTATGAATAGACGATGGGGCCGCTTACCGCAAGAATGAACAGCCCGGAAAGAACTCCGAGCGCGATGCCCAGCCCGAAAAACTGATAGCCCTGTTGCATCGTCTTTTCGCGGCTTCCCATGCCGAGCGTCTGCCCTGTTACAATTGCGCCTGCCTGACTCACGCCCGAAATTACGACTGTGCTCAGCTGCTGCGTGACGCTAGTAATAGCGTTTGCGGCGACGAACGCCGCGCCCATGCGGCCAATGACCATCGCGACAGAATTGTTTCCGATTGCAAGAATACCGTCGCTTATAAGAACCGGGATGCTTATCCGCATGTACTCACGCAGCAGCGAGCTTGTGTTCATAAAAAGGTCTTTAAGCTTGAAGCGGATTCGGCTGTCCTTAAAGAAAAGGTAGCCGCATATCGCGCATGTTTCGAAAATGCGGGCTATAAGCGTGGCGAGCGCGGCTCCGGCAACTCCCATCTGCGGAAGTCCGAAATGCCCGAAAATAAGCGCGTAGTTTGCCACAAGGTTGATAGAGAGCGCACCGATTGACACGAAAAGCGGCAGTTTTACTTGCCCGACGCTCCTTAATACGATTGTGCAGACGAGCGACAGTCCGAGAAAAAAATATGTCGGCACTGACCAGCGGAAATAAAGTGTTCCCTGCTCGATAATCGCGGTGTCGTCGGTGTAAAGAAGCATGATTTTGTCAGGGATTAGGAGCGTCGCGAGTGCGAAAAGCATCGCGAGCAGTACGGCAAGGCGTATCATAAGGCAGACGGTCTGCTTTAAGGCGACAGAAGCCTGCTCGGCTGTGCTTGTAGTGGCGACATTTGTCGCGCCGTCCGCGCTTGACACACTGGCTGTGGCGTTTGTCGTGCTTGTGGTGGCGGTCGTGCTGTCACAAGAGGAGTTTGCGACAGTCGCGTTTGTGGCAGCAACGTTTTTTGTTCCGGGGGAGCCGGGCGCACTGGTTGAAGCATCTCCGCCAGCTGTTAGAGCCGCTTTTTTCATACCCCAGTAGCGCGAAACAAGTACGGACGCGCCCATTCCAAGCCCCATGCAGAAAATCTGGTATATGCTGATGAACGAGTTTGCGAGCGACGTTGCGGAAAGCGGTGTTTCTCCAAGACTTCCGACCATCAGCGTGTCGAGCATGTTCACACCGATTGTGATAAGGCTTTGCAGCGCAATTGGCAGCGCGAGCGTGAAAACAGTTTTGTAAAACTCCGGATCTTTTCTGTAAAGTTTCATTTGTATAGTTTCTTTATATGTATCAGTGGTTATTCAGCTTGCGCGTCAGTTTATTGTCTTTCCTGCGAATCCGATGAAGGCTTTTTTCCCTGTCCTGAATGCTTGTTTTTGCCACGTGCAAGATATGCAGGGTACCATTTTTGGAACCATCCCGTAAAAATGCCCATAAATACAGGAACCGCATTGTTGATTATCAGAATTAAGGTTTCAAACCCGATTTTCCGCAAGAACCAAGTCCATATGGCTGTCATAACGTAAAGAATTCCCCATGCCGCGGCCAGTACGTAATTTGTTTTCATAAAAAGCGGATTCTTGAAAGCAGCCTCGCTGCCGTAGCTGTATTTTACGTATGTTGCGCAAAGCGGTTCTTTTACTATGCAGGAAACAATCCAGAGCAAGCCGAAAATTAAATATCCGATATTTGTAAAAAATGCACCGTTGCCTGTAATATTTGATGCGACAGAGAGCCCTGCTACGGCAGCGAGAGAAAGCGTATCCCATATCACAAAACGATGTTTACCCATGATAAGTGGAACAAGCGCGCAAACACCGAGCGTAATCAAAGCCCCGGTTTTCGGGTTTATCGCGCAGGCAATCCAAAGTGTTATCCACGGAATGAGCATCGTCATCATTGAGGGATTCTTCAGCCCTTTTGTATTATTGCTGTTTAGTCCGGCTTTTCCGTTTTCATTCCCAGCAGAGTTTTCTGCGCCTGATTTTGACGTTGAACCTGCAGAAGATTCAGCCTGCGCTCCTCCGAAGAATTTGTTCCAGTTCATCATCAGCGAAAAATCTCCGGTTACGTTATACAATCCTTTTCCGAGTGCCTCGCTGCCTTCCATCTCGCCTTGGGAAATTGCGCGCCAAACTTTGAAAGGCGTGTTGATTTTCGTGGTCGATGTAAGGCTGCTGTCCGTAATGACTTTACTTCCGTCTTTCCCGAGCAGAATCTGATATGATGTTCCTATATCCGTGTAATTCATTTCAAGCACGCGGTCTTTTCCGTCGTATGCGGCTTTGTTGTATAAGACTGCCATCTGTTTTGTGAAAATCAAGTCTTCCGGCTCTTTTCCGCCTGTTTCTTTGCTGACTCCCCAACTTGCGTCAGCCATTGCCTCGAACTTTTCTTTTGGATAAAGGGGTGCTTTAAGGAGCGTTCTTATTTCATCGGAGATCGTGCCTTTTGCGAATCCTTCGCCAGCCTGTTTTACTACGGAAAGATAGTCATTTGTCCTTTCCGACAATTCTTTAACATGAAATAACTCTCCTTGTCCGCAAAAAATCGTGGTGTAGTTGTTTTTGCCTAGAAAATGGTCGAACATCCGTGTAACGCTGTCGTAGTTACTTTCTGCTGTCCAGAATCCGCATGTTGATATAAGGACATGCCTTGTTTTTGACGTGTCGTATCTTGAATCGTGACTGCCGTTGCCGAATCCGTCTGTACGCTCGCTCATGAACGGAAGTGCCATTGGAAGCTGCCTGTCGATCATGTTTTTTAGGACCCCGGGAACGTTGAAATAATAAAGTGGGAAAGACCACACAATCAGATTTGCGTTCACAATTTTCCCGATTACAGATTGCATGTCATCTTTTACGCAGCAGATTCCAGGTGTGCTTTTCCAGCAGGCGAAACATCCTTTGCAGGGACCAATTTGCATTGATGCCAAAGTCAATTCTTCTAATTCGATTTTTTCTGTTTTCCCGATTTCTGTGCTGAATCCGTCGATAAAACTTTTTGCAAGCTTTAGTGAATTACTTCGTACCCCTTTTGGGCTTCCGTTGATCAAGAGAATTCTCATTTTTTTAATCCTTTCGGTGCTAGTGCAGATTGTGGTTCGTTCGGTTAGACGCGATTTTTAATTTTTTTACATCACTGGCGTCCTTTGTCGTCCGATAATTTAGATTTTAAACTTCTTGAGGAATATGTCAATGGTTGATTTCTTGCCTTGAGTTTGATTGATTATGGCAAATTAAAAAATCGACAAAAAGTAGTATATCATGATAGAATCGTAAATGATGGGTGTTTTTAGATAATCAGCAATACGGTTATTGAGATGTTGGATTATAAAAAGCATGCTTTGGAGGAAAGTTTTATGAGCAGGAAACTAGATGGATTCATGCGCGGTGTGAACCTTGGAGGATGGCTTTCGCAGTGCAAGCCGTCAAAAGAGCAATACGACTCTTTTATTACGGAAGATGATATTAAGACGATAAAATCTTGGGGACTTGATCACGTCCGGCTTCCTGTCGATTACGAGCTTGTGCAGGAAAAAGACGGCACATTCAAGGAAAGTGGCTTTGCATACATCAAAAATGCAATAGATTGGTGTAAAAACGCAGGATTAAACCTGATTCTTGATCTTCACAAGGCTGTAGGATATTCATTTTACGAGGGTACGGGCGAGAAAGGCTTTTTTGATGAACCGGAGTATCAGGAGTTGTTTTATTCGCTTTGGGCGGAATTTGCAGTGCGTTATGGTCATTACGAAGATATGCTGTGTTTTGAGCTTCTGAACGAGGTTACAAAAAAGGAATACAGCGCGGAATGGAACAGAATTGCCCGCACATGTATTGCAAGAATCCGTAAATCAGCCCCGACAATCAGGATTCTTGTCGGAAGTTACTGGAACAATCACGTTATGGCGGTGCGTGACCTTGAGCCGCCGTATGACGAGAATATTGTATATAATTTTCACTGCTACGAGCCGCTGATTTTTACGCATCAGGGGGCGCACTGGATAACGACAATGAACACTAAGTTCCGTATGCCGCTTCTTTCAACGTGGAAAGAGTATGCGGAGTATACGGCGGCGAACGTGAATCAGGAAGGAGACAATTTCTCTAAATACGACGCGAACGACGTTCCGGATGAAAGCTACTTTGAGAATCTTTTTGCTGACGCGATAAAGGTCGCCGAGGAGCGCAACGTGGAGCTATACTGCGGTGAATACGGTGTTATAGAGAACGCGGAGCCAGAAGAAACCGTTAAGTGGTACAAGCTGATAAACGCAGTTTTTGAAAAACACTCGATAGGTCGCGCCGCGTGGTCGTACAAGAAAATGAACTTCGGCATTGCGGACGAGCGCATGAACGATGTGAGGAAAGAGCTTCTGAAATTACTGTAAGCAAAAGCCAAGCTGACCATCACGTTTTTGAAGTACTCAACTGCCCTCGCCGGGTTGCCAGCTCGCGTGAGCGAGCAGCTACAATAGCTTCCTATAGCTACCGGCGCATTGCGCCGGATTTTGCTCCGAAAAACGGCTTGCTAGAAGCTCCTCTGCGGAATGGCGTGCTTCGCTTGTGCAGATATTTTTCGTTTCAAAACTCCGGCTACGCAGTTGTTTGTTGTAAAAAATAACGATGTGAAATGCGGTTTGTTTTCCACACCTCACATCGTTCGACTAAACTGAAATGAAATCTACTTACTTTTGATCTTCCTCTTCGACGAGGACAATCTTCTTTGTTACCTGAACTTTCTCTTCGTAGCAGGCAAACATTTTATCAACTTCCGAAGCAGGGAGTTTCGGCGTTATCAAGCTTACGAGAGGCACGATAATCAAACCGCCGACCATCGCGACCGCACCGCAGTTAATCGGTGACTGGATAAAGCGAAGAGCGGGGAACATGTTCACGACTGTAAGCGCAACACCCCAGATGAAGTTTGCCCAAACGGCAGCCTTTGTTGTTTTTTTAGAGAAGAGTCCGTAAAGGAACGGAGCAAGGAAGGCGCCTGCAAGGGCACCCCAAGAATAGCCCATGAGCTGTGCAATATATGGAACTTTGTCCGGATTAAGAGCGATTGCTACAGAAATTGCAATGAAGATAACGATAAAGATTCGCATAACAAAAACGGTTTTCTTTTCATCGGTCTTTTTCATGCAGGTAATTTTGAGCATATCCAGAGTCAAGGTCGAGCTTGAAGTTAAAACAAGTGACGACAGTGTAGACATAGAAGCAGAGAGAACAAGGACTACTACAATACCAATCAGAATATCAGGCAGTGTAGAAAGCATCTGAGGAACAATACTATCGTAGATGATTCCGCTTGGTCCGTGAATAGCCGGTGTGTCAAACAATCGTCCAAAACCACCAAGGAAGTAGCATCCGCCGGCAATAACTACTGCAAATATTGTAGAAACTACTGTTCCTGTTTTTACTGCTTTTTCGGATTTGATTGAATAGAACTTTCCGACCATCTGTGGAAGACCCCATGTACCAAGCGAAGTAAGGATAATTACACCAAGAAGGTTGAGTGGATCAGGACCAAAGAACGAAGCAAACATTCCTGACATTCCTTTGAGTTCAGGAGCGGCAACTGTCGGATCGCCCGGAATTTGAGAAAGCTTGTCGAGTGCACTCAAGAAACCACCCTGTCCGGCAATAACTGCAGCGATTACAGCAATGATACCACCAAGCATGATGAGTCCTTGGATAAAATCATTGATGGCTGTTGCCATGTAACCGCCCAGGATTACGTAAACGGCAGTGAGAACCGCCATTCCAATTACGCACCATTTGTAATCAATGTTAAAGGCAAGCCCAAAAAGGGTAGAAAGTCCTTTGTACAGAGAAGCTGTATATGGAATAAGGAAAATAAATGCAATTGCAGCGGCGGCAATGCGGAGAGACTGGCTTTGATAGCGTTTACCAAAAAAGTCCGGCATTGTCTTTGCATCAAGGTGATGTGTCATTACGCGTGTGCGGCGACCCATTACGACCCAGGCAAGCAGCGAGCCAAGGAATGCGTTCCCAAGACCAATCCAGGTGCTGGAGATTCCGTACTTCCAGCCGAACTGGCCTGCGTAGCCGATGAAAACTACGGCAGAAAAGTATGAAGTTCCGTAAGCGAAGGCTGTAAGCCACGGACCTACATTTCTTCCGCCAAGAACAAATCCATTTACATCCTTTGCCTGTCTGCGCGAGTAGATTCCTACTGCGATCATAATTGCAAAGAAGATAACGAGCATGAGCAATTTGATAATCATCTGTTCCTCCTTAAACATTCGCATCAGCAACATAACGTCGGTAGAGCCTGTTCCGGCATGAACTACGGTTACGCTTCCGCAAAAAAAAACCGTCGCATTGTGAGCGGCGGCCTGTCAATCCAGTATGGTTATTCTTCAGTTCAAAGAACTTGAGAAGCGACAAGCCAGCGAGCGAGAATAATAATAGTAATAATAATATGAGCTGCGGATTGCCATTTCTTTTCCTTTGCAGGGATTTCTCCGTATTTCGCATTAAACGTTTTTTAGAGTCTCCCTAAAGATTCTGAAGTAATATTAAAGATTCATGTATGAACTGTCAAGGGGTTTCTGTGCATAGAAATGCGATTAGTTTTTTTCGATTCTGTGCCGGGAATCATATATACGCACCGTGGGTAACCTAATTGAGTGCTTGTTTCCTAGTCGTTCTCTGCTTTAGGTACTGCTGCTTCTTCTTTTTTCGTTTCTGCCGGTTCGGAGCCTTTTATCTCTTTTTTATTCTTATACATTTCAGTGTCTGCGCGTTTTATTGTGTCCTCAAAGGATGCGTCCGATTTGTCGAATACTGCCATTCCCGTTGCGAACGAAACTCCGTATTTCGTTTTTGCCGCAGAATTCCTTGCCAGCTGTAAAAGTTTACATGAAGCACGCAAGTCGTGTGGTGAAAGCAGAATCGCAAACTCATCGCCACCAATACGGTATACAGGGCTGTGCTTGTATATGCTGCAAATCACATTACTCACGCTTTTAAGAAGATCGTCGCCGGCGGTATGCCCCATCTTGTCGTTCGTTTCTTTGAGCCAGTTCACATCAACCATGACGATTCCCGCTTCTTTCTGCTTGCCCGAAGAAAGCCTGTTCTTGAGCTGCTCCAAATCGGCATCGTATGCCGTTCTGTTACGGATTCCAGTCAGAGAATCCTGGCTGGCAAGCTTGAGCGCGTTTGATATCATCTGCTCCATCTTAACTTCGTTGTCGATCGATCGATGTGTCATTATAAATTTATTAGTGCCTTCAGGAGCATTAATATCTTTTGATAGTTTCGTCTGTACGTATGGTTCCTGTCCGTCTTTTAATACGCGGTAATTTACTGCCAACGAATTTTCGTCTTTCATGTGCTTTATGATGTTCTCTTTCGACATTGTGGCAATATATCGCTTTTTGTCGTCCGGATGAACTTCCGTTTCTGCGAATTCTTTGATGCGCTCGCTTAAGGAACCTATTTTCATGAGATTCTCTTTGTTCATGCTGAAATTGTCGTTCACAAGCAGAACATTTATGATGTCGTTGTCAAAATCCGCCGTCGCAAGGCATTCGTACTCATCAACCAGAGCATCGATCACAGATTTTTGTAAGGCACTTTTCTGCATGTTTTTCGTCAGAGATTTTATTTCGCTCAGGCGGCTGCGGATATTTTTGCATCCTATGAAGAACCCTGCTGTCAGACAGATCGATGTGCTGATAACGTCATGGTATATCACTTCCGGGGACTTGAAGATATTTGTGCCTACAATCGTCAAGACATAAAGAATCAATATATCAGCGATGAGGGTTGGAACAGGAACTGTGACGAGCATAGGAAACAGAACAAAATATACAGGCATGTATACTGCGACTTGATCTGATTTGTAGAAACTCAGCCATAAAAGAAGAACTCCGAAAATCAGAAGAGTTACTTGGGTAAAAATGAAAGACGCAGTAATCGATTTCTGTATGAAAAATGCGAAAATAATGTGGCACAACGCCATATAAGCAGTGTACACTGCCATAAAAGGCCTTAGTTGGTAAATAAAATCAGGTACATTCAGCAAGAGTGGTATGAGATAAGCTAAGCCAAGAAGCAAGAAAAACACCGCCGTCATGATTTTATAAAACACTGAGGCAAAAGATACTGTGTATTGGTGAATGTCGTTTCTATAGTCCTTGAAAAAAGTTGGTTCCTGACCAGCATTCATCCAATAGGACATTCTAGATTTCAAACGCATTGCTTTATACTATAACATAAACTATGAAACTGTAAAGTAATTCTGGATAAAGATAAGGACAATCTCGAAAAACGCATTTCCATGACTTGGCTGATTCCAGAAAGTTATGTGCTTTTTTTGCAGTTAAATGACTGTGTTGCTGTGGTCATTCTGGGTGGGCGTTTTCTCTTCTACTTGACATGAAACCGATTTATTTGAAATATTTTCGGAACAAGGGATAGAGCCTGTTTCAAAACTCGCATGATTTTTAAACTGCTTCTATGTTTATTCAAGGGGGAAAAATGAGCATTTTATTTGATGAAAGGAGCCGCGCTTTCCGGCTTGATACGCCGTCATCAAGCTATGTGATGGCTGTCACCGACAAAGATGGCTTTCTTGGGCATGTGTACTATGGCAAAAAAATAAACGATTCGGATATCAGCTACTTTTTAAGGGCGGATGATTATCCATATACACCGGAGAAAATGGACAGGGAGCGTGTTCCGTTCATGGGCGGGTTTCCGTTCGAGTTTCCGGGGCATGGCTGCGGTGATTTTCGTGCTTCTTGCGTAGAGTTGCGGACTGCTGGCGGACACACTGCGGTGAATCCAGTGTATGTCTTGCACCGCATTATATCTGGAAAGCCTGAGTTAGGCGGAATGCCTGTTTGTTCCGGTATTCCTGCTGTATTCGCGTCAGAAAAAGAATGTTCCACGCTGGAGATTGTACTTGCGGATGTTGCTGCAGCTGTTGAAATCCGCCTTTTCTATACAGTTTTCAATGCACTTGATGTAATAGTTAAAAGCGCGTGTGTCCGTAACACTGGGGATGCTCCAATTTATCTTACGAAGTTTCTTTCTTCCGCGCTTACATTTGAAAATGAGCCTGCTCTTGATGTTCTTACGCTTCACGGTGCTTGGGCGCGCGAACGCAATATCCAGAGAAAGCCGGTATCTTACGGCTCCTACAAAATTGAGTCTCGCCGTGGCGAAACAAGCCATCAGGTTAATCCGTTCATGGCGGTTATGGAGCGCACCTCAGATCAAAAGCATGGAAACGTATACGGCGTAAGTCTTGTATACTCCGGAAACTTCGAGATGGAAGCTGAGCTGGATAGCAGCGACTCGGTGCGCGTTACGGCTGGCATAGGAGCCGACAATTTTTGCTGGAAGCTTGATGCTGGAGAAAGTTTTTCCGCACCGGAAGCTGTGCTTGTCTTTTCGGCAGACGGCATAGGCGGAATGAGCCGCACTTTCCACGATCTTTTCAGAAACAACCTGATACGAAGCAAATACAAGTTTCAGGACAGGCCTGTTCTTCTTAACAGCTGGGAAGCGGCGTATTTCGACTTTGATACTGAAAAGCTTCTCGGCATAGCAAAAGAGGCCGCCGCTAGGGGAGTGGAACTTTTTGTTCTTGATGACGGCTGGTTCGGAAAGCGCGATGACGACAGCACATCGCTCGGTGACTGGTTTGTGAACGAGAAAAAGCTTCCCGGCGGTCTTGTACGCCTTTCCGAAGAAGTTCACAAGATGGGGCTTAAGTTCGGAGTTTGGTTCGAGCCGGAAATGGTCTCGCCGGACTCAGAGCTTTACCGCGCGCACCCCGATTGGGCTATTTCAGTTCCCGGTCGGCGCCGGTCTCTCGCAAGAAACCAGCTTGTCCTTGATTACAGCCGCCCTGAAGTTTGCGATTATATTTACGAAATGATTTCTGGTGTTATCCGGGATGCCAAAATAGACTACGTTAAGTGGGATATGAACCGCGCTCTGAGCGAGGTAGGAAGTGCGGCCCTTCCTGCAGACAGACAAGGTGAAGTGCTTCACCGCTATGTTCTGGGAATGTATTCACTGCAGGGGCGGCTTGTAACAGACTTCCCCGACTTGCTTTTGGAGAACTGCTCTGCCGGTGGTGCGCGCTTTGACCCCGCCATGATTTACTTCAGTCCTCAGATTTGGTGCTCCGATGACACTGATGCCATAGAACGTCTTGCCGTTCAGGAAGGAACTGCTGTTGTTTATCCGCTTTCGTGTATGGGCGCGCACGTCTCCGTTTGTCCGAACCATGTAACGCGGCGGACTACGCCTTTTTCAACCCGCGCGATGGTCGCCCTCGCGGGAACGTTCGGCTATGAGCTTGACATAACGAAGCTTTCTGATGAGGACAAAGCAGCTGTTCCGCATCAGATTGCGCTTTATCATAAGTTCGGTTCGCTCATGCGCGAGGGCGACTACTACAGGCTTTTGTCTTATTCCGAGAACCGCCGCTGGGACAGTTGGCAGGTCGTGTCAAAAGACAAGAAAACGTCGCTTGTTACGGTTATCCAAGTGATTACGGAGCCGTCGCGCCGTAGCCGTCGGCTTTGCTTTCAGGGGCTTAATCCGGAAGCGCTCTACAAAGTTGAGGTTGTGCGTATGTCCGGCGCAGAAGTTGAGGGCGGACTTAAAGATGGAGCCGCTGCTGATGAGGCGTATTTGGAAGGAAGATCTTTCAGCGGCAATACGCTGATGAACGCCGGCATACTTGTTCATAGAACGCCCGGTGATTTCGTCGGCACGATGTATTATCTGACTGCGGAATAACGCTAGAAGTTCCCGGCAATGTTTGTTTTGTACACTAATGGTGTGTAGCCAACGACACTCTGCATCGCCACTATTGAAGCACGAAGTGCTGAACTTGTGGCATATGCAGGGGCGTTGGCGAGAGCACTGTTAGTGTACGGATGCAGTGCTGACAGGTCATAATTCTTTTTGCGGCCTTCCGCTACATTATGCTTTTATGTGGTATCGCTTTCGCTGGCACCCTGTGTGCAAAAGCCCTACGAGCACAGCTCTCCGGTAACTCGCTGGAAGCAGTTCACTGGACTGTTTCCGTCCTGCTACGCAGTGCCGCTCGTTATCTCACTTCGTTCGTCAATACTTTCCACACAGGGAACCGGCTAGCTGCGTGATACCACATATAACCTCATAAAAGCGCACAGTTTGTTGAGAAAGCACATTTCTATCCGATAATAAACCGATTTAGGTTAAAAAATTTAAATAAAATTAGTGAAAAATAGTTAAAAACAGATTGACGGATTGAAAAACTGGGGCTACACTTTAGTAAACAAGAAAGGAGTCCTGTGACGGGTGTTATCAGTGGGTCCTTTAGAATATGAGATAAGTTAGGATTTTTTAATGAAAAAGGTGACAATTGAAACTGTTGCACAGAAAGTCGGAGTTTCGGCAGCTACGGTTTCCTATGCTTTGTCAGGAAAGAAAAAGATAAGTCCGGAGGTCAAGGAAAGAATTTTCCAGGTCATAAAAGAGCTTGACTACAGACCGAACGTAACAGCCAGAAACCTTGCCAGCAGTAAGAACTGGACGGTTGGGCTTTATGCATCCCCAACGCAGAATATCAGGGAGGACTACTTTTTCAATAACATTTTGACGGGCATTCTTGATGTTCTGCATGACAAAAGATATCAACTCATGCTGTATGCCGATTATCTTGATGAGAATGGTGGCAGCAATCCTGATTTCAGCCTTACCCAGCCTATTGATGGCGCGCTGATAATGAATCCAAGGGTTGATGATGCTTACATTGAGCATGTAAAAGAACGGAATATTCCTTATGTGATTATCGGTACTCCGGAGGAAGATGCCGGAGAGACATACTTTGTTGATTCTGATATTACTGCTGGATATTATGCGGCAGTGAATTATCTTATCTCTAAGGGGCATAAAAAAATAATTCTTGTAAACGGACTTGCGGAGTATGCCCAGAGCGAGAACAGGAAAGTTGGCTACAAGCAGGCTTTCCTTGACAACGGCTTAGAGTATGACAAGAGCTATATCGTGAATGTGCCGATGGTCGAGGAAGAAGGATACCGTGCTTTTATGGAAATATTGCGTAAAAAAACGGATGCGACGGCTGTAGTGACTTTTAACGACACAATAGCAGTAGGTGTGCTCCGCGCGCTCCGTGAGCAAAAAATCAATGTGCCGCATAAAATGGCAGTTGTAAGTGCCGGTAATACAATGATTACCAGAGTCCATAACCCTACCATAACAAGTATCGACATGAACGCATACGCGCTCGGCTCAAAGGCAGCGGAGCTTCTCGTTGATGTTATAGAAAAACGCAGAATGCAGCCATCTCACGAGATAATCCAGACGCATCTGGAGGAGAGAGAAAGCAGCTGAGCTATAGTCAATTTGGTGATGGGCAAACACAGTGTTGCCCGTCATCGTCGGTAAAACGGTTTTCGCGGTGTTAAATCCGCAGTTTCGCCAGTCGGCAAAAAAAATCGGGAAAAACACTGATTTTTTTCTTGACAAATACAAAAAACTGGGTTTATGATTAGGTTAAACGGTTAAACAATAAATTAAGCATTTTTGTTTTTAACGGTTATATCTTAAGGTAAACGGTTGCTTCTGGATTCTTTGGGGTTGGAGCGGCTTGTGAGAGAGTTTTTTTAGTTTGGTAAACTCCGGTTGCCCTGGGTTTTGGCAACCGGTGGTATGAATATCAAGTTTCATTTCAAATGAGAGTCCAACAAGGGAGACTTTCAAGGAGGATTAAATGAAAAAGATTGTTTTGGTAATGTGCGTAATTTTTATGCTCGTTCCAGCGGTTTGGGCAGGTGGAAAAAAAGAGTCTGCGTCAAGTGTCAAGACAGTAACGATCTGGGATTTCAAATGTGGTTCTGGTGCGTCAAAGGTTGCTATGGAGCAGATTGATGCTCTTATTGAGAAAAACAACCCCGACATCAAGATTAACCACGTTGCGCAGCCAGATGGTGACAACTACTATCAGCTCGTTCGTGCCGCTGTCCAGGCAGGTGAAGGTCCGGATATCGTCATGTTCCACGGTGGTGTTCAGGCTTATGAATTCGATGATTTCACACTCCCTCTCGACAAATACATAGCTTCATGGAGAAGTGAAATTGCTGAGGACAACTGGGCTTTCTGCTCCGAGGGCGGAGACGGATCAAAGCCGGTTCACATGGTTCCTCTTACAACACAGGGATTCGGTATCTACACAAACAAGGCTCTTCTTAAGAAAGCTGGTATCGATCCAGAGAAAGTTCCTGCAACAGCAGAAGAATTCATCGCTAACTGTAAGGCTCTCAAAGCTGCCGGAATCGCTCCTATCGTAGGCGGTTTTTCTGGTGGTCCTTACACAGTAGACTTTCTTTTCCGCTGCTTCATCGCAAACATCTACGGGGACAAAGTTGCTGACCTTGCAAAAGACGTTGATTTCGTTGGAAACGCTCAGTTCAAAGAAGCTTGCGAAATCATGAAAGAGCTTATGTCAAACTATATCGATGATGAAGCTACATCAACTGTATACTTCACAGACGCTGGCGACAACTTCGCCGCTGGAAAGGGTGCTATGTTCATCGGTCTTCTTTCTGACGTAAACAACTGGAAGACATTCTGCGACGCACTTGGAAAGGACAATGTAGGTTACTATCCAACTGTAAACTTCACGAACGCATCAAACAAGAACATTCAGGTTCTTCAGCCGTGTGGAATCGGATATTCAATCATGTCATGGTCAAAGAATCCTGATGCAGCTGCTAAGGTTCTTCAGGCTTACGGTTCAGGCGAAGGTCCTGGAATCTTCATGGGTGTTACAGGTGCTCTCGGTGTAAACAAGAAAGCTGACATCAACAGCCTCGGTTATCCTATCGTAGGCGAGATTCTTTCTAGAGACTCAGCTCTTGATGTTACGAACATCCTTACAAACGAAGATGCTAACAGCAACTTCGACAGATACTGTACAGAAGCTTTCGTAACAGGCGAAATCACGATTGACGAGTTCATTACAAAGTGCCAGTCAATGCTCGTAAACGCAAGACAAGCTAGATAATCGCTTCTTTTATAAAATGGATGTCCGGAATTTGTGCCTCTGGGCATCCATTTTTTTAGCGCAAGGCACATTTTTCGTTCAGGAAAAAAAATGAAAAGAAAACTTTCTAAAAAAAATACAGAGTTGATTGAGCCGTATATGCTTATAGCTCCGTTACTTATCTTGCTTGCCGTATTCATTTTGTATCCGGTGATTGCAAACATAGTAATGAGTTTTTTCAAATGGAACGGAATTAAAAAGCCGCAGTTTATTGGTTTTGATAATTACGCAGAAATGTTCAAGGATGAGAAATTCTGGGGTTCAATAAAGAATACCGGCATTCTGCTTTTATATATCCCGCTTGGAGTTATTCTTCCGCTTGTTGTGTCGGCAGTGCTTAGGGAAGGCCTTAAGGGGTGGTCGTTTTTCCGTGCTGCTCTTTATCTGCCGAATATTCTTGGGTATGTAATTATGGGATCAATCTGCAACATCGTGTTCAGAAAAACTGGTCCTATCAATAATATCTTGACGGCGGTTGGCCTTGGTGATTTAGCAAAAGACTGGCTGATGACACCTGATCTTGCCATAAACTCACTTGGCTTTGTGTATGGAGTGTGGCTGCGACTTGGCTTTGGCTGTATTTTCTTCCTTGCCGCAATGAGTAGTATTGACGAGTCGCTTTACGACGCGGCTAAAATTGACGGTGCAAAATGGTGGAAGACATTCTTCAACGTAACGCTTCCTTCAATCCGTTTCTCAATCGAGTTCTGGGTAGTTCTTTCGTTCATTGAAGTTCTTGCAAGAGCGTTCTCGTTTATTTATACGTTCACGAACGGTGGTCCGGGATTTGCGACATTCACTCTTGAATACGGAATCTACACTTCGGGATTCGTTGCTTTCAAGATGGGTTATGCGAGCGCGTGGGCAAGCGTTCTGTTCGTTTTCTGCGCGATAATTGCAATTTTCCAGGTAAAACTTATGAAGAGGGAAGCAGAATGAACAATCGCTACGAAAGATATATAAAAACAATAATGTATATATTTTTGGGGATATGTGCATTTATCGCGCTGTATCCGATTTTCTTCTGCGTGATGACGAGTATAAAGACCCCGGAAGAATACGTTACGAACAAACTTGGTTTTCCTTCGAAAATTACGTTCGACAATTATAAGTATGTTTGGGAGAACGGAAATATGCTCCGTTACTTCCTTAATACACTTCTTGTTATACCGCTTGGCCTTGTTTTCTATCTATTTATATGTGTGTCTGGTGGCTTTGCATTTGGTCGTCTGCGTTTCAAAGGTCGTCTGCCTCTGTTCCTTACGGTGCTTTTCCTTATGATATTCCCACAGATGTTGCTTTCTATGCAGATTTTCCAGATTTGCCGCACGCTTAAGCTTGTGAACAACTATTTCGGGCTTATCCTTGTATGGGTTGCGTATTTCAGTCCGTTCGGCACTTACATAATGACAACATACTATTCGACCGTTCCGATGTCGCTTGTTGAGTCGGCTCGGCTCGACGGAGCGAAACTGTACCAGATGCTTTTCCGCATTATGGTTCCTATCGCACAGCCGATGATTGTCGTTATCACGATAATAGGAACGCAGTCGATGTGGAACGAGCTTCCTTTCTCAATGCTTCTTTTGCAGAATGCTGATATGCGAACGATTACGCATTCGCTCGGAATGCTCAAAGGTCAGTACGGCTTGAAAGACCCGATTCTTATGTCAGCAATTTTGTGCGCGGCATCCGTTCCGATTTTGCTGTTCTTGTTCTTCCAAAAGCAGATAACGATGGGCTCGTACAGTGGAGCTGTTAAGGGATAATTATGAAACAGACGAATCGATTTGTTTTTGATATGCTCGATCAGGATGCTCCTGATGCCGGAAAAGACAAGATTTTCCGCGCAGGAATGCCGGAGTCGGCTGCTGTGGTCGCGGAAGCTCGCGATGGTGTGAGTGCCTGCGGCTGTTCGAGTGGAGCATCAGATGGTGTTGCGGGCGGCGCGTCTGGTAGTGCGGCAAACTCGGCTACTGGTGAAGTGTCTGGTGCCGCTTGTGGCGCGGTTGCCGTAAAAGTTCCGTTCGTGCATCAGGTTCTTAAGAACATGTTCCTGTTCCCTGCAACGGACGAAGCGCCTGTTGTAAAAGACGTTGTTTTCCGCGCTTATGGCGATGAAATAATGCGCGTAACTTGCGTTGGCGCGAGTTCTGCTGGTAACGCTTCGTGCGCTGGCTCTGCGGCAGCGCAAGCCTCGGCAACCGCGCTCCCCGACGATTCTGCAAACCCAATGCTTTCTTTCGCGACGGACTTAACGCAAACTCCGCTTACAGTGGAACGCGTGTCCCCGGCAGCAGGCGCGAACAGCGCGACATCTTGTGCGGAAGAGGGCTGGGCGATAAAAGACGCAAACGGAAAAAGACGCGCGTTCATAAGCACAAAGCAGGAAAAACGCGAGATTTGGAGCACTTTGCAGCCCGAACCTCCTGCTGTTTTTGAGGCAGCCGTTTATCCAGACGGAAAGACAGCCGTTCCGTTCGCGGGTTATGACACTTTCTTTCCGCACCAGAACGAGTCTTTCAGTTTGGGCTATGTGGAACGCGGCGAAAAAACAGACAGATGGCTCTGTTCGCTGAAGTCGCTGCCGGGCGAAAAATACGCCGGTACTGGCGAGCGGTTCGCTGGCATGAACCTTGCGGGAAAGACCTTCGTTCTGGAAAACACCGACGGTCTTGGAAATAACAGCCGTCGCGCGTACAAGAACGTTCCTTTTTATATTTCAAGCCGAGGTTTCGGTGTTCTCATAATGACATCGGCGCACGTGCGGCTTTCGCTCGCGGATATTTCTACACGCGCCGCGCAAGCACTTGTAGAGGATGATTCGCTTGATATCTTCATTATAGGTGGCGGCAGCGTCGAAAAGATTGTCAGAAATTACCGCCGCCTTACTGGATTCCCATCTGATGTTCCGCTATGGTCTTACGGAACTTGGATGGCGAAAATGACGTATTTCTCTGCCGACGAGACACGTACTGTCGTTAAGAAAATGCGCGACGGTCACTTTCCGCTCGACGTGCTTCACCTTGATACA
>JAIKVO010000143.1 GCA_024685655.1 Treponemataceae bacterium
ATCGGCTCAATAAAGCTGTCGTGTTTTTCCGCCGTAATACCGGTGAGCGGCTGGAACCAGTGCGTGTAATGTGTCGCGCCTTTTTCAACAGCCCAATCCTTCATCGCGTTCGCAACAACCGTGGCAACAGATGCGTCAAGCTTTTCTCCGCCTTCGATCGTTTTCATCAGCTGCTTGTATGTTTCTTTCGGCAGCCGCGCCTTCATCACGGTTTCGTTAAAAACGTTCTCGCCAAAAATAGGTGTAACTTCGTCCATAATTTCCTCCATCAAGAAGATTTGGGGGTTACGGCATCGTTTCATGCTGCCGTCGGGCTTTGCGGGGTTCCGCGCTAACCGCGCTTCATTCCTACGGAACTGGCGTAAACGCCAGCCCCTACAATCCCTAACCCGAAAAAAAAGGCGCCGCGATAATTCTCCGTTGTACACCAGAGAAAAAACACGGCGCCGTTGCCATAAACAAAAATGCTTTCGCATTTTAGTTTGACGAGTTTGTTCAAAGCAAACTGCTCGCAAACTCGCGGGATTATTCAAAAAATCATCAGAAAACAAAAAGGTCGCAAGAACATTATTCCTGCGACCCCATTGTCGTTTGATGTTTTGTTTATACATTTCTATTAAAAAAATGTCAATAGGTTTTTTAGTTTTTTTTTATACAAAACTCCATAAGTGTACGGTGTTCATATCGCAAGGCTCGTTGATGCCGTGCATTCCCAAAAGCCAGTGCCAACGGTGGCATCCGTGATCAGGCGCGAACGCCAAAGCTGTGCGATGTCTGCCTTTCCATTCAGACTTGATAAGCTCTTTTAGCGCAAGATATTCCGCAACATTTTTCCGGAGCGCGTTTTTTGCGGGAAGCCCCGTCGGAGACGAGCGGTGCATCCAGTAATCATAATCAGCGTTGTACAGCACAATAAGGTCGTATTCATCGCTTTTTATGAGTTCTGCCGCTTTATCATTGCATTCTTTCACGCTTTTATATATGAAGTAATCCATTTTGCGCTCCAGAAAAATCAAACTGATGGAGTCGCCAGCTGTAGAAACAATCGCGGCTTTTTTCCCGGCTGCAATAAGACGGTCAAAAACAGTGTCGCATTTCAGGACAGGCTTTGTGTAGCTTTGAATGCCGTGAACAGCCGGCTGCAGACCTGAATACATCGAACCAAAGCAAACTGGCGTTACAGGCGGAAAAACGGAGAGCATCGGGAGCATAAGGTCGGTGTTTTCTTCAAGGCGTGAAAAATACTTCTTGTAGTATTTTTCATAAATCCACAAAGCTATTGCGTCAGGATTGTACATTACAACGCGGTCGCACTTTTCCGCGCCGAACTTTTCTTGCGCTTTTGAAAGCACGTCTGGTATCGGAGGTGCCATCTGAAAAATCGCGCCTTGGAATGTGTCATCTGTTGTCGCGCCCGAAAATTGAGTTTCTGCCGGGTTCTCGCTTACCGAAGCTTCCTCAGTTTCCGCGCCCAAAAGCGTGAGTACCGTAGACGCGACCTGCGTTATACAGATTTTGTTGAAGCCATCAAGGCCATAGTTATTGTCTATTATCATTTTATTCGTGCCCTCCAATGTCATTAACTTACAATGCTTTTAATATAAAATGCCGCTCTTGCCGTATTTTGTAGTGATCTCGCCAACACCCTGCATCTGCCACAAGTTCACCCCTGCGGGCTTCAATAGTGGCAGATGCCTGATGTTGGCTACGCACTACAAAAAAGCCCAAAGTTCAAAGGCAGCTATAACTATTCCCTAACTTGCTGGCATCAACCATCCCAATTATTTCACCGCAATAACAGAGCCGACTGTCGCCATAATCGAACCGAGAATGACGAGAATCTGGAACGGTAGCTTTCCGAAATTCCCGCAAATCGCACTTTGCCCAGTCCTCTTACGTGAACGGCTATATGCTATTATTATTCCAATTCCTGTAAGTACTTGGATAACTCCGGCAAGGCGCGCGAAGCCCACGAAGCTCGACATTCCGAATAACGCCAGAACAAGGCACGGAAGCGTCGCCAAAAGCCAGCAAATTTTAAGGTTCCATTTAGTCTGCTCGGCAATTATGTCGCGCATGTTGAGCGTGTTCGCCCAGAACGATGTTGAAAGCGCAAGAAGCGAGAAAACATACCCGACAATGCTTACCCAGCCGCCGAGCGTCGCGCTTAAATCGACGAGCGCGCCGTTTTTTGTAATCGCCTGACCTGCTCCAAGCAGCGTCATGAACGTAACGATAATTATAAGGAATGCGTTAATGCCTGTACCGGCAGCAATTGCACCGATTATCTTTTTGCGGTCACCGGCAACGCCTTTTACAACTTGCGGCACGCTCATCACCGCAGAAAGCGAGAATGCGACAGTGCTGTACAAAGCTATTGCGTTCGTGGATGCAATGAAAGTAGAAGGAAGCGCGCTCGTCTGCGCTGTTACGGTCCTTACGAAAAGTATTCCGATAACGAGTACCATCGCAAGAACAGAGTATTTTTCGCAAATACCGACGATTTTCATTCCGAAAAACACGACAAGCCCTGCTATCACATAATAGATGAGCATTCCTGCCCATGAAGGAATGCCGAACCAGCTTGTGAAAACAGCGGCAGAACCGGTAATGAAGCTTGCGACATTGCAAAGAACGCTGAACGCAAGAAAGCCGAAAACTATCCATGTGGAGATTTTCTTAAAACGCCCCCGTAAAAAGCTCGTTCTCAAAGCACTTTACGAACTGCGCTCCGTTGTTGTTAAGCGAAAGCTCGGCAATCATAAGATGAAGCAAAAGATTTACAACATACGCCACGGCAAGAACCCAAAGAAAATCCCACCAGGGCGCGCGCGACGCAAGATAAGGCACCGCAAGAATTCCGGCACCCACTCCGTGCCCTACAATTATGCTCGTTGACTCCATAAAAGTAAGCCGCGATTCGCTTTTTATTTCTTCATTACGGTTATCCATTCCGCATCTCCTTTTTACGCATTAATTGCGCATTACTAACTTGCACAAAAAACAAGTCAATTTTACCACAACTTTGGCCATGACGAAAGTGACATGTTTGTTTGCGTAATTTCAGGAGATTTTGTGCTGAAAATGCGGAGAAAACTATATAGTTATCATCCGCTTTTGGAATAAATTAACTGAAATATTTTTTGAGCCTTTCAACAGCTTCCAAAGTGCGCTCTCGGCTTCCAAATCCGGTAAGACGCAAATATCCTTCGCCTTTTTTCCCGAATCCGCTTCCCGGTGTTCCTACAACGTTGCATTTTTCTAGAAGCTCGTCAAAAAAAGACCAGCTTGTAAATCCTTCTGGAATTTTAAGCCATACATAAGGAGAGTTCGTTCCGCCGAAAGCGTCGAATCCGGCAGCTTTTACTCCTTCGTAAATGAGCCGTGCGTTCTCGCGATAATATGAAAGATTCTCCTGTATTTGCTTTTGCCCTTCTGGCGAATAAACGGCTTCTGCAGCTCTTTGTGTAATGTACGAAACCCCGTTGAATTTTGTACTTTGCCGTCTTCTCCACAGTGCGTTTAGCTCAACTTCTTCAAAAACAAGATCGTGGGGAACAACAGTGTAGCCGCAGCGCACACCAGTGAATCCTGCTGTCTTTGAAAAAGACCGCAGTTCTATGGCGCATTTTTTTGCACCGTCAATTTCGTAAATTGAACGTGGAATATCAGGCTCTGTAATAAAAGCTTCGTATGCAGAATCGTACAAAATAATACTGTGGTGGGCGTTCGCATAATCAACCCACTTTTTAAGGTAAGCCTTCGTTGCGACAGCTCCAGTCGGGTTGTTCGGGAAACACAGGTAGATGATGTCTGCGATGCGCTCACCCTCTGACGGAAGTTCCGGCAAAAAGCCTGTTTCTTTTGTACAAGGCATGAGTATTATCTTGTTTTTGCGGCCGTTCATGATATTTGTGTCTATGTAAACTGGGTAAACCGGGTCGCAGATTGCAACAGTGTTGTCGGTCGCGAAAATATCCCCGATATTGCCACAATCCGATTTCGCACCGTCAGAAAGAAAAATCTCGTCTTTCTGCAAGCTTATGCCGCGCCCGCTATAGTCGTTCTGCAAAATCTTCTCAAGAATAAAATCGTAGCCTTGCTCGGGCGGATATCCCCGGAAAGTTTTTTCGTCTGCCATTTCGTCAACAGCTTTGTGCATTGCATCAATGACGGCAGGGCAGAGCGGGCGTGTAACATCGCCTATCGAAAGCTTTATTATGTCTGCGTCCGGGTGGCTGGCGGCGAACTCCCGCGTTTTTTTATTCACTGTAGAAAAAAGATAGCTTTCTTCCAAATCCAAAAAGTTCTTGTTAATTAACACAATTATACCATCCTTTAATAATTAGATTTCACCAACGAATACAGTCTCTGCCGGTCCCGTCATAAAAACGCTGTCGTTTTCGTTTCCACTCCATTCAATTTCCAAGTCGCCGCCCAAAAGATGAACGGTCACTTTTTCGCTTGCGTCTACAAATCCGTTCAGGATTGCAGCTACGACAGTGGCGCACGTACCTGTTCCGCACGCAAGTGTTTCTCCTGTTCCACGTTCCCACACGCGCATCCAAATTGTATGGCGATTTTCTACATAAGCGAATTCGGTATTCGTGCGCTCCGGGAAAAACTCGTGGTTTTCAAAATACGGTCCTGTCTCGCAGACTGGAAAATCCGCAGGCTTTTTGTCTAAAAATACGACTGCGTGTGGGTTTCCCATAGAAACGCATGTTATATTGTACTCGCTTCCATTTACGCTAAGCGGGCGCATAACAACTGAATCGCATGGCGCAACAGGCTCGCAACTTGCACCGCATTTTACCGGAATTTTCGCTGCCTCAAGAATCGGTTTTCCCATATCGACCCGTGCACGGCACACCTTATCACCTGGGTTTCCGCTCAAAATCTGGATATGCTTTACTGCACCCATCGACTCCACTGTAAATTCGCGTTTATCTGTCAAACCGGCATCAAACACGTACTTTGCCACACATCGGATTCCGTTTCCGCACATCTGGCTCCGGCTTCCGTCCGCGTTGTACATCTCCATCTCAAATTCAGCAGTTTTTCCGCGTTTTATAAGAATTATGCCGTCGCCCCCGATTCCGAAATGCCGGTCCGAAAGTTTCACTGCAAGCTTACTTGCATCTGGCAAATCAGTTTTCGTGCAATCAAAATAGATGTAATCGTTCCCACATCCGTGCATTTTCGTAAAAGTCATAGCAATTATACCCTTCCTTGATAATTGATAAACGGACATGTCAAGGTTTTAAGCAGGCCGAAGGCTGCGTGCCTTGACGTGGACGTATTGCAGTTATATCCTTCTTTCATAACCGATAAACGGACATGTCAAGGCTTTAAGCAGGCCGAAAAAAAAGAGGACGCAGACATACCCCCGGAAAATCGGAGTTATATCCACGGCCTCTTTGCCATTTCAAACTAGTCCTAAAAATGTTTTTAATGAAACCCGCCTTTTTTGTCAATACATTATTTCATTCTTGACATAATCCGTCCAAAGTTCTATAACAACCAAAGAAATCAGTTTCTTGAACAAAGGCGTTCATTCAATTTGATGCTCCGCATTTGCGGTGTCCGTCAGATGGAGTGAGCGCCTTTTTTTTATGAATTGCAAAGATTTGGAGCGCAAATGAGCAACGCATATCTTGTTCTTGCCGACGGCACGGTTTTCAATGGAAAATCAATCGGCGCAACTGGAACCACAATAGGGGAGACCGTTTTTACGACAGGCATGACCGGTTATCTTGAAACTCTCACCGACCCAAGCTACTACGGACAGATCGTCACACAGACATTTCCGCTTATCGGGAACTACGGTGTTATTCCAAGCGATTTTGAAAGCAAAAAATCGTGGGTGCGTGGTTACATCGTCCGAGAGATGTGCGATGAGCCAAGCAATTTCAGGTGCGGCGGAACGCTCGACGATTTTTTGAAAAAGCAGGGCATCGTCGGTATTTGCGGAATAGACACTCGCGCGCTTACAAAAAAACTTCGTGAGTCTGGTGTTATGAACGGCATGATTGTTAGCGGGGAGGAGGCAAGTGCGTTTCAGGGCAATCAGAGTGAACTGAACGAATCTGATAAAACGGAGCCCATTTCCCAGATTTCTGATGAGTTGTTGCGCAGAATCCGCGAGTATACAATCACAGAAGCGGTAAAAAGCGTACAAAGTAATCATGACGGGGAGGCGGTTTCGCAGGGGCTCAACCGAGACTTGTTCAAAACGCTGCGTCACTCGCGTTTTGCCTGCGAGCCGTCGTTCCCCACCCCCTACGCCTCATCTAAAGAATCGGATAACCTCTCTACAGGGACTACGTTCCCGTATCCCGAAAACGTCGCGCTGCAATCCACAAAAGTCGTGCTTTTCGATTTTGGTGCAAAGGCGAATATCCAGCGTGAGCTTGAAAAACGCGGCTGTTCTGTAACTGTCGTTCCGTATGATACAACGGCAGAAGAAGTGCTCGCGCTCGCACCTGACGGCATAATGCTTTCGAACGGTCCAGGTGACCCGGCTGAAAATATCAGCGTAATTCAGGAAATCAACAAACTTTGTGAATGGAACAAAAAATGCGTTGAATCTGGTGAGGCTGCCGCTACCACCTCCGGAAAACTTATCCCGATTTTCGGAATCTGCCTTGGCCATCAGATGCTCGCGCTCGCGCGTGGTGCAAAGACAAGCAAACTCAAATACGGACACCGCGGCGGCAATCACCCTGTAAAAGATTTGGAAACAGGCCGAGTTTTCATCACAAGCCAGAACCACGGCTATGCGGTAGAACCTGACTCGTTGCCATCGTTTGCAAAAATGAGTTTCGTAAACGTGAACGACAACACTTGCGAGGGTGTCGAATATACCGACATCCCTGCTTTCAGCGTCCAGTTTCACCCGGAAGCATGCGGTGGTCCTCACGACACAAACTTTTTGTTCGATAAATTTGTGGCAAGTTTGCCGTGGTGATGAAAGGGTACTGAAAAGACAAAGCTTCGCCTTTAGTACAGTTCAGAAACCCTATTTCTGTTAAAAAAGGCGATTTTTCACATTATTTTCCTCACAACTCCAGAATCTCCATGCTATAATTTATTTTTGTAAAAGATGTTTTTTATAAAGGGTGGAGTATGATATCGCTTTTAATTTCATTTCTAGTATTGCTTTTAGGATATATATTTTATGGAAAGCTCGTTGACGGTGTTTTCAAGCCAGATCAGCGCGAGACTCCGGCAAACAAAATAAATGACGGCGTTGATTATGTGCCGCTTAAAACTTGGAAAGCGTTTCTTATCCAGCTTTTGAACATTGCAGGAACAGGTCCAATTTTCGGTGCTCTCATGGGTGCCTGCTTCGGACCAGTCGTTTTCCTTTGGATTATCCTTGGCTCAATCCTTGGCGGCGGCGTTCACGACTACATGGTTGGAATGATTTCCGAACGAAACGACGGCAAATCAATCGCGGAGCTTTCTGGCATCTACCTTGGAAAAGGCGCGCTCTGGCTTATGCGCATTTTCTCCGTGCTTCTTTTGCTTCTTACGGGAACAGTCTTTATCAGCAGCCCCGCGTCCTTGATAGCAAGACTCACGCCGGAATCACTTAACACTACTTTTTGGATAGTCATCATCCTGATTTATTATATCCTTGCCACTCTTTTACCAATAGACAAAATTATCGGCAAGCTTTATCCGGTGTTCGGCGTGGTTCTTATTTGCATGGCGTTGGGAATCCTTGGCGGAATCGTATTCGGGGGGTATACCGTGCCAGAAATCACGTTCGCGAGCTTGCACCCGGAAGGGCTTCCTGTATGGCCGTTTATGTTTGTAACTGTCGCTTGCGGAGCGATTTCCGGCTTCCACGCCACACAATCCCCGATGGTTGCCAAATGCATCACGTCTGAAAAAGAAGGAAAAAAAGTTTTTTACGGCGCAATGATGATGGAATCAGTTATCGCTCTTGTTTGGGCAGCTGGCGGAGTTGCTTTTTACGGGGCTACAGGCGGATTGAATCAGGCTCTGTCTTCTTTGGGGCAGTCCGGTGTTGTTTATGACATTTCTACCGGAATGCTCGGATCGGTCGGCGGTGTTATTGCTATTATTGGTGTAGTCGCTTGCCCAATTACGTCCGGTGACACGGCTTTCAGGAGCGCACGGCTTATTTTGAGCGAGCTTACAGGTCTCAATCAAAAATCAATTCGCAACAGGCTTATTATCACGATTCCGCTACTTGCTGCGGGCGCGGTTCTTACACAGCTCAATTTCAATGTGTTGTGGCGTTATTTCTCATGGAGCAACCAGACGCTTGCCATGATAAGCCTTTGGGTTGCCACGGCGTATTTGCTCAAGACGAACTCTGCAAAATTCGCAAGTCTCGTAACGGCTTTGCCTGCAACTTTCATGTCCGCTGTGAGTATGACGTACATCCTTGTCGCTGATGAGGGCTTTAAGCTTGGGACGAACATTGCGTATCCGGTGGGGATATGTTTTGCTTCCGTTTGTTTTGTGATTTATGTTGTTGTTTGCGCTAAAACACGCAACGGTATACAAGAATAATTGACTAAGGAGAAGGTATAGGATATGGAAGGAAAACTTGGAATAATTGCGTTGGAGTCAGCGCGGAAAGCAGGTGAGAAAATCGACGGAATTCTTTCGGAATGGCGCGGCGGAGAGCATTTTCTTTTAACGGCGCAGTGCCCTCGTTTTGGAAGCGGTGAGGCGAAAGGTCTTATAAAAGAAAGCGTCCGTGACCGTGATTTGTACATTCTTGTGGATGTTTGTAACCCTTCCATTACGTATACGATGGACGGCTCAACAAACAGAATGTCGCCTGATGATCATTATCAGGATTTAAAGCGCATAATCGGTGCTGTCAACGGAAAAGCAAAGCGTATTACGGTTATTATGCCGTTTTTGTATGAAAGCCGTCAGCACCGCCGCACCGGCCGTGAAAGCCTTGATTGCGCCATGATGCTCCGTGAGCTAGAGGATATCGGCGTACATGACATAATCACTTTTGATGCGCATGACCCGCGCGTTCAGAATGCAATCCCTCTGAGCGGATTCGAGGATGTTTCTCCCGCGCTCCAGTTTACACAGGCATTTTTGACAGAATACGAAGATTTGCAGATAGACTCTGATCACATGATGTTTATTTCCCCTGATGAGGGCGCGACTCAGCGTGTAGTCTTTATGGCTTCTCTTTTTGGCGTGAATTTGGGAATGTTTTATAAACGGCGTGACTATGCAACGATAGTAAACGGCGTTAATCCGATTGTAGCGCACGATTTTTGCGGAGAATCTGTTGAAGGAAAAGATGTTATCGTAATCGATGATATGATAGCGTCCGGCGGAAGTATGGTTGATACTGCGTCCAAGCTTAAATCCATGGGTGCTAAGCGTGTTTTTGTATTCGCTTCGTTCGGGCTTTTCACCCACGGTTTCGAGAAATTCGATGAAGCCTACAGCAAAGGATTGTTCGACCGTATTTTTACAACGAACCTTATTTATCAAAAACCAGAATTGCTTGAGAAACCGTGGTATTTCTCGGTTGGCATGAACCGTTATATCGCGGCAATAATCGATACCCTCAATAAAGGCAATAGCCTTGAAGAGCTTATTCGTCCGGCAAAACGTATAAAAGCGATGATCGAGCTTTATAAAAAGCGGTAAAAAACCGGATGAGGGGTAATAGATGTTAAGCATGATTCTTAAAATGACGGGAGTAACAGCTCTGTATGTTGTTCTGACTGCATTAATGTGGTTGTGGACAAAAGACAGAAAGCTTTCTGTCTGGGAAAAAATTGCTGTCGGAATCGTTTTTGGAATCAGTTCCGTTTTATCTACTCATTTTGGTGTTTCGTATGAGCACATGGTCATCAATGTAAGGGATATAGGACCTCTTGCAGCCGGGTTGTTCTTTGCTCCTTCATCCGGTGTAATCGCTGGTCTTATTGGCGGAATTGAGCGGTACATAGCCGGAACGTATTTCGGAGTCGGTTCGTATACCCGCATCGCATGCAGCGTTTCCACTTGTCTTGCAGGATTTGTCGCGCTCGTGATGCGGACAAAAATCTTCAAAGGAAAGAAACCTTCTCCATTTTACGCATATTTTATGGGTTGCGTAATGGAAGTGTTCCACATGTACGTTGTGTTTATTACTCACCGTGATGACATGCGGATGGCTTTTATGGTCGTCAGCACATGTGCTATTCCAATGATTATTTTTACCGGTACGGGCTTGTCGTTCTCAGCTATCGTTCTTCAAGTTTTTACTGGAGAATGGACGAATCCGCTGAGAAAAGTTAAAGAGGAAGAAGTCTCTTTATCACAAAAATTCCAGAAATGGCTTTTCATTATCACGTCTATCGTCATTCTTGGAAGTTTCATTTTTACTTTCTTGATTCAAACTCAGTCTGCATATCAGAATGGAAAAACTACGCTTAAGAATAATTTCGATACAATCCGAAAAAACTATTTGGCGGGCGATGAAAAACTAGGGGCGGACAGTACCATAGTTTATGTGATTGTTTCTACTGATGGTGAAATTCTGATTGGCGAAAACCAAGGGAAAGTTCTGTCCAAAGAGGAGTATATCGGACTTAGAAATATAATCGGGGAAACAAAGCAATTCACTTTTCTTGATGAAAAGTATCTCGTTTATGCAAATGTCATAGATGGGAACAAAATACTTTTGACGGCAATAAACGAAAGCGAGGTTTATTGGTACAGGGATGCGGAAGCGTATGAAATGGCTTTCGCGGATATATTGCTTTTCACAGTTATATATGTGCTTATAGCACAGCTTGTGAATCAGATAGTAGTCAGCAACATTCAGTTGATTAATAAATCGCTTGGTAAAATTACAAACGGTAATTTGAACGAGGTTATTACAGTCCGGAGTACATCGGAGTTTGCTTCGCTGTCTGATGATATTAATCAGACTGTTGTCGCGCTAAAAGGATATATCGATGCGGCTGAAAAACGGATAGAACAAGAGCTTTTACTAGCGCAGACTATTCAAATATCCGCGCTTCCGCAGAATTTCACTTTCCCAGATCATAAAGAGTTCAATCTTTTCGCTTCTATGAAACCTGCAAAAGAGGTTGGCGGTGATTTTTACGACTTTTTCTTTGTGGACAGAGATAAAATCGCGCTTGTAATAGCGGATGTTTCTGGCAAGGGAATTCCTGCGGCATTGTTCATGATGCGGAGCAAGACGGCTATAAGAAGCTTTGCGAAAGCTGGTGGAACGCCCGAAGAAATACTGATAAAGGCAAATTCCGCTTTGTGCGAGGGAAACGATGCAGAAATGTTCGTTACAGTTTGGATCGGCATTCTTGATTTAACGACAGGTTTGATGCAGTGCGCGAATGCCGGGCACGAATATCCTGCTATTAGGCATGCCAGCGGCAAATACGAATTGATTAAGGACAAGCACAGTCTTGCGCTTGCGGCAATGCCGAGCACAAAACCGAAGCCTTATGAAATACAGCTGTTGCCCGGAGACAGGCTTTTCGTTTATACGGATGGAATTCCTGAAGCGATAAACGAGGAGACGGTGCAATACGGTACTGACAGGATGATAGAAACGCTCAATTGTACTGCCGGTATGAGCATCGCAGAAACATTGCCGTTCGTGGCAGAAAACATAAACACGTTTAAGGGCAAGGCAGATCAGTTTGACGACATAACAATGCTTGGCTTCGAGCTTTTGCATCTGTGTAAAGACACAAGTAGCAGCTCTGCTCTGGACAGTTTTGTCGCTGGAGCCACCGATGGGGGTGCAGTATGAAAAAAACGCTTACAGTCAGTGCCACGGATGAAAATTTGCCGCAAGTTATCGCATTTATTGAAAGTAACTTGGAAGAGGTCGAGTGCGGTATGAAGGAGCAGACTCAGATAGAAATATCAGTCGAGGAGCTTTTTGTGAACATCGCGCATTACGCGTATAGCAGCAATGCGGCTGGTGGTGCGAGCGACACCGTGCGGAACGGCACAGCGAACGCATCCTGCGCGACCGACGAAAAAGACGCGTCCTGCGCAGAAGGCAGCACAACTGGGGCTGCTACAATCTCGTTCGATTTTGCCGCAGAAACCCGCACTGTAACAATCTCGCTCATCGACAGCGGTGTGCCGTACAATCCGCTTGCAAAACCAGACCCGGACATAACGCTTTCAGCTGAAGAAAGACAGATCGGCGGTCTCGGCATATTCATGGTTAAGAAAAACATGGACGAAGTTCTATATGTTTTTGCCGACGGCAAAAACATCGTAACTATAAAAAAGGTTATATAAGGAGATATACAGAGTGAGGTTATTTACAATAAGCAGTTTCAACAAGGTGATTTTGCCGTTGTTTATTGCGCTCGTTGTGGTTTGTGTTTTTTCTGGATGTGCAAGCACCGGTAAAACTGGTAACACCGCGCAGACAGCAGCTTCTGCAGAAGCCGTCCAAAATGAAGATGCAGGAACAAACTCCATAGACTACTTAGTGCTCGTCAACAAGCAGAACGTTCTCCCGGAAGGTTGGGAAGAAAGCCTGGAAATCGTCAACGTTACGAATTCTCTCGGAGATCCGGTAGAAGTTGAGAAAAAATCTTACGACGCGTACTTAAAGCTTAAAGCTGCCCTTGAAAAAGAAGGCGTTTATGTTGACCTTGATTCTGCGCGGCGTAGTGTAGCAGAGCAGCAGGAAATCATGGAAAGGTTCACGGAAACATACGGCATTGAATACGCCAAAAATACGGTCGCCACACCGGGTTTTTCAGAGCACCATACCGGGCTTGCCTTGGACTTGTATCTTAATATTGACGGTGTGGATGTTTATCTCAATGAAGATATGGTTGAATATCCGGAGATTTGGGCAAAAATCCATGCTAAACTTGCAGATTACGGCTTTATCCTGCGTTATCTGGAAGGAAAACAGGATATAACAGGCTACAGCTATGAGCCTTGGCACATTCGCTATTTGGACAACATTGATATTGCAAAAGAAATAATGTCCAAGGGAATCACTTTTGAAGAATATCTTGGAAAAAGGAGATAATACTATGTTAAACATTAATCAGGAAAAGAACGGAAGTGTTCTGACAATTGGATTGGAAGGCAGACTCGACACAACGACGGCTCCTCAGCTTGAAGAATTCGTTAATTCTAATATTGCGGGAACGACAGAGCTGTATTTTGACATGGCAAAGCTTGAGTACATTTCCAGTGCGGGACTCAGAGTTCTTTTGTCTACACAGAAGAAGATGAATGCGCAGGGAAAGATGATATTGAAAAACGTCTCGGAACAGGTGCTTGAAGTTTTCGAAGTAACAGGCTTTAACGATATCCTTACAATCCAGAAGTAATAATCGGATAAGGGGACGTTGTTTTTACCTACTTCCCATAAATCTGAAATTTCGCTATAGTATTTTCAGTCAAAGGCGACACTATCTTAGTGATGGTGTCGCTTTTTTTTGCGACAATTCGCTTGTAGGGAGCGACGGCTTGCCGGCAAAACGCGAGTGACGCAGCGTTTTGAGCGATTGCTGGCTCGTGTGAGCGAGTGCGTAAATGCGATTCTAATGCAAACGACGCGAAGCGACGTATTCTCGGTTGATCCACTGCGAAACCGTACCCCTACAAAGGAGCTAAAATGCCATTAAACAACAATATACATAAGGTGATGATTATAGGTTCCGGCCCGATTGTTATTGGACAGGCAGCAGAATTCGACTATGCTGGAAATCAGGCTTGTAAAGCTTTGAAATCGCTCGGACTAGAAGTTTGTCTTGTAAACTCGAATCCTGCGACACTGATGACTGATCACGAGATGGCTGACGAGATTTACATGGAGCCGCTTACGCTCCGGACTTTGCAGCGGATTATCGAAAAAGAAAAACCTGATTCGCTTCTTTCTACGCTAGGAGGGCAGACTGGTCTTACTTTAAGCATGGAGCTTGCAAAATCAGGGTTTTTGGAAAGCCACGGCGTACAGCTTTTGGGCGCACGTCCGGAAACAATCGACAAGGCAGAGGACAGGCAGCTTTTTAAGGATACGATGGAATTTATCGGGGAGCCGTGCATTCCGTCAAAAGTCGTTACAACGTATGAGGATGCGGTGGTTTTTGTTCATAATGAGATCGGTTTTCCTGCGATTATCAGACCGGCATTTACGCTCGGAGGAACGGGCGGCGGCATTGTGAACAACGACCGTGAGCTTGACGAGATTGCGCATAACGGACTTCATCGTTCACCGATTCACCAGATTCTTGTAGAAAAGTGCATTTCAGGCTGGAAAGAAGTTGAGTTTGAGGTTATGCGCGATTCCAAAGGCAACGTAATTACTGTCTGTTCGATGGAAAATTTTGATCCGGTCGGTGTTCACACAGGAGATTCTATCGTTATTGCGCCGACGGTGACGCTAGCTGACAAAGAATATCAAATGCTTCGAAGTGCGGCTTTGAACATAATAACTGCGCTTGAAATAGAGGGCGGCTGTAACTGCCAGTTTGCGCTGAACCCGGACAGCTTTGAGTACGCAGTAATCGAGGTGAATCCGCGAGTTTCACGTTCGTCGGCGCTTGCAAGCAAGGCGACAGGTTACCCGATAGCGAAAGTTGCCGCGCTTATTGCCGTCGGCTTTACGCTTGACGAGATTCCGAATTTCGTCACAAAGAAAACAAAGGCATGCTTTGAGCCTGTGCTTGATTACGTCGTCGTTAAAATGCCGAAATTCCCGTTTGACAAGTTCGTTTATGCCGCGCGGAAGCTCGGTACGCAGATGAAAGCCACCGGCGAGGTTATGGCAATCGGTCAGAATTTTGAGGAAGCGATATTAAAAGCTTGCCGCGGACTTGAAGTCGGTGTAAAGGATTTGAATCTTCCTGTGTTTGAAAAAGAAGGCGATGAGAAAATCCGCGAGCGGGTGGGGCAGTGTACCGACCAAAGAATCTTCGCAATTTATCAGGCGTTGAAGCGCGGACTTTTAAGCGTTGATGAGATTCACGAAATCACGAAAATTGACGAGTGGTTCCTGTGGAAGCTGGAAAAAATTGTGAAACTGGAGACTCATGGGGGCGTTGCGGGGGTAGGGAGCGACGGCGAAGCCGACAAAACGCGAGAGTCGCAGCGTTTTGAGCAAGTCTCGGTCGAGCCCCTGCGAGACCGCTCCCCCGCAGAGGGGGAAGCGGATGACACGGTACGTGGCAGAAGCGGGGGGGAGCCTTCCCCCGCAGAAAACATGCTCTATCCGCCGCGCTCCTTCAAAATGGTCGATACGTGCGCGGGCGAGTTTGACGCGGAGACCCCTTACTTTTACTCGACGACGGGCGGCGTGAACGAAGCTGAAGTACATCTTTCGTAATTCTGTCTGAAAATCGTACGGTTTTATTGAATATTTTTGAAATATATGCCATTATGACG
>JAIKVO010000156.1 GCA_024685655.1 Treponemataceae bacterium
AGAGGTATAGGAACAGATTGTACGCTTTGTTTTATTACCTGAGAAGTTGGGGTTTCATAAATCTTGTAAATAGATGTTTGATCAAATGTCATAGTAAGAAGAATAAAATATCTTGATATGGCATCGTTTAAATCAGGATTGTTTCTATAATCTGTTATTTGTAATCCAATTTCACGAAGTTCGTTTATTCCCAAAGAACGACCATGTGTAAGCCATTTTGAATGCTTGCATAAAGCTCCAGCTATTTTCTTTGCACAACTTTCTTTTTCTTTGAGAGTAACAGGAGTGTTGTCAGAATTGTGAGTTGCCCAATTTGAGAATTTATAGTCTCTAAGCCATTGTCGAACAAGGGTTTGTGAAAATTCTTGCGCAGTCTGGCAATCCTTCAAAACTCCCGGATTTATGTTTTGAAGAATTGGTATATAAGCAGGATTCAGTTTTCCATTATTTTTTACAACCTCATCCATTATTTCTTTAACACCATCAAGTATAGCAGCAGCTGGTAAATAACGTCCATTGAATGGAACTTGAGCATCTATAGGACCAAGAGAAGATATTTCTCCCATTAGAATATCGTTAGCTGCCATAGCAAAGATAGTTCCTGCACTCATTGCCATTCTTGGAACAATAACAGCAATATCTGAAAACTTTGAGCGTAAATGTCTGACTATCTTTTCAACAGTTTCTGCAGAACCACCAGGAGTCTCTAAAATAATATCAAGACCTTTGCTAAAATCTAAGGAAGATACAGTGTCTGTAAAAGGAATTAAATCAGATTCATCTATAGCAACATCCCCTCTTTTTGTCACAGCAGCTGCATAAACCATGATATTACGCCCACCTCGTAACTCTGAAATACGAGTGAGCATTTTTTTTCTTTCTGCTGTAAGAGAATCAAATTGCATGTTCATAGAAAGGTAATCTGAATAGATTCCCATATATTCTCGCCTCCTAAAAAAGGCATTTCTCCTACTACGCTTTTGCGTAGATTTTCATACTCTCCTGCAGCCAACGGAGAATATCTTAGCCGATAGTTTACCGACCGTAATTATTATTATAGCACGTTTTTAACGAAACGTGTAAAAAATATATCATTTTTTATTATAATTCGTCTATAGCTTGCCCCGTAAGGGCATTGCGGGGCACTTGGCTTATTCTGAAGCTTCCTGTGCTGTCTGCTCAGGTTCCGGCTGTTCTTTTGCAGGTTCTGCAGTCTGTTCACCCGTTGATTCTTTCTTTTTGTAAAGCTCTGGATGTTCTGTTTTAGCAACGGCTTCAGTAACTTTCAGTAAACGCTCAAGAAGTCTCTGAGTTTCTTCCGTTGCCTTGGCAGTTCTGAAAAGACAGCCAATTAAGGCAATAATAAAACCGACAATAAATATAATTATTGCGATTACAAGAATAAGCATTAATACGCTTCCAAAAAGTCCGGAAGAGCTTGTATGTGCTTGTGGCATAAAAACCTCCTATAACTAATTTGAGACTACTATAACTTTTGTTTCAAAACAAGCCCCGTAACAGTTTACGGAGCTTGATCCATTACATCCCCAATCTCGACACAACGCCGCGTACCAGGTACAACGCGCGCAAGTCTTCTTTTTTTACGTTGGTGTCGCCGGCGTAGGCGGGGTTGATGGAGCGCAGAATAATGTATTCTTCCGTTTTGCCGGGGTGGACGGTTTTTACTACGCGCCAGGCGTTGGTGATTACGAGGTAGATTTCGCCCCAGAGAATCTGGTCGCAGGTTACGGCCTGGCTCACGGCAATGACATCGCCGTTGGATATTTTGGGCTCCATGCTCGAACCGTACACAGGGAAACACGCAATGCAGTCTTTGAAACCCGGAATAGAAAGCACTCCCGCAGGCGTTTCTTCCTTAAGGTCCAGCGATTCTGCAATGTGCGCCATAACGTCTATGTCGTAGAAGGGAATACCCGTTATTTCTTCTCCCTCTTGAGGGATGATTTGCAGAGGAGCTGATTCTGCAATGTCCGTGATGAACATTTCGCCCTCACCAGTTAGAAGCCAGTTTGAATTTAGATTAAACGCCTCAATCAGTTTTAAAACAAAATCTGAATTAGGATTTTTACTTTTTCCAGAACGTAAATCTGATAAATACTGAGGTCTTATGCCCAGTTCCTTGCATACAGATTTGCCTGTTTTCTCTTCGATTGTGTCGATAATTCGACCCCATTCCATAAAAAACTCCGAATTTTCTTGATTTAATTGTCGAAATATCTTGACAAGATACGATTTATCGACAATAATTTAAATCAGAAAGCCTAATTTATTAGTTTGCAAAGTTTCCACGGAAACAATGAAAACTAATTTATTAACTAAACATTATATCGACAAAAAAGGAGGAAAAGAAGAGTGAAAAGCCAAAAGACAATGACTGATGAAGAACTCAGAGAATTCATCGCTCAGAAAATAGCAGAAAAGAAAGCTGCTGCAATTGCTCGTGCCTCTAAGAAAATCACACCCGAACAGGGCTTGTACATCAAGTATCTGCTCAAACGTTCTGGCACATCAAGCGCAGACATAGCGTTGGAAGTTGGTTGTACACCAGTATCCGTAAGCAACGTTCTTTCCGGCAAATCACACAGCCAGCGC
>JAIKVO010000160.1 GCA_024685655.1 Treponemataceae bacterium
ATGGCTGGCATTGTTTCAATGAAAGATTTGAAAAAGCTCGGAACAATCGGTGGCACTACGCTGATATACTACTTTTGTACCACAGCAATTGCGGTTTCAATCGGTCTTGCAATAGCATCAATGTTCAAAGGAGCATTTCCTGTGCTTTCTACGAGCAGCCTTTCGTATACGCCGCCTGCGTCAAAGGCTCCGCTTGATGTTCTTGTTAATATATTCCCGTCGAATTTCCTTGTCCCTATATCAGAGGCAAACATGCTTCAGGTTATAGTGATGGCTCTTCTTATCGGTTTTTCTGTCATTCTTTTGGGAGAAAAAGCGGAGCCTGCAATCGGAACAATAACAAGATGGAACGATATTTTTATGAAATGTATGGAGATGATACTTAAGCTTTCTCCAATCGGTGTATTCTGTCTTCTTGCTCCTGTAATTGCAGCAAACGGTGCTTCTGTCATCGGTTCACTGGCGATGGTTCTGCTCGCGGCATACATCTGCTATATCATACATGCTGTAGTAGTGTATTCAATTTCTGTCTTTGCGCTTGGCGGAATGTCACCGCTTAAGTTCTTTAAAGGCATGATTCCTGCTATTACGTTCGCTTTCTCAAGCGCGTCATCTGTTGGTACTTTGCCACTCAACATGGAATGTACAAGAAAACTTGGTGTTCCTAAAGAAGTTTCATCTTTCGTTCTTCCTCTTGGAGCAACAATAAACATGGACGGAACGGCTATTTATCAAGGTGTTTGTGCAATCTTCATTGCTTCTTGCTATGGTATTGATCTTACTTTCGGCCAGATGATTTCAATCGTTCTTACAGCAACGCTTGCTTCTATTGGAACGGCTGGTGTTCCTGGAGCTGGAATGGTCATGCTCGCTATGGTTCTTACTTCAGTAGGACTTCCTGTTGATGGTATAGCTCTTGTCGCGGGTGTAGACCGCATCTTTGATATGGGACGCACAACGCTCAATATCACTGGTGATGCTTCTTGTACAATAATTGTGGCCAATCTGCTGAAAAAGCGCGAGGCTAAAAAAGCTGCAGCTGCGGCAAAAAAATAATTAATACCCAGTAATTATTTTAACGAGCAGCAACAAAAGGACTATAATGACGATTGGCTTTACGATTTTAGAGCCTTTCGTCATTACAAGTCCGGCTCCAATATAGTTACCGAGCATATTGCTAGCAGCTGCTGCTATTCCTATCGTGAATAAGACTTGTCCGTTCATTATAAACACAACAAGAGCCGCAATATTAGTCGAAAGATTGATAACCTTTGTATGAGCATTTGCGGAGGCTGTTGGCATTTTGGCAAAAACTGTAAAAACAATGATTAAAAAAGTTCCGGTTCCCGGTCCGTATAATCCGTCGTAAATTCCGATAATAAAAGCAGCTATGATAACTACAACAAGCGTTTTCCTGTTGAATTCGACACTCTTTCCAGCATTATCCTTGAAAAGCTTTTTGTTCAAAACGCAAAATGCAGCAAGCGGCAATATTCCAAGCAAAAGTTATTTAAGCACAGTTTCTGGAACAAGAAGTGAAAGCTGAGCCCCAATCGTGGATCCCACAATGCCGCATATTACAGATGGAATTGCAAGCCGTAAAATCACAAGCCGTTCTTTTATGAATCGAATAGTTGCAAGTGACGTTCCAAACGTGGAAGAAAATTTATTTGTCGCAATAGCCATGTGAATAGGAAGTCCGGCGAACAGATATGCTGGAAGCGAAACGAGCCCGCCCCCGCCAGCAATGGAATCAATGAATCCAGCCAAAAAGAGGAGAGGGCAAACTATCAAAAAAGTTTGGAACGTAACGACCATATTACTAATTTAATTCAGGCTCCAAGAATAAACAGACATAATTATCCGTATTCAGATATTTTTTAGCCAAATCTCTCATAGATTCGGGTGTAACCCAAAGGCGTATCGATGTCTCATCGTAAATAACTTCAGCCGGAAGATACTTTAATACCTCAATTGCATTTATCATGTTAATCCACCATGAATTATCACGGTTATTGACTTGAAGATTAAGGCGGAAAGCTTCATGAAGTTTTTGTATGTACGAGTCTTCTACAAGTTCTGAACGAAGCTTGTTAAGCGCAGCAATAACTTCGTCAGTCAATTCCTTTTCGCGAGAAGGTTCGCATCCGAATGAAATCTGGAACTTGTAGAACCGCTCTGGATATCCGTCTATTCCTGATGTCACAGAAACTCCGTATGTACCGCTTTTGTCTTCGCGGATAATCTCACGAAGTTTCATTTCTACAAGAGATTTGAGCTCATTCATCATGTCTATGTCTTTTCGAGTTTCATAAACATCCTTTGCAGCCGGAAGTTTCCCTCCGAACGCAATTAAAACTTGCCCCTTGTTTTCCTGTCCTTTTTTCACTGTCTCTTTTGTAATTCCGGCCGGGAAATAGAAATGTTCATAAACAGCAGATTCTTTTGCATCATCAGTTGTAGGGAGCGTACCAAGATAATAGCGACACAAGTCTATAAGAGATTCTTCATCAAAATTACCGACAAACGTGAATGTAAAATCGGAAGCATTGCTGAACATTTCGCGATAGCATTTCTCGCTTGTTTCTTTGTCGAGTTTTGCAACAAAATCAGGGCTGATTGCTGAGTGTCTGATAGAATCGCCGTACAAAATATTTCTTGCACGAGAAATCATAACATCTTCCGGTTGCAGATTATACATTTTTGACTGCTGTTCCATCGTCTGATATATATAATTCCAGCCTTCGTCCGTAAACTGAGGTGCCACGAACAGCCTGTTTACAAGTTGCAGCATATCTTCTACATTCTGCGGATTTGATTGCGCATACATAGCCTCTGAATGCTCGTCTATTGTTACATTAAGTCCAAGATACTTGCTGCTAAGATACTTCTGAAGTTGCGAAAAATTCATACCGGAAATACCGGAATAAAGGGCATATGTCGGTGAAAGAATACATGAAGGATATTCATCGTCGCTTACTAAAGAAGCTCCTCCCTGGCTTAACGCAGACATATAGATTTTTGATTTGTCAAAATCTGTCTTTTTAACAAGAATCCTTACGCCGTTAGAAAGCATATATTCAGTTGTTCCGAGTGTTTCCAACTCCGCCGATGAAACGATTTCTGCTTTACCAACCGGTTTTTCCATAAGACCATTCTCAGATGTAACACCTTCGTAAGCTTCTAGTTCAATATCGCTCTCGTAGTTCTGCCAAAAACCTATAATTTCTTCTTTTGCAGGAAGTTCAGTTCCTTCTGATGTATATATCATGCAAAGCATTCCGCGGTCGCCAAATAGTTCTCTTGCAACTTCGTTTGCTTCATCAAGTGTAATTGAATCAAGAATTTTGCGGATAATTACAATCATATCATCATCTGATACAACAGTGTCGCCTGAAATAACATAATTGCACAAAACTTGCGCGCGGACTTGTGATGAAATACTTTGGTCATACCACTGGTTTTCATACATGAGCAGTGAATCTCTTTCTCTTTCAAACTCGGACTGTGTTATGCCGTGAACAAGAAGTCGTGCAATTTCGTCAAGAATAGTCTTAAAAGATTCGCCGAACATGCCATCTTTTGGGACGAATCTTAAACCATGGAACGATGCTGAATTCGTTTCCACATAGTTTATTGTATCCGCTAAAAGCCACGGAGCATCTGCTGTCTGTGTAATTTCAGAAAGTCTCATTGTTAAAACAGAATTTACAAGACCCGTAACGTAATCTTTTCTTATATCTTCTTCTGTTGTAACAGGTTTTACATCTTTGTCCTGAGAGACAAGCTGTACCTGCGTATATGGCATTTCTGCATCTTTGAAAATAAGAACGTCTTTTTCTTCACGTACAGGCACATAACCCTTAGGCGGCTCAATTTTGTCTGTAGATGCTGGAATTTCACCCATCGTCTGCTTTATAAGATATTCAGCAACCTGTGTATCCAAGTAACCGGTAACGATAACAGCCATGTTTTCCGGTCTGTACCATTTCTTGTAGAAAGAAACTATTTCATCACGAGTGACATTCTGAATCACGTCCATATCACCGATTGGAAACCTGTCTACGTAAAGAGAATCCTTCAGTTCGAAGGGGAGAACCGCGTCTGAAAGCCTTCCGCTAAGGCCAAGTCGACCACGCCATTCCTCAGTGATAACTCCGCGCTCTTTGTCAAGTTCCTCCTGATCGAAAGTAACTGCGCTTGCCCAGTCATGTAAAATTAAAAGAGCCTGCTCCAAATACTCGCCTTTGTCAGCTGGTATTTCAAACATGTAAACCGTTTCTTCAAAAGATGTGTATGCGTTTATTTCGGCGCCCAAATCCATTCCAATTGATTCTGCATAATCGAAAAGACTGTTTTTTTCAAAATGCTCAGTACCGTTGAAACACATGTGCTCTACAAAATGAGCCAAACCTTTTTCGTTATCTTCTTCTGCAAGAGAACCAACTTTAACTACAAGGCGAAGTGAAATCCTGTTATATGGAACTTTGTTCTGCTGAATATAGTAGTTCATACCGTTATCCAGCAGGCCGGAAACGATTTGAGGATCCATTTTTAACGGATTTTCTTCTATATATATAGTAGTTTTTTCCGTAAGAGAATTCCCTGTAATAGAATTCCCTGATGCTGTTGTGCAAGCTGTTTGGAAAAAACATGTGGTAAGTACCAAAACAGGCAACAAGAACTTGGAAAACTTTCTAATCATGATTATCCTCCGAATCGATTGAATTATATTTAAGGATAAAAAAAAGCTGCCCCTAACGAAGCAGCCTTCAAATATGCCCGGAACAAGACTTGAACTTGCACACCCTTGCGAGCTCTAGTACCTGAAACTAGCGTGTCTACCAATTCCACCATCCGGGCAGTTCTAAGAACAAAGAAAAATTACCAGAATAAACCGATTATGTCAACCATCAATTGGTACCGCCACAAAGGCACGCTTATGAATCGAACAAACATGCTTACCTAAACAAACTAAACTGATAAAAAAAATTCCCTATATATTTTTCTTATGATATAATAGAAACTATGAATATGTGCTTGCAATACGAAACTATGGAAAAAGGTACACCAGATTTTCCAATTGGATTATTTTCGCAAACAATTTACTATTCTTTTCCTCATCATCACATAGAATATGAGCTGTTTTACGTTGATGACGGAGAATGCATTTTCGGCGTTGAAAACAAAGAATATATTCTTAAAACGGGTAGTGTGCTTTTTATCCAACCTGGTATTGAGCATTATGTAAAAACAGTCAATGAATCATCAGTATTCCATTATCATGCTTTCGTTTTTGATGTTTCTGTTTTTGGTGGTGAAAATGATTCTTGTAGGAAGATTTTTGAGCACATGAAGATAAAAAGGTTTCTTACTCTTCCAAACGAGCTTCTTCAAAAAATGAAATATATGACAGAGCTGCAAAAAGACAATACTTTTGGACGACAAATTCAAGTAAAAAGTGTTCTTTTTGAGATAATTGCATATATCATAGATTCAAAACAATATCTTGAAATTGATAACCATGTAAATCCTGTGAAGCAAAATATTCAAAAAAAGACTAATTCATCACATGCTGTCGATGCAGCAATTCTATTTATTCAGCAGCATTACCGCGAAAATATTTGTCTTGAAGATTTGCTTGCGATAACGAATTATTGCAAAAGCCATTTTATAAGGGTTTTCAAAAGTGCGACGGGTTTAAAGTTTACGGACTATGTAAATCATTATCGTATAGAAAAATCGTGTTTGGATTTAATTTATACGGATAAAAATATAACAGAAATAGCTATAGAAAACGGATTCAACAATATTCAGTATTTCTCAAAGACATTCAAAGATTATATGAGATGCACTCCTATGCAATATAAAAAGATAGGCATGAGCGTAGTAGTGCCGTCAACAATCGCGAACGTCGTTTAGTTAAAGTTTATAAGAACATTAATCAAGCGAAAAACACTTCAAGTGGCCGTTGCCAGTTCCTCGGAATGTAAGATATATCGCGTTCGTTCCGTCTGGAATATCGGCTTTTCCAGCGTTCTTTTCCCAAACATTGCTGAAATCGCAGCATGCTGTTCCCAAAACTGGACCATCCCATTTTGTACGAATCTCAAAAACACCCTTTATATAACCGCGTGTAGTTATTGAAAAACTGTGTATATCTTTGCAGTCAAAGTATTTAAAGCCTACAAAAGCTCCGTTCTGAACGTTCGCAACATAGCCTTCGTTTTCGTCCCCGTCTTTACCGTCCTGCATGATTTTTGGAAGACTTAAATCACCAATATATTTTTCAGGCTTTCCTTCTACAAACAGATTGCATGCGATATAACCTGGATATTCGCCTTTTCCCACGAGCGGCTTACCGTTTAGTCCGCACGAAGTTATTTCTACTTGCGGTATAGAACCGTCTGGCAAGATTTTAATTTTTTCGGCGCATCCTTGTCTGCTATACCACGTTCCGTTCGTGTGCCTGTGGTAGAAAATGTAATACTCGCCGTTTATAAGCTCTATGCCGCCGTGGTTGTTAGCACCATAAGCTGCAGGCATTTCCGCGTCTTTATAAGAGTCGATGTGAAGATCACAGTTACTTACAATTACTCCGCCGTACGTAAAGTCGCCAAGTGGATTTTTGCTTGTTGCGTAGCAAAGCTCGTGCATAACTCGTCCGGAATAAACAAAGTAATATGTGTCACCGACTTTTCGGATAGAAGGAGCCTCAAAAAACTCATGTCCTTCGAACGAAGTTCCTTTGCCGTACATTACACCGGGAACAATGACGTTATATTCGGTTTCTATGGTCATCATGTCCTCGCCAAGAGCCATTGCCATTGCACCTTTTCGATCAGTCATGCCCTCGCCACAAAAGCCTGTATAAAGATACGTAACCGAACCATCTGTAAGTACGGCGGGATCGAACTGCGGTATGTCACCGGGCATTTCGCCCAGTCTGGTGCCGTCTTTATAGTGAACATAGCCTAAAAACTTGTACCGCCCTGCTGGTGTGTCACAAACGGCAACAGAAAGGACAGGAACTTTATCAAGGGCGTAGTACAGGTAGTACTTTCCGTCAGGTCCTTGTGTAACATCTGGTGCATAAAGACACATCTTGCCATCTTTGTTTAGTGGATCATCTGTTCTGCCGTAGATTGTACCCTCAAGCCGCCAGTCAGAAAGATCTGTAATCGGAGCAGACCAACACAAATAATCTCCTGGACAGAAAACATAACCGTTGAAGGCATCGTGTGAGCCAAAAATATAAATTCTGTCATTAAAAACATGCGGTTCACCGTCAGGAATATACTCCCAGGAAGGCAGATATGGATTAAAGGCTTGTTTCATCATAATGTAATTTTATCGTATCCCGAAATAGTGCGGTATCAGTATATATTCTTATGTTTAATTAGTGCGCAAATAATGCGAATCGTGTGAAATTGGTTCCAATTATCACAATAAAGACAAAAAAGCATCTTAGATTCGCAGCATCCGTATCATTTCGGACTTTTATATAAAAAAATCCATACATTAGCTGTATTTTTCGTCAACAAATAAAATTATGATTTCTCTGTAAACAAAAAATCGTGAGGTTTTAAATATGCTAAGAAAAGTAACAATCGCGCAAGGAACCATTGAAGGTCTCCCGGCTGCTGATCCAAGAATAACTTCGTTTAAGGGAATCCCGTATGCAGAACCGCCAGTAGGAAAACTTCGCTTTCACGCACCAGTTCCTGCAGGAAAATGGGAAGGCACGCTCAAAGCATACAATTTTTCTAAAATTGCAGTGCAGCCACAACCGTACTATAACCCGGAGGACATATATTGTCGTGAATGGTCTGTTGATAAAGACCAACCGATGGGTGAGGACTGCCTTACTGTGAACGTATGGACACCAGCAAAGGCAGCTGACGAAAAACTGCCCGTATACGTGTGGATTTATGGCGGTGGCTGGCAAACAGGTTTTTCTGCGGAAATGGAGTTTGATGGCGAGCGTATTGCACGCCGTGGAATTGTTGTTGTTACGCTTAACTATCGTCTTAATTGTTTTGGGTTTTTATGCCATCCGGAAATAACTGCAGAAAATCCGGACGCTCCTGCGAACTTCGGTTTACTCGATCAGCGGCTTGCAATTGAGTGGGTCAAAAAAAACATAGAAGCGTTCGGAGGTGACAGCGACAACATAACGATCGGCGGACAGTCAGCTGGTGGCGGAAGCGTTCTTCATCAGATAATGGCGGGTAGCAGTGACAATCTTTTTAAGCGCGCTATGGTAGACAGCGGAATGTTCATTAATCCTTATTTCCAGACGTTTAAGCAGCATTCGCTAAAAGAAGCTGAGCAAATTGGAGTTGATTTTTTCAATTTCCTAGGTGTAAAAACGCTCGCAGAAGCCCGTGCGCTTGAAACTGATTTTATCCAGCAAAAATGGGAAGAATACGGAGGATGGGCGAAATCAATTCAGTGTTGGCTTCCTGTTCGTGACGATAAGTTTGTTAAAGGTGATTTTTTCGCACTTCTCAAAGAAAAAGCATTTGAGCCAGTTCCAATGATTGTAGGGCAGACTACCGATGAATTCAAAGTACGAAAACCTGATACAGAAGAAATGATCAGCATGGTAAAACATGGAATATGGCAGTACAGGAAAACGCTTGAAGAAAACGGATATGATACGGATACTTGGTTCTACGAATTTGACGTACCGATTCCAGGCTGGGATCATCCAGGAAAATTTCATTCCGTTGATCTTTGGTTTTGGTTCGAAACACTCGCAAAGTGCTGGAGACCTTTTACAGGCGTGCATTATGACGTTTCCCGCCAGATGTGCAACTACCTTTGCAATTTTATAAAAACAGGAAATCCAAATGGAATTGACTACGAAACACGACAACTTCCGACGTGGAATAAATTCACTGTAGCTGTTCCAAAAAAAATGGTTTTTGATACAGATTGTCATGAAAATATTGATAATGAGACTATTGTGTAAAAAAAAGTCTATTTTTGATGTTTTTTTGACAGTAAAGTTGAATTAGCCTATTTCGTATGTGAAAACAAAACGTCGTGATTTTTTATTTTCGACAATTTGTTAAACATAAACAACCAGTTTTTTGTAAAAAATTGGTTAAGGAACTGAAAAGTCTTAAAAGAGGAGGACTAAAAAATGAGAAAAACATTACTCGTATTGGTAATGCTCATGCTCGCCTTCAGCCTTGTATTCGCAGGCGGAAGAACCGAGAAGAAAACAAGTGGATCAGATAAACTGAACATTTCTGTATTCACAATCCAGCAGAGACAGCAGCCACCGGCAGACAACAAGACCTACAAATGGATCGAGGACAAGTTCGGTGTAACATTCAACTGGGATATCCTGGTTGGTGACAAAGACCAGAAGATTGGTGTTCTTATCGCTTCTGGCGACCTTCCTGATCTCGTTGAAGTAGACTCAGAGAAATTCCAGGGAGCAGGATGCCTTATCGACCTTAAGCCTCTCGTAGAGAAATATGCTCCGAATATCATGAAGCACTATGCTTCTGTTTGGGATCAGATCGTATATCAGGATTCAGAGATTGCTGCTGACGGTTCAATCAAGACAGCTCACGTTTACTCACTTCCTAACTATGGTGTAATCGATGGCGCTCCTTCTTCAACATACTACAACCAGAATGGTTGGTGGGTACAGAAGGCTGTTCTTAAAGAGTTCGGTTATCCTGTAATCAAGACAATCGATCAGTATTTCGACCTTCTTGAGAAATACTACAAGAAATACCCGACAATCGACGGTATGCCTACAATCCCATTCTCAATCATCACAGCTGACTGGGAAGCATTCAACCTTTGGAACCCACCGAACTTTTTGGCTGGTTATCCTAACGATGGTAACGGACACGTTGACCTCGTAAACGGAAAGTATGTCTACACAGATAACTTCACAGACGAGAATGCTTACAGATGGTTCAAGCTTGCTAACGGCTACTACCAGAGAGGACTTATCGATCCTGCATGTTTCACAGATACACGTGACCAGTACTATGCAAAAATTGCACAGGGTCGTGTTCTTGGTATGTTCATTCAGGGATGGCAGTTCATGGGTGAGCCAGAGCAGACACTCTGGACAGCAGGAAAAGATGAAAGAACATATTGTCCGCTTCCTGTAGTTTTCGATGAGAAAGTTAAACCTCACTACCGCGACCAGGATCTTCCTAACCTCCAGAGAGGTTATGGTATCACAGTTAAGTGTGGTGAAGAGAAAGCTATCAAGATTCTTCAGTTCATGGACAAGATGCTTGAAGAAGAGAACCAGAAAATTCTTTACTGGGGATTTGAGGGCGAAGATTACCTTATCGACAAAGATGGTTCTATCACAGGTACAAAGGGTGCAGCATACAGAACAGAGAAGCAGCGTGCAGACCAGAAAGATCCTACATGGATTAATCAGAACCGTGCAACACTGTGGCTTGAAGAAGCCCCGAAACTGGAAGGAACTCTTGCAAGTGGTTACACAAGAACAATGGATGAGCTTCCTTGGGAATATGAGGTTTCACAGAAAGCTGTTGATATCGAGCTTTGGAAAGCTTACGGCGTAGGTTCTTATGCAGAACTTATGGATGCTAATGCTCCAAAGAACGCAGGTTGGTACCCAATGTGGCAGTGTAACCCATCTGCTGAGAACGGCGGATTCGAGGAAGAAGCTGCTGTAGCTATGACTGGATTCGAAACAGTTCAGAGAAAGTATCTCCCACAGATGATTATGGGAAGCCCTGCTGATTTCGATGCAACATGGGCAGAGTACTGCAAGCTCTTGAAACCTCTTACAGAAACTTATAACAAGTTCATGCAGGGACAGCTTGACAATCGTGTTAAACTGTTCGGCGGTTTCAAGGACTAATTAAAGTCTAAGTCGTCAGGAATCATAAGGTTCCTGACGCAAAAAAAGTCCACAGTTTCTGTGGACTTTTTTTAGTACCGTATCATCAGGTGTCTTTTATGAAATCAGAAAACAGCGTAAGGCTAATAAATAAACAGACTTTCTGGCAGAGGCTCGGAAAACAAAAAGCTCTTATTGTTATGTCTGTACCATTTGTTCTGTACGTCATTTTGTTCCGTTATGTTCCTTTGTGGGGCTGGACAATGGCATTCCAGAGGTATCAGCCGGCAAAGTCATTTTCTCAGCAGGAATGGGTTGGTTTTAAGTGGTTTATAGAACTTTTTAAGAGCGAAGAATTTCTTCGTTCATTAAAAAATACTGTATGTATGAGCCTTCTCAGTACAGTCCTTGGTTATATAACTGCAATTACAATAGCAGTTCTTTTGAATGAAGTAAAACATGTAGGTTTAAAAAGATTCGTACAGACAGTATCGTATCTGCCTCACTTTTTGTCATGGATAATAGTTGTAGGATTAGTCGCTAATACTCTATCTGCAGAGGACGGAATCCTTAATGAAATATTATTGAAGCTCCATTTTGTAGATGAGCCTATATTATGGCTCTCTAAACCAAAATATTTCTACCACATTGTAGGATGGTCATATGTTTGGAAGGAAGTAGGTTGGAACACAATCGTTTATCTTGGTGCTATGACGGCTATCGATCCTAATTTGTATGAAGCAGCAGAAATTGACGGTTGCGGACGTTTCAGAAAAATTATGCATATTACTTTGCCTGGAATTCGCTCAACAATCGTAATTATGATGATTATGAGTGCTGGTCATATCCTTGATTCAAACTTCGAGATACCTTACTTCTTACAAAACGGACTTGTACAGGATGTTGCCACAACAATCGATATTTATGTTCTTAAATATGGTTTCAAACTGTTCAACTTCTCGCTTGCAACGGCAGCCGGTATTTTCAAAAATGTTGTTAATATTCTTTTCCTTCTTGCTGCTAACTGGTTTGCAAGAATGTTTGGAGAGGAGCGTCTTGTATGATAGATAGAAAATCAATTCTTGCCGCACAAAGGCGTACAAAGATATGGAACTGGGTGTTCTATATCTGTAATTTTATTATTTTGGCATTTCTTGTTGTCGTAACGATTTATCCGTTCTGGAATACAGTTGCTATATCTTTCAATGATGGTCTTGATTCCATAAAAGGTGGCATAAAACTTTGGCCTCGTAAATGGACGCTCCAGAATTATAAATCTTTGTTTACGACAGATTATATTTTTACAGGATTTATTATTTCAGTAACAAGAACAATTTTACAGACAGTACTTTGTGTTTTCTGCACATCTATGCTTGCATATGCTTTGAGCCGCAAAGAGTTTGTAATTAGAAAACCACTTACGAGCGTTATCGTTATTTCTATGTATGTAAATGCTGGTGTTATTCCGGGTTACATGCTTATGAAATACCTTGGTCTTCTTAACTCCTATGCTGTATACATTGTTCCGTGTCTTGTTGATGTTTTCAATTTTATCCTTGTACGAACATATATTCATGGTTTACCTGACAGTTTCGTAGAATCTGCGCGTATAGATGGTGCTAATGAGTTCAAAATTTTCTTGCAGATTATTTTCCCTCTGATTATTCCGTCAATCGCAATGATTTCACTTTTCGTTGCTGTAGGTGCATGGAACAGCTGGTTTGATACTTACTTGTTCGCGTCTTCAAAGAAAAACTTGCATTCATTGCAGTATGTTCTTATGACATACTTGAACTCAAGTATGAATCAGAGTAACTCTGCTGCAGATGCTAACGCTTTGGCCGCCGCAGCTGCTTCAGGTGCATCTCAGAGTATGGTAACACCTATCGCTATTCGCGGTGCAATCACAGTTATTGCGGCTGTGCCTATTCTTGTCGTTTACCCATTCGTACAGCGTTACTTCGTTGTTGGTATGACAATCGGTGGTGTAAAAGAGTAGTAAGATTGTGTTTTCGGATTTGTGCGTTTGTAATAATAATAACAAGCGTACAATCAGAAGATTCGCAAAAAAGCTGTCCGAATTAAAATCGGACAGCTTTTTTTTTGACGTCTGAGACAACGCCTTGAGCATTGCGTACTTTGATTGCAAGTTTTTTATTTTTTCAGAAGCATTACTAGAATAAACAGAACGACTACGAAACCGGATAATGTGGCTATATATATCCAGGGTGGGAGAGCATCATCACTTCTTTTTTTGCCAGAAAAAGTTGTGTCAGAATATTTACGAATAGCTCTTTTAGGAAAAAAGATTTTCCGAGAAGAAGAAGTTGATTTTTCTGAATCAGGAGTTTTTGTAACAGTTGATTTTACTGGTTCACCATTAAACGCATAGCCGCATTGTGGACACCCATTTGTGAATTCATCTTGATCGCCTGTTTTTCCACATGCAGGACAGCGTACTGCTAAGAAAAAATGACCACATTTTGGACAAAACCTTGCGTTAAATGGAACTTCAGAATCGCAATATTCACAGAAAAACTTTGCTTGTTTTTTTTTCGCAGCCATCGCTATATAAACCCTAGCAAATATGCATAGTAATTGTGTCTGATACGTCAGTCACACAAGTTTTTACAGAGCTAAGTCCGATTTCTGTTTTAAGAGAGCAATCATCAAGAATTTGTCCGATATATATGGACTGAAAACCTTCTTTTCTATCTGGTATAAAACATATTTCGGGGTAAATAAAGGAAACGACTTTTCCTGTTATTATGCTCATTACTGAAGGATTCATATAAACAAAATTACATTTGCTTCCAGTAGAAATATATTCATTTGCTGAATGAGAGAGAAGTTCTTCTACAGTAGGAGCCGGAAAATCTTCTTCATCAAAGTACTCATCATAATTAATTTTCGTCGATGTTATAGTTTCTGATGAATCCAAAGTATTTATTGTATCCTGAATTTCGGAACTGGATGTATTGGAGAACTTTAAAATCTCAAGGAAAAGCGATTTGTTGAAATTTTCTTCTGTATCATATGTAAATAAATATGCTGATAAGAAATTTGCATCTTTTTTATCAGTGAAATCCTGATTTACAAGAACTATCGTTTTTGTCGCCATATGATATTTAGCGACAAAAGAAATTATTTTCCAATGGCGAGGATAATCCTGTGCGCTAATAATGATTAAATCTGGATTAATATCATCAAGATTATCAAACGCTTTCAAAAAATTTGTATAATGGATTACACTATAATCTTTTTCTGAAAGTGCACTTTTAATTGAACCGTATTCATCCTGTGAACCTGATATTAATAATGCTATCATTCTGACTCCAAATTAGTTACATCGTAATTGTAAATTTGCCATATTCCATCGCGTTGACGTACATAATACATATAACGTTTTCTGCGCGTAAACGTTTCTTCATTAAACCATTCAAGAACTGTTACAGTTCCCTCCGTCTGGCTGTACTCTGTTTTTTCTATAAAGAATGATTCTGGAATAGCAACGATATCTGTATCAATTCTATCTTGCATCAGTGTTGCCTTATAATTCTCTATCATTCTTATTCTGTCTTCTTCAGAGGCGTTTCTGTAACGTGTTTCTCGAACATCATTGTTCATAAACATCTGTTCAACATCGAAATAAAGGAAGAAGTAATCCCACAGATCTCTCTGACGAGCTATAATGGTCTGTTCAACGACTTTATCAGGAGAGATTGGTTCTGGCTTAAGAATCTCTGCACTTGCTGTAGAAACGCTCATTTTCGAGGAGACAACTGAAGGGGCTGACCTTACATCAAGGCTAAGTCGGTTCGAAATGATATAATTTTGTTTTGTTTTATATAGTTCAGGATAAAAATAAACTTCAAAATAATATACAGCAGGAGTGTCAATCTGTATATAATCTTTAAGATTTTCTGTAAACGAATATTCTTCACCGCTTTCAAGAATTATTTCTCTAAAATAAACTGTGCGACTTGTCGTTCGTTTTCTGGAAAGCTCCATTTGCTGAGCCAACTTTGTGTTTCTTGCATTAAATGCATTGAAATCAATGCTGAACATTCTGTCGTCAGAAAGCTTGAAACGAAAGGTTTCCGTACTTTTATTGGCTATAGTAATATGTACATTAATCGGATTATCTTCAATTTCGTTCGGATAATATACTGTTTTGTTATAATACCGAATCGAAACTTCTATTCCGTCGTATTTGTTTTGAGATGCCGTCGTTATATTTGTATCAGCAGCAAAAAGAGTCTGTGCAAAGATTACAAAAACAGATATAATTGTTATAATTTTATGTTTCACAATACATCCTCTTGTATTTAAAGAACTTTTGAAAACCTGTTTACGAGAATTATTATTCTTTTAAACACGTTCATATTATTTATCGGAAAAATAAATGAATACCTTATCAACTTTATTACAGAATAAACTTTCATCATGGAGTGCGGTTAAAGACGTAATTGAAATGCTGAAATATGGTGTTTCAACAGAAGAAAAGAATGTTAAAGAAGTTGAAGGAATACAAGGCAGCCTTGCGGGGTTTGTTGTCGCAGAATATGTCAGAACTGTAAAAAAGGATATTGCGATCGTTGTACCAACTCAGAAAGAACTTCAGGATGTATGTACTGATATACAGGCTTATGATGATACGATAGAGATTCTCGTTCTGCCATGGTGGGGTACGGTTCCATATAGGTCAGCAGCAAAAGGTTCTATTGTTTTCGGAGAGAGAGCATCTGTACTTGCGAAGCTTTGTGCTGCGGCAGACCACCCAAGAGTGTTTATAATGCAACAAAGGGCATTTCAAACGCCGGTTCCGAATCCTGAATATGAGAAAAAACTTGTTTTTTCAATAAAAAAAGGTACTGATTTTGATCCTGTTAAATTGTCTGAAATGCTAACGGAACACGGTTATACAAGGGTTCCTCGCGTTACGGTCAGAGGTGAATTTACTTTACGGGGCGAAGTTCTTGATATTTTTATGCCTGGCGAAGAATACGCGCACCGTATTGTTTTTGATTTTGACACGATTTCGCATATAAAAAGTTTTAATACAGAAACACAAACTACAGACAAAAGTTTCGATGAACTTATCATTTATCCTATGAAAGAAGTTATTTGGACTGATGATATGATTCACGAAATGGAGCCTGCTTTGAAGCCGCTTTTTTCTCCGGTTGTAGGACAAAATGAAACGGGAAACGTTTTAGTTGCAGACGAAGAAAAGTATAAAGAAAAATGTGAACAGATACTTACTGAGCTGCTCGTAAATCATGAGACAGAAGGCGAGGAGCTTTTTTATCCGCTTGTTTTCGAGAGGCTTTACACAATTTTGGATTATATATCTGAAGAAACCCCGCTTTTGTTTTTTGATTATGACAGGCTTGATAATGCCCAGGAAAGTTTTGATAGGGAATATTTAGGATTATACAGAAAAGAGCGACTCGAACGACCGGTTCCGTCACCGCAAAAGATTCTTATTCCGTTTGATTCACTAAAACATTCTAAAGAAAAATCAATTTATTTCAGAACAATATCTGGAAATATTGCAACGGGTTCGGAGCGGCTTAAGGTCGAATGTGACCCGCCGCACAGTTTTTTTGGAAACATAAATTATCTTAAGGAAACGATAGAAAGCCTTTGGAAAGACAGCTGGGAACTGTTCATCTTTGCGGAAAGCGATAATCAGGCACTTAGAATAAGCGAATTGTTGCACGAATTTATACATCTTGAGAAAGGTGGGAAATCGCGTATTGGAGAATCTACGCGTTCTGGTGCGACGGTTTCATCGTCGCTGTCTTCGAAATTGAGCCCTAAAGCGGAATTCCTTCATATTGTCCCGTTACCAATTTCCGCTGGATTCGGAATACCAGAGCTTAAAATATGCGTAATCCAGGAAAACGAGATTTTTGGAAGGCGCAAACACGTTCCACACTCCGTAAAACACGCCAAAAGCTCCGTTATAGATACTTTTGTTGAGCTTAACCCGGGAGACTACGTTGTGCACGTAAATTACGGAATAGGGCGGTTTTTGGGAATAGAACGTGTTCGTGCGATGGGCAATGAGCGTGACTATATCAAGCTTGAATATGCCGAAGAAGAAACAGTTTTCATCCCGATAGAGCAGGTCAACCTTGTTCAGCGTTATATCGGTAACGAAGGCGATGCGCCGCGCCTTGATAGAATCGGCTCAAAAAGCTGGGAAAACCGTAAAAATAAAGTCAAGAAGTCTGTTGAGGATTTGGCAGAAAAACTTATACAGCTTTATTCAAAGCGGAAAGCGGCTCGTGGCTTCGCGTTCCCAAAAGATACAGAATGGCAGACTGCGTTCGAGGCAGCTTTTCCGTATACAGAAACGGATGACCAAATAACAGTTGCAAAAGAAATAAAAGAAGATATGGAAAAGCCAGTTCCGATGGACAGACTTGTTTGCGGTGATGTCGGATACGGAAAGACGGAAATGGCGATGCGAGCAGCTTTCAAGGCCGTTATGGGTGGCAAGCAAGTGGCTTTTCTCGCGCCAACAACGCTTCTTGCGGAGCAGCATTACGAGTCGTGTAAAAATCGGTTTGAAAATTTCCCGGTCCGTATTGCACAGCTTTCTCGTTTTGTCCCTCCTGCAGAACAGAAAAAGACTCTGGAAAGGCTTTCTAAGGGTGAAATTGACATTCTTATCGGAACACATCGTATAATTCAAAAAGATGTTGTTTTTAAGGATTTGGGGCTTATGATTATCGATGAGGAACAGCGTTTCGGCGTAAAAGATAAAGAACGCCTCAAAGTGATGAAAACGAATGTCGATTCGCTTGCGATGAGCGCAACGCCAATTCCGCGCACGCTACACATGAGCCTTTTGAAAATCCGTGATATGAGCCTTTTGACAACGCCGCCGCAGAACAGACAGGCTATTGAGACAGTCATTGACGGCTATAATGATGATAGGGTAGCGGCAGCGATAAGACGCGAGGTGGAGCGGGGCGGTCAGGTTTTCTATTTACATAACCGTGTAGAAGATTTGAATGAAGTCCGTATAAAACTAGAGAAGCTTGTTCCAGAAATGCTGATTGACGTTGCGCACGGTCAAATGACATCACAGGAGCTTGACGATATTTTCCGCAGATTCAAAATGGGCGGTTTCCATGTTCTTGTTGCTACCACAATCATTGAAAACGGCATCGATATTCCGAACGTCAACACTATAATTATTGATAGAGCCGATATGTACGGAGTTTCTCAGCTGTATCAGCTTCGTGGTCGTGTCGGACGTAGCGACAGAAAAGCATATGCGTATCTTTTTTATCCGGAAAACAAAGCGCTTTCGGAAATTGCGATGAAACGACTTCAAGTTATAAGTGATTTTACGGAACTAGGAAGCGGTTTTAAAATCGCTATGAAAGATATGGAAATCCGCGGAGCTGGCAATTTGCTTGGTCGCGATCAGTCGGGTGATGTTTATTCTGTTGGTTTCGATATGTATTTGCGGCTCCTTGAAACTGCAATTCAGAAGCTTTCAGATGAACATTACGAACCGGAAAATGAAGTTCTATTGGAGCTCGAATATACGGGATTTATTCCAGATTCTTATATTAAAAACTCACAGACAAAAATGGAAATTTACAAGAAAATTGCATCAATTTCTACGAAAAATGAACTTGAACGTGTTTATAGTGAACTTGAAGACCGTTTTGGTCCGATTCCTGATGAAGTCTACAGTTTGCTCGCACTCGCCGAAATCCGTATCATCTGCAGAAAACTGGACATCTCTGTGTTGAAAGAACGAGCTGGAAAAGTTCAGATTGAGTTTGCGCAAGTTTCTAAGATTTCCGTTGATAAAGTTCTACGTCTTATAAAAGAAAGCGGCGGCGCGATAAAACTTGATCCGCTCAAACCGAACATGCTTATCATGATGACTGGAAAAATCGGACTAAAGGAAAAGTCTATTTTTATCCGCGAGAAGCTAGAAACACTGGCTGCTTCGTAATCAGGATTATGGCAAGCTTCGTAGGGCAATTTTTAGTTCCAGGAAGAGTGGGAAGGGATTACGGTTTTGCATATTTATAGTAAGCTAAGGTAGACAGTATATATATTATCGGCAGTATAGCGAGTGCAACTATAAGAAAAACTTATACTAACTTATTGTATAGTAAAGAGTTAAATTTGACATGCAAGCATAAAAAGTTTTATAATCAAGGTAAATCAAAAGGAGTTTTTAGCGCAAAAAAAGCCGTAAACTTGCGCCGGCTATAAAAAATGAGATGACCGGGAGAAATTTGGTCCTTTCTTGTCCCGGTCACCTTAGTGACTGAAATTTTTGCCGTGGGAAAAGATAGAAAGGACCTTTTTCTACGGCATTTTTTTTTATCCGGGCGTACAAAATTTTCAAAAATGGGCAGACGGAGAAAATAAAACGTCCGGATAAAAATCGAAGGAGTTTTTTATGGCAATAAAAATTACGATATCAACACTCAAAGGCGGCGACGGAAAAACAACGCTGACTATATTATTGAGCAACAATTTGGCAGCAAGAGGCTGCAAGATTCTCGTCGTGGATTTGGATCCGAACAACTCCACGACAATGTATTATACTTCCGGTATAGATGATATAGAAAACATATGTATCGAGAAGAATATTTTCTTGGCCCTTACAAGGAAGGATGCTGCATCGAATGTCATAGGCTCTCGCAAAGAGAACATTGACATAATACCGTCTTCCTTAGATTTATCGTCAATCAGAACAATAGATACAAAAACTTTGAGCAAAGTTTTGTCGCAAGTTGACGGCAGATATGATTACATCATCATCGACACAGCGCCGACGTATGACAACCATACGATAAGCGCGCTGTATGCGGCGGACCTTATTTTCACACCAGTCGCACCGATAAAATTCACTTTGAGCACAACAAGTTACTTGAGAACCAAGCTTTATGATGAGCTTGAGGAAAAAGTACCGAGCTGGTATCTCATTTACAACAAATGGGAATACGCGCACGAGAATTTCCCTACGGCTAGGCAAAGCCAGCTTGCACCTGTCTTTCAAAGCAACTTTGACAATTTCCTCCCGGTAAAAATCCCCAGGACACCTACGATGGACGCATACACGATATCAGATGACCCATTGTCTATAAATTCAAGGGCTATCGGCAACAAAAGGCTCGCAAATGTAATTAACGATCTTGTGGACATGATAGACACGGAGCATAAGACTAAGCCCGTAGAGAAGTTTTAACGGAGGCGTAAAAAATGGCAAAGCAAATAAATTTAAACAACATGCCGCTCGCGACAAGCGGACTCAAACTGTCAAAAAACATCTGCATTACAGAAATTGAGGAACATCCGTTCTTCAAGGAACTGTACAAAATAGACCCGGTGCTTCTCGAAAGAATCACGAGGAGCATGGAGAAGGACGGATTCGACGCGTCTCAGCCGGTTCACATCTGGATTACAACAGGCGACGACGAAATCCCGCACAAATATCTTTTCGACGGATATACGCGCGTCGCCGCCGCAAGAGCCGCCGGAATCAAGATAGTCCCGTATTTCGAACATAAGTTCGAGACGCAGGACGAGGCATACATGTACGCGCTTCATCTGCAGGTGGACAGACGCAACCTCTCAGAGCAGGAGCTTATAGACAACATCGAGAAGCTGATGGGAACAGAATACGTTCAGAACTGCATCGGGCGAAAGTCAGAGGTAATAGCCGACACGCTAGGTATTTCCGCACGAAAAGTACAGCAAGCTCTCTCCATTATCAACGACGCGACTGACGAGCAGAAAGAGGACATAGCTTCAGGCGCGAAGTCAATCAACAAAGTCTACAACGAAAACCATCCGAAGAAAAAGGAAAAGAGCGAAGGCCGCGAAGAAAGCGCGAATGTCACCGGATGGACTGCCGAGCCTACGGAATATGCGGACGATTTTGACGATGACAGTGACGATACGGAGACAATCTCTGACGCGCTTGACGACACCAGCGGCGACCCGAAGGGACTCTCGATAAGCGACCATTCCGACCACATAGAGCGTCCGAGCTACAAGATGTCGGCAAAAGAGGACTCGGAGCGCACAAAGGAACGCCATGAGGCGTATGAAAGCGGATTTGTGGAAGGTTTCACCAAAGCGGTCAACTACGTCCTCTGCCAGAAGCTCAAGAACGCGACTGCAAAAAGCATCTACAAGGCTGTTTTTTGTACGAGCGAGCTGACGAAGGATTTCCTTGACACATTCGAGCCTGACGAGAAAAGCATGAGCTACTACACTACCCTCCGAAACGAAATCATCAGGGACGAGAACCTCACGGATTACAACGAGCTTCCTGCGGAAGAAGTAGAAGATGATAGTAATGATTCCGAACTGGATACGGATGACGGATTCGACATCGGCGACATCGATTTCGCGCAGGGGGAATAAAATGAAAATAAATAAAGGAAGGCTTATATTCGAAGCGTACGAGAAACTTACGGCTGACGGCGAAAACGGCTGTACCGAGATATACATGACGATTCCCGGACACAATTGCTCACAGTGCTGCTTCTCCGACATCTGCGGAGACTCCGACGGTATGCGCAACCATTGCGTTGACACGCATTTCATTCTGGTGAGCAAAGGGGCGTAAGCATGTTTTTTCCGAGACTTCGTAAAAGTAAAAAAGGAGTATGCAGAATCTGCGGATGCACTGCTAATAATCCCTGCTACAATCCGAGAGCCGGTTACTGCTGGTGGATGAATCCCAGAGAAACAATATGCAGCCATTGTAAAGTACCGGAGATAAAAACCGACGCGAAAACCAAGCACTGTATCTTAGATGCCGTGGAATGGGGCTGGAGGCCTCCTGTTTATCATGATTACGAAGGATTCCAACAAAACTGCCTCGATGACATAGAAACGGAAAAAGAAGAAGAGATTATCTGTCCCTGCTGTGGTTATAAACCAGAAAAAACGCATTATCAAAGAATAATACATAATGGCAACCATAAATGCAGGAAATGCGGATGTATCTATGAAGTTACAGAAGTTCTTTTGTATTCCACTAAATGTATAAGCTACAGGACGAATAAGGAAGAATTTGACGAATCAAAAGCTTATTTAAACGAAGTCAAGGGAAAGTTACTTAAAGATTTTATGGAGAAAGAGCGTGGTTATGCAGAAGCTTAATATCGTTGACATGTTCTGCGGCGGCGGCGGAGAGTCCACAGGACTTATCGAAGCCGCGCAGGAATATGATTTCGAGGTGAACATGAGCGCGATCAACCATTGGGAGCGCGCGATAGAGACACATGCGAAGAACTATCCGTTTGCCGAACACAGATGCGAGAACGTACAGCACATAGAACCGCATACCCTAGCCGCCTCACGCGACACTGACCTGATGTGGGCAAGCCCCGGCTGCCAGCATTTCTCATCGGCAAGGGGCGGAAAACCCCGCTCCGAGGACATGAGAAGCCCTGCCTGGGAAGTTATACGGTTCGCCGAGGAACTGAGACCGAAAAGAATAATCATAGAGAACGTACCGGAATTCAGGACATGGGGACCCCTCGACCAGAACGGAAGGATGATAGCGGAGTGCAAGGGACGCACTTTCAGGGCGTTCATAGCCGGACTCCGCTCATTGAACTACATAGTTGACTGGCGCGTCCTATGTGCGGCTGACTACGGTGCGCCAACGTCGAGAAGAAGGCTTTTCATACAGGCAGTCCGCAAGGACTGCGGAAAACGGATAATCTGGCCTGAACCGACCAACGTCAAGGGCGGAGACATGCTGCTCCCCGACTGGCGGAGCGCGTCCGAGATAATAGACTGGTCGATACCGAGCCAGATTATAAGCAAGAGGAAAAAGCCTCTCGCCGTCGCAACGTTGCGCCGGATTGAGTACGGAATGAAAGAGTTCTGGGGCGATGCCGCCGTTCCGTTCATAGCAAAGCTGTACGGAAATTCTACGGCTGAGAGACTTGACAGACCGCTTTCGACAATATCATGCAGCGGAGCGCACCACATGCTGATAACTCCGTTCCTGTGCCGGTACAATCAGGGAAACAACCACGTCCATACTATAGAAGAACCGCTACCGACACTTGACTGCTCGAACAGGTACGGAATCGTTGAGCCTTTTATATCCGCTATCTGCCAGACATCGGCGAGACAGCGGAACCGTAAGCTCACGGAGCCGCTGTCAACTATATGCACGAAGCAGGAGCACTGCCTCGTCTCCCCTATGCTGATACAGTACTACGGAAACGGTCACGCCGTTCCGCTTGACGCTCCTGTTCCAACACTGACGACAAAAGACAGATATGCTCTTGTCGGGACGGACAGTAACAGCGTGGAGCTGGGATTCAGGATGCTTCAGCCGAAGGAGCTTGCGGCGGCTACCGGATTCCCGGAAGACTACGTTTTCACCGGAACGAAGGTAGATGTAGTGAAGCAGATAGGTAACGCCGTGCCGCCTAATTTCGCGAGGGCTATGTTCAGCCAGATACTAAAGGAAATGACGGCGTAGGCAGGAGAAAAGAAAATGAACAACGAACAGATTAAGCAGCTTCTGCTCAAAATAGAGAAAACGGACGTAGATTTCACCGTTACGATGACAGGCAAGGCAAGCAAGGCGGTAAATGGCTTGTACAGACCCACCACGCATGAAATTTTACTCCACAACAAGAATTTCACAAATGAGAATTCCCTTGTCTACACGGCTATACATGAATACACTCACCATCTGCTCACTGCCGCAGATGAAAGAAAGGCTGTCAGCGAATCAAAAAGGACGAAACATGACTCCGCTTTCTGGTCAAAGATGGATGACCTTATTGAGGTTGCCGTGAAACAGGGCGTGTATGTCCGTAAGCGTTCTGAAAAGCTCACGCGGCTCATAGACGAAGCCAAGCAGATAGACAGGGAGATAGCAGGACTTAAAAAGAAGCTCGGCTCCGTCCTCAAAGAGATACACAGAATATCGGAAGAGGAAGGAACGAGGTTCGAGGACGTGCTCACTCACGACATAAGGATGCAGAAAACCACAGCTGAGAAATGCATACGCGCGAGCAACGTGGGAAAAGAAGACGTAGGTCAGGATATTCAGGAAGTGCTTTCGAAAACGGCGAACAAAACGGCAAACATAAAAGACGCGGCCGAAACTGCGGTCGATGACGGAAAAACTGTCGAGCAGCTGAAATATGCAATTCAAACCACTCAAAAAAAGCCTGAAGACAAGCGAGAAAAGCTTGAGAAGGAAAAGACAAGGCTTGAGAAGACCATAACATCCCTCAACGAAAGGCTCTCCGTGGTCATGGAGGCTCTGGAAAGCCTGTAGGTATTTTAAAAGTAAAAAAGGAGCGCATGATGGAAAACGATGCCGGTACATATATAACGATACAGTCTTGGATGGTCAAGGAACTCAAACTGAAAGGAAACGAGCTTATAGTTTACGCGCTGATACACGGCTTCTGCCAGGACGGAAAATCATATTTCTACGGCTCGACCAAATACATCATGGAGAACACGAACCTTTCGAAGGAGACGGTTTTTTCCGTCCTGCAGAGTCTCACGAACAAGGAGCTAATAGTCAAGAAGGACGTGAAGAGCTACCGGACAACCGTAAAGGACAAAAACGCGCACGGATGCGTACATTACAGCCTGTACTACACGGCGATGTCGCGTCTGCAGCTGTACAAGAACTGCTTCGAGATAATTCCGCCAGGAAATCCTACCGTAAACCAAAACGACGGGTCAGAAAACTTGACCCGTCAGACAACTTACGGGTCAGAAAACCTGACTCGTAAGAATGTAGGTATTGGAGATTCGGATTGCGGAAAAAAGGAGATTTTGCCGGAAAAAGCCGAAAAAACAGCTGAAAACGCTGAATTTAGGTCTGAAAACACGCTTTTCACGGAAAATGACGAGTCAAGAAACTTGACCCGTGAAAATGACGACGGGTCAGGAAATTTGACCCGTACGGGTCAAGAATTTAGACCCGCCACGGGTCAAGAATTTAGACCCAATAAACTAATAGATAATAAATTTGATACTACTACTTCTTCTGAAAAACAAAATCACGGACAGGAAACCGGAAAAACAGAAGAAGAAGAAATCAAAGATTATATAACTGAAAAATTCGGCGGAATGTACCCGCTTGATGATAACTATGCGTCAAAGCTGCTTGATTTCATCAAGGACGTTCCTGACAAAGAGAAACAAAAGTACGTGGATTATGCGTTCGAGAGAGCTTCGGAAAAGGAACCCGACTCACTCCCCAACCTATTCTTCAAAATGAGCCTTTCTCCCGCACTGCTGTTCGACTACAAGCGGAGAAGCCAGGCAGAGAGAAGGAAAATCATAATATGTCCTGTATGCGGTATGGAGAACGACGCGGGGGAAAATAAATGCTCCGCCTGTGACTTCGATTTCATGTACTACGGAGACGAGAAGCTTATAAATGTTGAGAGGCAGGTTTTCAGCCTGCCAGCCGGGAAAAAGGCGGAATTCAGGAAAGAAATGGCGGATTACGAAGAGAAATGCTCGGAAACATACAAAAAGGCTGGAGTTTTCGCGGACAAAGAGACGCTTGATGAACTCACAGACGAGCTTGTCCGGATATACCACAAATACGGCATAAAGGACGAAGAATACGGACTGAAGGAAGAAGCCGTATGAACGACGAAAAAGGTCAGAAGGACTACAGGGAGCTTTTCGGATGGTACGAGGAAGAACGGACAAATCACACCGGACCGCTCGGACCAATAAAGGAGTTCCTTGATGATATGAGGGAAAGCTACCGGCACAAAGACCCTGTTGGCAAATTGATATTCCTGTTCCGCGTAGCGGCATGGACTGTAATCGGTGCGCTCTGTTTCTACGGAGTGCTTATACAACTGGACATCATCAAATAAAGGAGGACATGATGGCAGACGTGAATTATTTAATTTTGGAAGGGCGGCTCGTTAAGGATGCCGAGATTAGCGACAAAAACGGGACGAAGGTGTCACGTTTCTCCCTGGCAGTGAACGGCTTCCGTAAAGGAGCTGACGGAGTATACGATTCGAAGGTCGATTTTTTTAATACCGCAATCTTCGGTTCCTACGCTGAGAAAATGACTCCGTACCTTACGAAAGGACGCAAGGTAACGATACTCGGTTATCTGTCGCAGGACAGATACGAAAAGGACGGAAAAACAAACAGCCAGACGGCGATACGCGTCAAGGAAATCAACCTGGGCGCGATGCCGGTCACGGGAAAGAACAGCGAACACGCTGAGGATGAAGTTGAACCGTATGTGGGTCCGGAAATTACTCCGGACATGTACGTTGAAGGCTACGGAGATTAACCAATGGACGGAATCGCTGAGAAGGCCGAGGAAATGAAGGCGGCTGCTGAAAACGTGCTGTCAAGGTTCATTCACGGCATGAAGCCTTACCTGACTATACCTGTAGCCCTAATCACGGCGGTCATCGCGGGAATCGTAATATTCGTCGTTGAATATCTCCGGCGTTACGGTTTCTGGGACGGATTCTACTGGCAGAAGAAAGCCTTGACCAAGCTGATTGTTTTTTGCTTTATAGAAACTGTAGCATTCCTGCTGCTGAAATTTTGCTAAAGAAGGATTGTTTTATGAACCATATAACGATTGACGGAATAATCAAGGAAGAAGCACGTATGGAGCTTTTTCGCGAGAAGGACGGTACGGAGACACCTATGCTGGTGTTCCTGCTTCTTGACACCGGTGCACCGTTCTCCAAAAAGAGACCGACATGCATAGAGGTTAATTTCAAGAAGGGGGATGCCGCTACAAGCATATATCCGTACATGAAAACTGGTAAACCTGTCATAGTATACGGGTCTCTTGAAACTAAGGGCTCAAGGGACCCGAGATATTACATCGCGGCTGAGATAGTTAAATTCATGCCAAAAGGAGACGCAGCATGAAATTCATGATTGATATGAGCAAAGAAGAATTCAGGGCTTTGTATGATGAGATAGACCGAAGTGAAAATCCCGCGCTCATGGAATTCTACATCAAGATATCGAAGGCGGCTATAAGACAGGCGGAAGAAAAAAGAAAAGACGCAGAGTCGATACTTTCCATAAATGAGATTGACAGTGATATGAAATTACTGAAGGAGAATAAGAAATGAAGACAATGAAAGAATACAACGGACGCATAACGATACTTGAGAACGGTGACCTCGCGGACGGCACTTACTTTGTCGAGGACTGGATACTGAGGTACAAGGACGGACTCCTTAACAATGAGCAGGGAGAGAACGGAGAAGTTCTTCCGGCGGTCGAGAAGAATGACGGAACGCATTACGAGTTCTTCGTGAACGGAAAGCTCCACCGCGAGGATGCGCCTGCAATAATAGACCTGCTTGACGACATAGAGGAATGGTGGTTGAACGGGAACCAGGTAAGGTCTCCGTCCGGGAGGAACTGATGAGCGACAGCGGGATAAGACTTCCTACTCTTCCCAAAGAAGACGTGACGACTTTCAAGACGGAGGAAATAAAAATACTTCAGGAGACGCTTGACCGTCTGGTTGAAGAGCTGACGACTCTTGAGGCAATTAGAGAAACATTCAACCAAGTCATCGCCAATAACACCAGTAAGGACGAAAAGTTCAAAAAGGATTTTATCCAATATTTCAATGTGTTCAGCGAACGGACTGACCGGCTTCTGGAAAAGGTAACTGAGGAGTTTAATTATTCGGCTTATCTTCAGCAGAAAGTGGCGAACAATGAACTGTCCAGTCAGGTGACCCTGCTTGAGCAGCAGCTGCAGAACGAAAAGACGACCCTCAATATTGCGGTAAAAAATCTTGAGGAAACAACATCTCGTCTTGAAGAACAGCAGGAAAAGGAGTATTCACATTTACAAGAAAAACTTGATGATTTGAGAATAACCCTTGATGAACGAATAAGGTCATACAATGACATTGACGGGAAACTTGAGAAGAGCCTCAACGATTTCCGTAAAAGCAATGTCGCCGAGATAAACAGGACAGTACAGGATATCCGGGCTTTCACCGAGAAACAGCATACGGACACGAACAAGAGTCTCGTGGATACGACAAAGAAGGCGTTCGAAGAGATTAAGGAATACTGCGTCAATTTTCTCAAAGAATGCAGCAAGGAAGCCGCGAAAGCTGCGAAACATGCCGTCAACAGCGGAAAACTGGAGAAGAAGGATAAAATAGTGATAATTACCTGCGGAATTGTAATAATCAACGAGCTGATGTTCCTGATTCCGTATTTGATTCAGTATTTCAATAAATAACGGATACCGGATTTGTCGCAACATTGCGGCAGACTGATTTAGGAGAGATTATTGTTCTAAAGATTGAATCCGGCGTACGGGAACGTACACCGGATTTTTTTATGCCCTAGTAAGGTCTATGTCATGGCGGCGGTTCCTGTTGCGCTCGATGTCCTGACGCTCGTTGCCGATGTTATGGAGCTGGCTCCGGATGCGCTTCATTTCCTTCATAACTTGAGCCTTATACTGTTCAAGCAGCATGTCTCGGCTGACCTCAAGATAGGTATTCTTTGCCTCGTCCATCAGGGTGACTGAATTGTTCTCCTTCGAAGCCGAGATGACCTGCAGGTTGTCAAGGCTCAAGGATTCTTTCCCCTTCCCGAAAATTTTCTGCGTGTCGAATTTTATGCCGTGAAGGGTCTGCCCTACCTCAAGGTTCAGGTCTTTCGTTTCACCGTTTAAACTCATTATAAGCGATTTGTCCGTCTCAATCTTTTTGCCGGGATGTGAAATAACGTCGTTGTATGGTTTGATTAGCTTGTCGCTGCGGTATTTCAAAACATAGTCCTTGTTGAGAGGCACTTTCTCGACACCCTCATGATAGAAATCAACGATGAGCTGATTGAACGTCTGGTCTTTTCTTTTGTACAGGCTCAGCGTTTTTTTAGTCGCCGCCTGTTCTTCAGGAGTCATCGAGCTGATGAGGTTCTGAGCGATTTTGATTGCAGTTATCGGTGAATTCGCCTCCTTACGGCTCAGCACCTCAAGATTATGCCGGAAATTAAGATGATTGTTCGGATTGCGGCATTTGAAGAAATCATCATACTGCGTAGTAATGAATACTTCTTCCTCCAATCCTCTCATAGGCGTAATCTCTGCTTTCTTAACCGCCTGCTGTATTTTATCGAATTGTTCTTTCTCAATAGTGACGAACCTGCCGGGTTTGGAGTTGTCGTTAAGGAAAGCATTCTCGTCACCGAACTTATAAGATGTAGAGTCCATTGAATAAAGCATGAGATGATTGTATTGCTCCAGCTTGCCGTTGACGATCATAGCAATCTTATCAAGCTTAAGGTCGGGAAGCGGCTCTGGAAGAGGATTGTATTTGTAGCCGTTCTCCTTGGCAAGACGCTCTACCCTGTCCTGATTCTTCACATCGGAGATATGATAATATTTAACCGGCGGATTAACGCCGTCGTCCGATACAAGAAAAACCGCATCCTCGTTTAGGTGTAAATCAAGCTTCTCCGCGTCCTTCTCCGAGAGAAGATAAATCTGGTCGTTATTATCGACGAAACTGCGTCTGGTTAGGTTCCTGACGAATTTCTCATACTCCGAGCCGTCAAAATTACCAATTGATGCGCCTGAAAGAAAAGACCTTGATTTCATCGATACTGAATTATCCTGATTCTGTTTCTGTTCTGTCTGCCTAGCAGGTACAGGATTGTACTTGTATCCTTTCTCAAGACAAAGCTCAAAAACCCTGTCCTGGTTCTCTATGTCGGAGATATGGTAATAATTCTCTTCCCAGCTGTACTCATGGTTCTCGTCCGGATCATGCACCATAACGACGTTCTGGGCGTTCCTGCGAAGTTTTAGTCCGAGAGACTCAGCCTCGCTCCTCGTCACTAGAAGAACCTCATCCTCACCGTCAATAACTCCGTCGTCGAGAAGGTTGTCGTAGAACTGCTCGTAATTGCTGAGGGAAAAAAGAGATTCACCGGAAGCGAACGATTTAAAGTTTTCTTCCAAGTTCTGTTCCTTGTTCTCGAGAAGATTGCCTAGGTCGCGGCGTTCGGAGATGTCGGAATTATCGACTTTGCCCTCGGCGATATCCTCAATCATCTTGAGAGCCTCGTTGACTGCTTTCCAGTTGTCGGCGTTCAGGTTTATTTTTTCAGCTGCAGCGGTAAGCTTGGAAGCCAAAAGTTTTTTGATATCCTCGTCATCCCTTAATTGAGTCTCGTTTGAATCGTTCATGTTTTACCCCTTCGTCGCAATGTTGCGGCATTTAATCAATCAGAACAGACTGAGCTGTTCTCCGCCCGACAGGACTTTCTTTTGTTCTGGCCGTGGTGGCGGAATAAGTTTCGGTGAAGTCGGAACCGCAGCCGCAGCATTTTTTTCTGATTTATTCAAGGAATAATCATTTTCCGGTTCCCCCGGAATGCCCGTGCTTGCGTTACCGAAGGAAGTCTCCTTCTCGGCTTTCTTATTACAATATTTCTCCCAAGCGGATTTAGCCTTTTCGTATTTACCAGGATCACGCTCCTTGTTCTCACAGGCGATACGCCAGCGTTCCTTCTGTACGCGCTCCTCGGTGACCTCGAAAGGAACAAGGTCGCCGGATATGCTCTCGGCAAGGTTGCCGGTATCAGCCCTGCGCGATTTAAGAAGGTTGTCCTCAAGAAGCTTCATTTTCCATTTCTCAGTGATCTCCTGCTTATGCTCTTGACTTTTGAGTCTCTCAATCTTTTCTTTAAGTGAATCAATTTTGCGGTTGGTCGAGACGGAGAACTGAGAAGCGTCCGCGTCGTTCTCAATGCCCATTGCGACAAGCTTCTTTCCGATGTTGACGAGATTGGTCTTGCAGTCACCTAAGGACTTGTCGAGCCTCTCGATACCGCGCTGCTGCTCGTCCGGAGTACGGCCGGACTTAAGGAAGTTCGCTTCGTAGGCTGCCTTGTCCTCCGTCCTCTTGTTAAGGCGTTCGGTGAAGGTTATGCGAGCCGTTACGAGGCTGTCATAGTCCTGAAGCTGTGACTCGTAGACAAGTTTCTGCTTCTCAAGCTCGTTGACCTTGTTCTGTATCTCGAAATCAGCGAGTGTCGCCGGGTTCTTGATGAGAGCGAATTTCGCCTCCTGCGGGTCAATACCGCTTACGCTCATCTTAGAGCCTGACTTATAGCTGAAAAGGTCGTCTATGCGGCTTGATTTCTCGTCATGCTTCTGGTAAAGGAACGGGTCGCATGAGTCCTCAAGCAGAGGATAAACGATATGGACCCTGCCCTGAGCGTTACCCTGACGGTGTATGCGCCCCTCGACCTGTACGCTCTCGGTAGGGTTCCATCCGAGGGTAAGGTTGTATAGTGCGATGCTGTTGCCGTTGAGGTTCATTCCCTCGCTTATGGCTGCGCTTCCTATCAGTATCTTGCAAGGATTGTGGATATCGTTGAAAGCGTCCTTGACAGTATCGCGGGCTTCGTCGGAGCCGCCGGGTACTTTTTTGCCTCCCATGATAACGTCGCTTCCGTTGATGATGGCAATGGCGCTAACCGGTACTCCCTGCTTATTAAGATATTTAGCCATTGTGGAGAATTCATCGGTTCCTATGTTCGAGTAGACAATCTGGCCGCAGTCCTTGTGGCTGCGCCAGTTCTTGACAACGGTGTCGAACACGGTCTTGAGCTTCGGGGATGACTCGACGAGTTCATCTGCAGAAGGAAGCGCGATGCCAGAAGGAAGGTGCGTATAAGGGTCTGTAAGCTGGTCCTCACTGATGAGAGCTGGCGACAGGCTCGCCTTGTTGATAAGGTTAAGCCCCTCAAGGACAGGAGCGCGTTTCTCATCTTCCCCTGGATTATAGTTCATAAGATTGTGCGCGAACTCGAATATCTCCTGCTGGAGCTTGGTAGGTTGGAGATAAACGGGGTGAACTACCCTGTCAGGACGGATTACGAGAGCTTCCTCAGCGTCAACCTTGTCGATGTATTTCTTAAGGGTATTCTGGAGTCCCTGAACGTCGTTGAATTCCTTCATTACGGAAGCGTACACGATTTCGTTCTTATGGGTTACGTTCTGCTCAAGTCTTGTGCTCGCATACTGCTCGCAGAAAGAGTATAAATCCTTGATGCCCTGCTTCTCAAGTTCCTTGCGAGCAATATAGGACAACATACTGTAGACTTCGAGCGGGCTGTTCGTGAACGGAGTCGCGGTAAGCATGAAGACGTTCCTGTCGTTATTCTCGCGCTGTACGTACTGCGTGACGGCGAACATCTTGGCAGCCCTCTTTGACGGAGTGCCACTTCCCATTCCCTGGAACTCGTTCTTCTCGCCTTTCTTCGGGCGGGGAACCTTGTAAAGATTCTTGAAACGGTGTGCCTCATCTACTGTGACATGGTCACAGCCTGTGTTCTCAAAGAACACGTAGTTATCGTTATTCGCGGCGGAAGAACAACCGGCGTAATCCAATATTTTCTTCTCAGCTTCGGCTCTCTCATGGGGGTTTGTGCTGTCCAGGGCGTCGTTAAGCGCAAGAAGGTCGGCAAAATCCCCGAAAAGGTACTCCTCGACGGTCTCGCGCTTGAAGCTGATGTTGTTCAACGCCTCATGAGTACAAAGCGTGATGCTTCCAGGCTGAAGGTTGAGTCCGTGATTGCCGTCGTAATAAGGAGCTATGTTCTTGTACGACATATTGCCGAGTACGTTCAGCGTTATGTCAGGGAAAAGTTCCCTTATGTCATTCTCCCATGCCTTGATGACGGACTTAGGAACGAAAATGAAAGGACGCTCGCTGCGACCTGTCTGAATCTGGTTGACGGTGGAGACGACACCTGCCGCCGTTTTCCCCACTCCGACCTCATAGGCAAGAAGTCCGTTACCTTTGTTTGAGAGCGCCGCCACTCCTTTTATCTGCTGCTCATAGAGCGTGAAAGGCTCACCGTTCTTGTAACGGTTCATTCCGTACACGAAAAGAGGAAGGCGTGAATAGTCAGGCTCCTTGTTGTAGTTGAAATTCCTGTTGTAGGAAGTAACGAAAATATCCTGCCCTACCTTTGACAATCCCTCACGAAGGAAGCGCGAAAAAAGAGTCTCTGCGGCAACCTTCCGGCTGTTGGCTTTCTCGTTGGCAATCTTCTTCCTTTTGTCCTCGTCTTTTATCGCGCTGTCAACCTTGACAGGATTGCCGTCTATGTAGTCGGTGATGTCGGACCAGTAGATGTCCGGCGGAATGTCCTCGCGGCTTATGCCAGCCTGGGTGAAGTCGTTAATCTCAAAGCGGGAGTTGCGAGAGTCCTCAAGGTTGCATCCGGTAGCCCACTGAAGGAAAAGCTCAGGAAGAGGAAGACCGTCGATATTAAGGTTACGGACGAACGGAGATTTGACGGACACAGAGATTTCTTCGAACCGGTAAGGAACAGGGACGTTCTTCTCAAGAAAATCTCGGTTCCTGTGGTACGATTCCTCGGAAAGCTGTCCTTTATTGAAGTATTCATCGTTGGCGGCGATTTTCTGATATATATCCCCGGATGCGAAAAGCTCGCGGTGTATGTACCTGCCGTCCTTTTCCTCGTAGTAGTTGGAACTTTTACGGAGCTTCTCAGACTGTTCAGAAGTAAGTTTCGTTATGTCCACGTAGTTCTCGTAGTCGGTGAATTCCCAGAAAATACGCTCGTCCTCGTTCCAGGATGTGCCGTAGAGCTTCGTGAATTCGTCGCTGGACATGATATCCGTTTTCTCAGGATGATACGTCTGAGAGGCTTTCTCAGGCATTATGACGGTGAAACCGTCGTTGTCGCAATAATGCACGTTGTCTATGGTAACGTATTTCGTGACATGAAGCTTGTCATAAACGTTACGGAATGCGTTTTCAAGGCTCTCTATCGCGCCGGAGTCAAACGCACTCTGGTAAAGCGTAAGAAGATTGCTCTTGCGGTTGAAACGAATGACAGGCTCCTTTCCTCCGTCAAGATAGACGCTTGAGATTATTCCGCTCTGCGTGAGCGTCGCCGTATGACCACCGAAATCAGCTTTAGGCGGTTTCCCGCCGATGTGAATACGGGTTGAGTCCAAGGCGAACTGTGTTATTCCGTTGACAAGATACTCGTCCGGAGCCGCCGGAAGATTCTCTTTAATGAGCTTACTGAGGACAGGTCGAGCAGGTTCGTTGAATTTAACGTTTGAGACGGAAAGCTCGCCGCCGAATCTGTCGTAAAGTGCTTTGACAAATTGCTCAGTGACATAGTAATTATTGTATGTAACGAGCGATTTGTTGTTGGAATCGATATTAAGTGCTTTCTTTCCGTTTATAAGAACGTCCGTGCCTTTCTCTGTTCCGAGGCAGAGAACATAGGACGAGCCTGCCTCGAATGATTCCCTGTCAGTGAGCTTGTGCGAGAGTATACAGTCAAGGACGACATTGGCGTCCTCTGTTTTCCTTATCTCCGCGTTACGGACGGATAATTTCTCAGCATGTTTTTTTACTTTGTCGTCATAATAAGCGATAGCCTTGTCAAACCATTCTTCGCCGGAAATGCCGGATAAAGCAAGCGCGGCTTTCTTTTTCGATGCTAATTGCTTCTTGTAGTTATCCTCAAGCTTTGAATATGGCAAGGAATCGGTGAGCGGATAGGAAGCCCTTTCTTTCTGGGTGCTGTCCTCTATCTGCTTGTTCTCCTCGATTATCCTGCCGATGTCATATTTTCCGTCGGCAGGATAAAGAGAATCATAGGAAGCATAGTATATGCCGCATGTATAGTTATAGTTCTTTTTGATGTCGTCATAACCGCCGGTAACAACGTCGCCGATATCCTTCTTACTGCCCCAAATCTTGTAGTCCTTGTAGTCGAAGCCGAGTCCGGCAACGAGCGTGTTCTCAGTATTGAGCATTGCTATCTCGTTCGTCTCCGGAACGAAGAAAGGACGTTCGCTGTATTTGGAGATTCGATCGTTCCTGTCCTTGAGGTAGAATTTTCCGTCCTCGTAACCTACGAATACGTCGCGGATGCGGTTAATTTCTTTTTCATACCATTCTACGGACTTTCTGAGCTTGTCCTTCTGGTTTGAGGTCAGCTTCTTGAAGTCCGGGGAGTTCTCATCGAAGAAAGGAGTTATGAAACCGTCCCTGTCTGAAGCCGCAATGATGAACCTGTTGTGATTATAATGCGAATGATACAGCACGGATTCGAGCGTCCTGACGTTGACGATGACCTTGAGGTCGCTGTCATAGCGGTAGAATCCGCTTCTCCAGTCGTCTATGGAGGATATTCTAAGCAGCTTCAGGGCATTCTCGTTCTTATAGTCGTTGTCCGCGACCTGACCGGTAAGAAGCGCGTCAAGGACTGAATTCTTCGCTCCGCCGTTCTTGACAGACTCAAGCGCAATCTGGGCGTATGATTTCTGAACGGTTTTCTCCGGTAGTTCCTGCGGCTCATCCGGTGATTTCTCCTGTTCCGCTTCCGGCGCGATATCCATGAACTCATGGTGCGACTCGCTTAAATCCCACTGGTTTCCGGCGTGGTTCCAGGTGAGCAGACGGGCGACATCCTTTTTTTCCATGCCGTGCTGGACGGCAAAAGCCCTGTCCCATACGGTATGATAATCAAGCGTATCGTCGAGAATTCCGATTACGTCGATAAGCTCCTGCTTTCCGACCTTGAATTTCCTGCTGTAATCGAATGAGCCGGTGAAAAGGTTGTTGTCTTCAGGGATAACCTGTTTCTGCCCGTCGCCGAAAGCTAAAGGAATGACTTTTGCCCTCTCGAAAGCTTCACTATGCTCGAATTTGTGGTAAAGAAGATGAAGCATGTCTGCCGTATCTTCCCTGCTGCATTGGCGTTCATTTACGAGCCATTCGAGGTTATCCTTAATATAGCCGTCAATAATGGCTTCTTTTCTGGCGCGGACTGATTCAGCGCAAAGGACAGAGATTTTATCAAGCTCGTCCTGTACGGATAGACCGTCATGAGGAGTTACATAGCTCTCTTCCTTGCCGAACCTGTTAGTCCTTGTTTTGACCTGTCCGAGGATTTTCTCCGGATGATCTTCGAACCATGCGTCGTTTCCGAGAAGACGGAGAGACTGTGAGGTATCTTTGTCTTTGTTTCTCATGAATACAACGATGTCAGTTCCTACCTCGGTCGTAGGGAAAGTTCCTTCAGGAAGACGGTATGCGTCGATGAGGATTCCTTCCGACGCAATCTTTATTTTGGCGGAGTCAACCTGTGACTTGAGGAAGCCGCTCGGAACAACGTAAACAAGAACGTCATTCAAACCGTAAATATTCAATGATTCTATTCCACGGCTAAGGAAATATTCCTCATAGCGGTTGAACTCCTTGCCCTCGCCTTTTCCGTGCCAGGAATCCTTGTACGTGCCGTACGGAGGATTACCGATAACAATGTCATATTGAGGCATAGTATAGTCCTTGATTTTTGCGATTCCGTTCTTGTCGAAGAACTGCGACTGGAAAGCACCGTGAATGACGTTCGCGTCCGGATGGAGAATACGATTTATGCGCGCAGATGTCTCGTCAATCTCGTACATCGTGAACTCGTTGTCCGGGCGGTTGTTCGCGAATTTACCTGTACCTGCGGAAGGCTCAAGGACTCTCTTCGCGCCGGGTCTGTATGCGTCGGCTATCTCCCAGACTTTTTCGATTAATTTGTCAGGAGTGTAGAATTCATTGAGGACTGCATCAGCGGACCTGTCGGATTCTCCGGTTCCGCCACCGCCCTCGTACTGAGCGAGGATAGCTTTGTCCTCGTCGGTGATTTCGGAGTCCTTCTTTTTGAGAATTTCGCGGCACTGCTCACGGATAGCCTTAATGTCCTTTTTGGAATTTGTTTTTTTCTCAGGAGCAGCGGTTTCCGAGGTTAAATATTGCTCAAGATTTCTTTCCAAGAAATCTTCTTTAGACATTCCCCACCGAGGAGTTTTTGTATAATCCACCACTGCTTCGGATTCTTTCCAGCCGTTAGAACCGTCGCTTACTTTTATCGGGACGGTATGTACGCCGGGTTCATAATCCAATGCCGTGAGAATGACAAAACCATTTTTGTTTTCTTGATATAACCATTTGTTTATGCCGGGGAACTGAAGGAAGGAGTGATTCAGATAAACATCCGGTTTTTTATTCTCACGGGTCAAGTTTTCTGACCCGTCATGTTCTTTTGTTTCCGGCTTTGAAAGTCCTGTGAAATGGATATGAGAGGAAACGAAATCAGGAGCAGCTTCTTTCTGGACGGTGTTAGACGGAGAGACAAGAGTATAAGTGAAAACGCCGTCGGCAAGAAGCTGTTTAAGACCTTCGCCGAAAGATGACCTGCCGGTGTTTCCGGTAACGTCAAGCTTGTTTCCGTCCTTGTCACAGCGGTACATCGAAGCCATGAAATCATCGACTTTGGCTATTCTCCAATAGGAATCCTCATTGTCCTTGACTATAGTTCCGACTTTGATACCGAGCTTTTCGATGTTGTCGGCTGTGATAATGACAGGTCGGGATTCTTCCGAAAGTTCTGCAGTAGGCTCTATTGGGAAAAGCTCTTTCTCCTTGTCGAAAAGAAATCTTGGGTATTTTACTTTTGCGCCTGCGTTAATTAACTCCTGATAAAGCTCCTTGTAGGCGGCTATGTAAGTTTTAGCCCTTTCGTCCGGTTTCTTCAGACCGTTGATGAATGTGTCGCCGAAAATCTGGAAATTTATGTCTCCGTCATTGTCAATGACTGCAATGGATATACCGTCAGCGGCCCATTCGTCGCTGAAAATAAAGTCTCCCGGAATAATTAGAGCGATGCCTGTGTCGGGGTCGTTGAGTTCAAGGTATTTCTTTGCAGCTTCTTCCGCCGTGAGGTTAATTACAGGCTTGAATCCGCCCGTGCCGAATTCTGTGTCGTCCTTGATTGCGAAAGAGTATTCGAGGGGTTCTGTTTCTTCGGTATGAGCCGGATTCTCGATACCGTGAAGGCTGTTGTAGGTGGTTGTGATGAAATCAATGATTTCCTGCTCGTCGGGATCGACAAAAACCCTTTGTCCGTCCCGGTGTTCAAAGTCACCGAGATGACAGCGAAGATAAAGGTTGTCGGAAAATCGTTCGGTAAAAAATAAATCCGGAGACGTACCGTAAGAATAAAGGCATTCTTTTGCAGCGTATGTGGCAATTTCAGGCGAGGAAGCGTTTTTGATTATGTCGGTGAGTCTATGCATCTGGATATCGACATAATCGCGATATTGCAAGCGCATGGACTCAAAATCACGTATTTCTCCGCTTTCGTTATATTTGTCTTCAACGTAATTGAGAACATAAGACGCTTCCCTTATCTGCGGCTCGTAGACGTTCTGGAACCTCATATAAAGCTCCACGGACTTAACATAAGTGTCATACATTTTGAAATTCGCAAACTCACCATAATAACCGTTCGTTCTTATATTCTCATAATCAACGCAAGGAAGACCTCCGTCCGTCGGCAGGTAGAATTTTCCTGTATCTACGCAGTAGAAAATGTCAGCCCTGCATTTATCCCTTCCGCCAGCGGCAGCATAAAAATCATCGACCTTAAAACCTTTGTCCGAAGGATTGTCCTTGTTTACGGCGGCTTCTTTCCAGTCAAGGTTTTGTGCTATTATCGTCCAATCAGACACGCTGTTGTATTTCGCTAAAGGGGAAGATTCCCTGAACGAGCGGAATGGAACGTATGTTTTACCTTTATATTTGAAGGAATTATTTTCAAGTCCTGATTCCCCATAAATAATTTCATCGGTGACGGCATCAGATAACTGGAAATCTTTTTCTCCAGAGACAGAAGAATTTGTCGCAACGTTGCGGCTGCTGACGCTTTCCCCAAAATCAAGCTCGTTAAGATGTGAAAGAATATCTTTGCCGCTGAACAAATCCTTCATAGGCAGTGAGATAAAATCTACGAAATCCTTTCCTGTTTTTTCTGAAAGCCAGAAACGTTCTTTGCAATAATCAAATACTTCCTTGTCCCAATCGATAATTGAGTTTTTGGTAAGCTCGCCGTCGCGCTCAAGAATCCTGTTGAGGATTTCATCCGCCATTTTGCCGCAGATTTTGGCGTGGACTTCGCTCAGGAGAAGGTCGTCATTGTAGGCGATGTCCGCATAATTAGGGTCATACTTCACTTCATTCCAAAGCGAGGTATTCCTGAAAATTTCTTTTCCTTTCTGCCAAAGCTCAGGGTTCATTCGCTGTATGTAGTTGTCCCAGAGATGCGTGTATTCATGCAACGCGACCTCGGAATTCATGATTTCCGGATTGAGATAGATTTTGTTGTTATGTGCAAAGCCGTAAACTTGATTATCCTGTTTGTAAAAAAGGACATTCAAATTATTGACAAAATCAGATTTGCGGATTATTTTATCATTAAAAGCATTCGTGTTGTGTATAACTCGCATATATAGCGTACCCACTTCTGCGGATGCTTCTTTTATTTCTGTATCGTTTATATATAATAAATATCCTTTATCAATCCAATTTTTCATAATGTCGATTTTATTTCTGCCATAAACGGCAGTAACCCAATTAGCTTCAACTTCTTTGGTGTTCTTGTCGAAATGAAAACTGACCATCATTGGATTGTTATTCTTGTCAAATTGGTCATAAACACCAAGTAAATAAAAATCATTCGGAATGCTATTATTTTTCGTTGAATTAAAAATGTATCTTGGATTTCCAAGATTATTAAAAACTTCTTTTACTTCTTTGTCTGTAAACTCTCCTTTATGACCATGAGTACGTCTCTCACCAAAATTTTCTTTTTCAAGAAATAAAGCTCTAGCTAACTTCTGTTTATACATATAAACCGGATGATTATCCAAACCGCATTGCCTGAGTATAAAAGGCGTTTCTTTTGAGATTTCAATAAAATCATCTTTTACATTGATGTCCTTTATTGTAAGTTTATCAATTTCAGAATCAAGATTCTCATCGTTTTCCGAGATAAACAAATCTTCTACTTTGTTTTCTTTTGTCATCTTCTGAAGGATAGTCTCGTTCTCAAGAATCCTGTCGAATTCAGCCTTGTCGGTGACGACCTCGATTCCGGCGTCGGCAAGCTTGTCAAGGATGAAATTCTGCTTTATGACATATTTTTCGAAAATTTTATTTATAGGGAAATAACCTTCCGTAAACTCGATTTTTAAAGAATCGGCATTGTAAACTCCGACACCTTCATAATAAGGTTTGCCGTCCTCATCCTTGTAATAGTCATTCGTAAGGTAATTTTTCGCTTCCTTGACGGCTTCTTCAAGCGAAGTATAATCACCTTTGGAATCGGAGCCGCTGTCCCTGTCGTAAGTAACGACCTGATATTTACGGTTCTCAGTCTTGTCAGGAGATTCTTTCAGTGCCTCGGCAATCGCCTCCACGTCGTTGCCTGTCTCTTTGGCTATATCAAGCGGCGATTTATTGTTGAGGTAATCATAGACTTCATCGATGTAGTTGCCAAGGATTTCTTTCTTGTAATCATCATTGCCGTCCAAAAGCTTTCTTGCTAAATCAGATTTATTGCCTTTATCCCATTCGGCAATCAGGATTTCACTGACTTTATCAAAATATGCGGCTTCAAAAAGGTCACGACTGTTTACAGATGCACTCTGCCGGAGTTCTTCGTCTTTCTTACAAGCATCATTTATTAAGTTCACGAGAATTTCTTGTTCAGAAACATCGTTGTTTTGTTCATGCTTCTGTTCCGCGAACTTCGCGTACTGCGGGAAAAAGTCAGGACGTTCCTGGTAAAGATAACGCTCGACGGTCATTCCCTCCGGGATATGGTAATCAACCTGCATCATAGGGATTCTCTTGATTTCGTTGATGTCGAGATAACCCCACTCCGCCATTGCATAATCGCCGTTGAGGCACTGGAAGCCGAAAGCCTCTCCGTCATTTCCGATCTCGGTTACGAAAGACTCAGTTCCGGTCGGGTGGAAATACCGGAGTACTATAGGATGCTGTTCCATTCCATCCGTAGCCCTGATTTTCGGAGCGTTCTCGACTGCGGACGCGATGTTTTTGAGCGTACGCACGAAGAAATCACGTTCCTCTCTCTCGGCGAGCTGTAGTGTGGTAATATACTGGCTGTTAGGAATGAATGATTTCGCCGTCTCAAGTTCCTTGTCAGTCAGGACTAATTCCTCTTGTTCCGATGAATCATTAATTTCATCACGCTCCTTGTCGAGTTCATCTTCTGTTTTCCTTATCCAGCGACCGTTATCGTCCTGTTTGAAAAGGATGTTTCCGTTCTCTCCTACTGAGCAGAAAGTAAGGTCAAGATAATCCTTGCCGTCAGCCTGCATGATGAGCGCATCTGAAAGACTGAAATCAAGCAGAAGCTCGTCATTATGTTCCTCAAGGTGCTTTCCGATTTCGTCAAGGTTATCCTTGACCCACTGGACATCTTTACCAGCGAGTTCGGCGATATCATCGAAGGAGATGTTGTAATTATATCCGAGATCGCTGTTGCTGTATGCGGTCTGGCATATTTCGTCGGCAAGAGCCACGAAATCGAACTGGACGGTATTATCGGATGTTTCAGGAGTTTTCTCCTGTTCAACCTTTTCGGCGGGTTCCTCATGTGATGACGATGGTGACGCGGCTCCGGTATGTTCGGAAAATATTTCGTCAAAATGTTCTGTAATGTGGTCGGCAACGTGCGTTCCGAGGTATTCCCGAAGGACTTCCATATCTTCTTCGGATATAACGTAGTCAGGAAGCATCTGTGTAGCGTCGTTGGAAGCGAAGTGAAGGTTCGTGTCGTCGTCGATATCTCTGTCGGCGGTAATATGATACGCGCTGCGCTCGATTCCGGTGGCGAAATCCGTGGGGCTTATGAGTGACCTAGCCTCTCTGACGGAGACCTCGCGCTGTCCTTTCCGTTCGAAATTACCGGTAGCAGGGTTCTTTTTCTGGACATAGAATTTCGACGACCTCATGACGGACTCAATGGCGGCTATGCTTTCCCTGACTTCTTTGGAATCAGCAGGTTTGTCAAAAACTATGCTTTCTTCGGCGGCTATAATTTTTCTCTCAGAATCCGTAAGCGTGTTGTCGCGGTATTTCTGGAGTATGTCAATGCAATTGTCCTTGTAAAGAAAGCTGCTGCTCTTGAAATTACTGAATCTCTTATAATCCAGGGGTTCCCAATTGGCATAAGAAAGGTTTTCCTCATATCCGGCGCGCTCGTCAAGCTCAGACTGAGTTTTGCCGTCGGGGTCGAAGCTTCCGAGCTGGTAATGCTCGGCAATAATATTTTCTGCGGCTTTGTCGAAATCAGTGAGATTCCTTGCTTCATTTGACGTATAAGTGCCGCCGTCGGCTTCGTTGAAGTCCCTGTCATAGAACACATAGCTCCATGAGCTATCCTCATAGCGGAGCGCAAGGAATTCGTTGAGATATTTGTTGTGGTAGTATTTCTCGAATCCGCTTTCAACGATAAGCTCGTGGAAATATTCCTCGGCATATTCTCCCCTGCCGCAAAGTTCCGCAATCTGCATGAATACGTCAATGCCGATATCGGAGATTTCCTGCCAGCTTTCCTTGTCGTTAGTGACCGATGATTTGGCGGTTTCATAAACTTCGTCAGCCCATTCCTCGTCGGAGAAATACTCCTTGAGCTTGTCCTCCGGGATATGGTCGATGAGCCAGCGGAGATTGTCACCGAGGTTTGCGTCCGCAGCGGCTACCTTGATTGCCTTGCGCGGGTCAGCTCCCTTGTTGAGAAGCTCAAGCCATACGTCAGGACGTGAATCAAGAGTCGCGAAATCTCTCGCAAGCTCGTCGTCAAGATTTTGTTTCTGACGGATTTCGGACAGTTCGGGAGAAACGAGGGCAAACTGGTTCGCGTAATTGCGTATCATGTACGGAACCTCGCTCTCGGAGTAGCCGTAGGAACTGATGACGAAACCGTATCCTGGCTTGTAGTTGACCCTGCCTACGGTACGCTCGTCTTCATTAGTTTTTATGATATCAAGCTGCTCTTTTTCCTTGTCAAAACGGAATTCGAATCCACCTTTGTGTACTATATCAAGTATTGCTTCGTCGTCAAGGTATTCCATTTCGCCTTTATGGAATAGATATGCTTGGTTGATGAAGGAAGAAATGTCGTCGGCAGCCGGGGAAACGAAATGGCTGCCGTTCGGACTGTGATTGATATGTCCGAGACCGCACCTTAAGAAAACGCAGTCCCGCTGGTCCTCGACAAACTCGTCGGTTCCGAACTGGTAGAGGTAATGAACGGCGGCAAGTTTAGCTATTTCAGGCGTACGAGCCTGCTTGATAATGCTTTCCAGCTCCTGCATACGGAGCGTGACTATGGCGGAATGCCCTCCCTCAAAAAGCCTGCGGAGCCTTGCGTCGCCGATATATCTGGAATTGTTCTCGATATATGCTTCCTTAAGCTTCTCATAGTCATCCAAGGTCTTCTTGTTCTTTTCGTGGAATTCAGTCGTTACACTTGTGAAAAGCTCGTCTGCTTCTGCTATGTTTTTTTCTTCATTGGTTTTAGTATCGTCAGTTACGGTCGAAGTTTCCGGTTCCGTCTCTACATTACCGCCGGATTTTTCCTGCTCTACATGCTCTGGGATTACGGCAGTTTCTTCCGCGACCTCGGAGTTTTCTTTAAGTTGTGTTTTTCCGGCGGGGGCGGATACAGCCTGTTCTTCGTGTTGAGAACCAAGCCTTTCAAGGCGTCCGAGATATTCCTTGATTGTGCCGGATTTCTCAGGTGTTATCGGATTGACGTCAACCGGAATTCCGTTTATCTGCAGGTGTTCATCGGCTATTACGTTGAAAAGGTCGTCTTCTCTCCACTCTCCTTCATAATTCTCTGTTCCGTACTGAACGAGTATTTTGATATGTTCGTCTTTATCCGGATTGCCGTAAACAGATATGCCGCCTATATATGGTTCCGGAACGAGGTCATGGAATATATTCTGGATGTCTTCCTCGATGAGAGATTCAATTTCATGCTTCTTGTAGCTTTCTCCGTTTATAAGATATGTGGGTTCATCATCGATGCTGCTTGTAGATATGTCTTGGGGTACCGCCGGAGAAAATTGTTTATTTTCCTGTGATTGAAGATTCTGCCTGAGTCGTTCGTTCTCCTCCCGGAGCGAGCGGTTATCTTCTTGTAGCTGAGAAATGACATCAGTGAATCTTGCGAACTCGACGGACTCATTTATTATTTTATCTTTGAGCATATTCGCGATTCTCTCGTATGCCGCAGGTGTAAGCTCATAGTCCATGCTCTTCTCGATGATTTTAAGAAGAAGGTCGTCGGCGGAATCACCGGTAAGTATCTCCTGATGAAATGTTTTATCAGATGAGACAGGTTGCGAGATTTGTTCTCCACCGTTTGTTCCGGATGTCGAGTCCTGGGAAGAGGAACTTCCGGATTCAGGATTGGCTGAATCTTCTGCGAGCAATGACGAGGACTGCTCCGGAAAGAACTTTTCCGTAAAGTCCTTGATGAAATCGTCGCAACCGCGCTTAGCCTCGGCTGTGAAAGGATACCATCTTCCGGTCGTCCCCTCGCCTTTTTTGCTGTAATATCTCCAGCCGTTCTGCTTGAGGTAGTCCAGAATTTCTTTGTCCGGTCTGTTGCTGAAAGATATGTTCGTGAAAGGAATGCCGTCATTCCGGATGAAGTTCATTGTAAGTTTTTCATTGCTCATTTTGTTGCCTCTTTATAGTTTTTCTGCCGCAAGGTTGCGGCAACAAGGAAATGATTCAGTTTCCCTTGAAACCTACGCCGCCAAGCTCCCTGCGGAGTTTCTGGTTCTCATTCTGGAGAGCCTTGTTTTCTTTTGTAAGCTTCTCGTTCTCATCGCAAAGCTCATTGTTCGTGTCTATGATTTTGTCCAGCCGTCGGACAGCGTTGCGGAATCCCTCGGCAAGTCCTTCCTTGCACTCACGGAGAGTGCCGTCAACGTCGATAGTGACAGGCTCGGTGTTTGAAGCAGGAACATGTTCTTCATGCTGAGGGGGAAAAGGTGTTGACTTTTCATATGAATTTGATATAGTTTTCAACGGAGGGACGTTTAGTACGTCCTCTCTGGTCGGATTGACCGTCACCAGCTGCTTGCCAGTTGTACGCTCAATCATCTGCCCGATTTCATCTGACACATATATCAGCTGGTCGGGCTTTTTTATTTTATTCACAACGTTGTTGATGTCTCTTTCATGGGTTGAGATCGAAACGTTCTCATTCTCGATGGAAACTACGACAGATTGTACGGCCTTGTTTTTTCCGTTCATGACGAATGATTTGGCATAAATATGAGCCGCATTCATATCACCGAATACGCTTTGCCTTTCCTCGTTGATTACGAGGTCAGGAATCTTTAGGGTGTCATAGACAGCCTGCAAAATTGATTGTCGCTCATTTGCATTTAGCTTCTCAAACTGATGTTCTCCAAGTTTTACTTTCTCAACAGGCGTATCTATCATTGAATAAGGGAAAAGCTTATTGTAGTTTTCCCTCGTAAAAGGAATATCAGACAAAGGACGTGCAGTTTCGTTCAAAGCATCTTTCAGGCAGTTTTTCAATGAATCTAAATATGTTTTTTCGTTTGTAAAATTAGATTTTTTGGTTTGTGCGGCGGTCTCCACGGCAGGTTCCCTGCGGAAATTTTTAGGCTTCCCGAAAATAGGCGCGACAAGCTCCGCTGACTCGCGGATGTCATCCAGTGATATCTCGCGCCTGTTGTCCATGTTCGCAATCGTAAGCGCGACTTTAAGCATGTTCTGTCCGTCGCGGACGCTGTAATTGTCCTTGATGCCGTCGAAGAATTCCTGGCACTTTTGGTCGAGCTTGCACATCTTGGCGAACTCTACACCGTTGAGGGCGGAGTTTTTTACGCCGTTCTCGCGTTGTATCTTATATGCGTTCGCGACATGCTCCTTCATCTCCTGAACTGTTATTTTACGGGTGTCTTTCTCGTCCTTCTCGAAATGCTGCTTGATTTCGATGCGGGAAAGAACGCCGCTGTCGATTTTCTTCCAGTACTGGTCAACGGATTTATCTGAGCAGAGACAGATTTTTCCGGCGGAACCGTAGTTTCCGCACGGACAAGGGTTGTTTGCCATGACAATCTGAGCGTCCGCAGGATACATGGTATGCCTACCCGCGCGGCTGAGAGTTATTGATTTGTTCTCCATAGGAACGCGGAGACTTTGAAGCACAGAGAATCTGAACTCAGAAGCATCGTCAAGGAAAAGCGTTCCGTTATGGGCAAGGGTAATTTCGCCCGGACGAATGTCGGAGCCGCCGCCGACCATCCCCTCAAGGCTCGAACTACGATACGGCATCCTGAAAGGGGGTCTCCTTGAGTCTATGTCATTAGGATTAAGAAGACCGGCGATGCTTTTTATTCTTTTTACGGTATTTGCTTCTTCCTTCGTCAGGTCAGGAGTAAGCGCGGGAATAAGGCAATAGGATAAAAGTGTCTTTCCGCTTCCGGGGGCGCCCTCAAGAAGAATGTTGTGCCTTCCGGCGACCGCGATCTCTATCGCGCGGCATACGTCGTAATAGCCGTCAAGACTCATCGAAGAGGCTTCATCAAGAAGCTTCTCGTCGAATGTAATGCCGGACGGTTCGTTCTTCTTAAGGTTGGTGTCCTCGATTGAAATAAACTTCTCGTTGGCAAATAGTTTCTCATGCGCCTCGGAGAGAGTGCTGACGCTCAATACCTTCGCGCCGGGAACCAATAGAGCCTCATTAGCGTTTATATCAGGGACGACGAAATTGGTTATGCCCTCGGAAACAGCTTTTTCCAAAGCTGCTGTGACTCCCCTGACCGGAAGTATGTTGCCGTTTGAGTCGATGTCTCCGACAGCAAGGATTTTCTCGCCGTCATGACCATAGCCACCGTGTTCCTCGTTGAGGACAGAGAGAGCCATAGCAAGAGGAAGCATGTCTCCGTCCTTCCTAATGTCTGCCGGACTTAGGGACATAAGGACCCGTTCCGGCGGGAAAGGAAGATTCTGCTTGGTGAAAGCTGACCTTATGCGGTTACGAACGTCCGATACCACTCCGTCTGCCAATCCAACGATATCGACCGCAGGTATACCGCGTCTTAGATCAGTCTCAACATATATGATATTTCCCTCGTAACCGAAGGAAGAATATCCGTAAATAGTGCTTTTTTCGTTCTCTGTGTCTGCCATATAATTTTCTCCTTCTGTCGCAACGTTTAGGCAATTTATGTATTCCAGCGGTTTATCCGCGCTCATGTTCCTTGTTATGGTTCTTCTTGTTTAGCTGTTCCTTGAGTCTCATGTTCTCCATTACGAGACGGTTGTTCTCGTCGCAAAGCTCATGGTTAGTGTCAATGATGCCGTCAAGCCTTCTGACAGCGTTCTTGAAGCCTTCGAGGACTCCGTTCCTGCACTCACGCTCTTTTCCGTTTACGTCGATTGTGAAAGGCTCCGTAAGAGGATTGCCGACAGAGTTCGAGTTTTTCTGAATCTGTGGACTGAACTGGCTTTCATAGATTTTTTTTGCGACATCAGAAATCTCATGCAGTTCCTCGTGCTCCGTATATTCGCGGATTTTCTCTACATCGCCTGATTTGAGGGCATGATAGAATTCTTGTGCCTCAAACTGCGCAAGCTCACGAGCGTCAAGATTGCTTTTTTCTGTATAATAGCCAAAAAATTTCTGTTCGATTGCAGATTGCTTCCTGATTTCATCGTAAAAAGCGTGTCCGTCAGTGAAGATGTCCTTGACATCACCGAATTTCTCCAATATGCTGTTAGCAGATTCCAAGCAGCGTTCGTGCAGGGGACTCTGTACGACCTGACTGCTCACGTCAGCGACATTGATTCGCTGTTGGGCAATCAGGGCTTGGAGTTTTTCTTTGTTACCGTAAATCATCTTTCCCTGATTTATCCAGTTCAGCCAGTCAACGTTATCTTTTGGGAAAATAGTACGAATGGAAGAAACTTCAAGACCGTTTTTCTTCTGATTAAAATGAACACCTGCAAGAAAGTTTTTCCCGTCTTTCTCTAGATTCACGATTACATTCTGAGATTTGTTTCTGTCACCATAAGAAAAAACGGCTATAGGAGTCTGTAATGCCTCGTCCAAACCGAAAATATCATTTACTTCAAAAGGATGAGATTTTAAATTTGACTTGAATTTAAGGCGAGAGCCTGAAAGCTCTATCCGCTGGTCTTTAGGGAAACCGCATTTCTGCAATATCTCGCCCGGAATGCCAAGATTGAAAACATGGCCTTCAGGAAGCTTTCCGTCTGTATAGTCTGAGAGTTCTTTGTCAAACTGTGATTTTACTGTTTCAGTATCCTTGATTTGTCTATTATCTATCATGTTGTAAATTTGACCATCTTTTTGGACATATAATTGATTAGTCCGTACAAGTTCTATCGCTTCTTCTGTAGGACGCCAGAAATTGGTCAGAGGATTCCTTTCAAGGTAAGGGAGCTGCGGAACTTGACAGATTCGGAAAAGACGCTTATCATAATAAGGGTTGTGGCTATTCTGCCCTTTTTTGTGCGGATGAACTGCTTCAGCTGAACGCCCGATGCTATCCGGACGATTTATTCGGTTAACTGCATCGGGTTCTTTTTTAATCAAATCAATGAATTTGCCTTTCTCTATGTCAGAAAGGCTCTGGTCATAATAAATATCACCGTTATTTTTTTCTGTAAAAACGATTTTTGCTGTGTAATCAACATTATTTAACTTGATTCCTAAAGCATAGTAATAGAATTTCTTCAACTCTGGTTTTCTATGGTCATCATTGTTCTCTGTTCCAATATAAATAGAAGAGCGGATAATTTCTGGTATATTATAAATACCTTCGATATGGCCAGGCTGGTAAAGATTATGTCTGCTCACTTCCTTTATACCGGCAAAACTGAAATTATATGTTTTTCCGTCATCATTTATATGAAACTTGGGATTCTCGTATGGTGAAAGGTTGTTTTCGAGTCGAATGTCATGAATCATTTCTTTGCCGAGAGCAACAACATAATTATTAAGTAACTTTATGTTCTTTTTGGAAGGGTTCTCCCGAAGTTCATTGATTTTGTCAGTAACATCCTCTCCATTAATTATAATGGAGCCGTCGATTGATAAGGGTTTGGATTTTTTGAGTTTTTCTATTCTGTTTATCTTTTCCCAATCACCGAATTGTCTTATAAACTCATCAGAATGTATATACTCATCATGGACGTTCTTTTGTTGTTCCATCTCAAGAAGCAACGTTACTATGGTGTCGTTATGAGACCTCATGTATTCATGGCAGCATTCCTGTATCTGGTCGGTGTCTCCAAGAAAAGTCTCCATGAAGACATCTTTTCCGTCCGACCAGAAATATGCGCTTCTGCCGTAATCAGGATTAGAATTATGATAATAGATATAATCATCGAAATCTTTAGCTGATAAATGCGGGAACATCTGATTGAAGTCCGAGCCGCTTTTTGCGTTTGGATTTATGATAAGTGCCATGATGTTTTCCTTTTCCGTTACATTCCTTCTGCCGCAACATTGCGGCAATTTATATATCCGCGGTTTATCCGCGCTCATGTTCCGTGTTATGGTTCTTCTTGTTCAGCTGTTCCTTGAGACGCATGTTCTCCATCACGAGGCGGTTGTTCTCATCGCAAAGCTCGTGGTTCGTGTCTATTAAACTGTCAAGTTGCCTGACCGCGTTTTTGAATCCTTCGAGAACGCCGTTCTTACATTCCCGCTCTTTACCGTTAACTTCAATCTTCATATAATATTTAAGAGGATTGTTTGACTTTTCTTGTGATTGTGGTAATATATTGTAAGAAGCAATGACAGCTCCCACCTGAGCGTATATGCCGAGAAACTCAGGCGTGTCTCCGTACTGCGCGATTACCGCGTTTACGGATTCTGTCGCTTCTTTTTTTGTCTGGTTATTGTCATAGCCGGTGATAACATATCTGCCATTCTTGTCTTTTCCTATTACGGTTTTTATTCCTTTGTTATAAACTGCGAAATGTCCGCTATCCTCTTTAACGGCAGGGGCTTTGTCGATGTTGTCAACGGCGAGGAACAACACTGCGGAAGTTTCTTTCTTTGCCAGTTCCTCGTCCATTTGGATTTTCTTGTTTGTTACACGTTCCCGAATTCGATGGTCAATGAGATGGACAAGCCCTTCGTTCAATCCTCCGCGCTTAACACGTACATCTCCGTCCAATGTCGGATTCTTCCGGGTTATGACTTCACCGTTCTCAAGGATATCAGCAAGGTCAGACATAAGTTCTTTGTCTTTTTGAAGGTTGTGTTTAAATTTCTGATGATTAAGAAGAGATGATTTAGTGAGTAGAGTTTGATTCTCTGTATGAAGAATATCAAGTGGGAAATTAACGCCTGTACGATTGCACCAGGCTTCTATTTTTCTGTCGTCAACATAACCGCAAAGACCGTCATTTGCCCATTTTTTAATTAAATCTGTACCGGAATTTACGATAAAATTTATGCCATGACCTGAACGAATGTCTTGAATTTCTGAATTTATGTCTAAAACAATGCCAATCGGATTATTGTCTTTGAATATGTCGGTAAGTACAAGCTTCGAATCAGATTTATTTTTTGAGGCTGCTTTCTCAAAATCAAAAACAAGGACAGGATTATACAGATTGAAAAGTGAATCCGATATTTCATCATAATTGAGACCGTGGGTTTCTATGATTTTCTGAACGATAGAGACTGGCATTGTAACTTCAGTTAATTTGTTTCCAGTCTCTTGAAGGACTATAGGAGTCTTGCCTATTACGAAAAGGTCATTCGATGGATGAATACCTTTATTAATATATTTCTTAAGCGCAATGTTGAATTCCTGCGTATAATTATACCATTCCTCGGTCAAAGGCTCTACAAAGAAATCTCCTATGTTTTCTGTATTTTTCATAAATATAATTCTCTAAAAAGCTGTGAATAGATTGAAAAAAAGCTGCCCGGATGCATTTTCCCGGAGGAGTCGGAAAATCCCCGGACAGCCGACCTGAATCAATATCAATAAATAAGCTAGAATATTTCTGCCATACTTCTGTCTACGCGCCTGTCCTTCTTCTCAGGCTTCTTCTGCTCGACCTTGTTCTCCTGCTCCTTCTGCTTCGGAGAAAGGTCGATGTTGTTAGCCTTGGCGACTTCCTTGACCATATCGACGCTCTTTTTGTCGCACTCGAAAAGGTAATCATGGAGAGGGCTTCCCTTCTCCTTGAAACGGTCGTGCTTGAACTGTTTGTCGCAGATCTCAGTCATTTTCTGCTTGAAAGCGTCCGTGACTTCCTGGGAGACTTTGACAGTAAGACCGCTCTTGGCGGCGGCGAGGTATGCTGGGAGATAATCGTCAGCTTTTGTAACCTCGATGATGATGCCCTCAAGCTTCTTCTTATCCTTGAGATGATTTTTCTCGGCGTATGCTGCTACTTTGTCTGGATGCTCGGACTGGTCGGCGAAGTACAGGGTTGATGTTGATATCTGCGTCTTGCCCTGCTCGTCCTTCTCGGCTTTCGCGAAATTGTACATGATTCCTTTCTCGCCCTGCTTCCTCTGCGTTCCAGCAGCCTTCATGTTCCATGCGTCGGAGACGACGTTGCTCTCGAATCCTCTCTCTGCTTTCATAATCTGGGCTGGAATAAGCGTCTGGGCAGGAAGAATGTAGCCTGTACGTGCGTTATAGATTGACTCCGGCGCGAGTACGCCGTCTTTCGGAAGAAGCGGGGAGGAAACGTTCTCTAAAGTTTCCTTGATGATTTTAGCGTTGTGATAAGGTATCACATTGCCGCTAAAATTTTTTGATGATGGTCTTACGTCGGCGGTTGTTGACTGGATTTCAGTGGTTTCTGATGACTTGATTTCTTCTGGCATTGTATTGCTCCTTGAATTACCTGGACACAAGCTCAAGAAAACACAGCTCAAAGAACGTAGGAGTGCTGTCCTTCGCTGGTGCTTTCCAGTAATAATTTCCGCTCCGTACGGAGAGGATTAAAAGGCAACGGATATATTATTTTATTATTAATATTCGTTGTCTTAATATTAATAATAAGGTATTATTATAATAATTGCAACATAAATATTAATAAATAAAAACAAAATCTTTTTTTTTCATGGGAGAGTACAGGATGCCGGAGCAGCAGTCGGTGAGCGTGGTTCAGCCGTATAACGCGGAGTCTTCATACAAGATTTATTCGATGGGTTATCATCCTGAGCGGCCTGTATGGATCGGAGATGACAGGGAATATATCTGTTTCTCTTACCCTTGTGAGAGTGTCTTCTGCCTTTTCTACGAATATCACAGCGTATCAAGGCCGGTAAGACGCGCGTATATAGTCACGGCCAGGAATTGCGGTGGTAACGAACATATAGAATTATGGAACATAACGCTTCCGGGAGTAAGAACTCCTGTACGGTGTCTGGCTGCTTTAATCGGTCATGGGTTTGACAATCTGCGCCGTGGGGTGAAATACCTCAGTGAGAAAGACGGAAGGTGTTTCCTTCTCCCGGATTTGTTCTGGTACAGGTTCGCGGCTTTGGCTGAGTATGAAGGCAAAGAAAAAAGGAGAAGGACTCTCTGCCGGAGGGATGTTGACGAGTTCTGCATACGTTATACAGGGGGGACGGAGTGAAAGTGACAAAAGAAATGACTGACAGGCTCGGCATAAGGTCTATGACATTGCGTACGGAAGAGGGCGATGCCGCCTGCTGCCTCGTAAGGATAAAGGAAGGGCTGTGGTACATCAGGCACACGCCTTCGCTGATTGCGGACATGAGCGGTAGTAAATGTCCGTTTGTCATAGGAACGTCCGTGGATTCCTTGGACGGAACGGTAGTCGTCAGGGGTCAGGACGGAGACACTCTCATAACGGAGCCGCCGGCCGGCGGAGAGGAAATGGGGGTGATAGTAAGCCGTCTTTCACAATACGAGAGGAACGAGGAGTTCGAGAGACGGCATGAGCTGCGTGTAAAGATCGGAATTGAGGGTGCATCTGATTTCGGTCTTGCGGGACCTGAGCAGTATGTGCTTACGGAGCCCGGGGAGCTTCCTTGCGTAATAGTGGACGCTTCGGTGCACGGAGTCCAGCTTCTCATGGAGAGCTGCCGTGCCCTAGCCTCTTCCCCGATACTAAAGCTAAAGGTGTCGTTCTCGTGCCCGTCGGACGAGATAATCATGAGCCTTAACAAAGTGTACGCGCACGGAAAGGAAGCGGGCGGAAAGGTCTGGTCTTATGTATCATGCCAGATACTTGAGCCGGTGCACTTCGTGTGGCGTGAGCGCGTGCTCGCAATGTTGCGGACTGGTTGAATTTACGTTATAATATACCGTATGGAAAAGAAAGAGCAGCCGGATCCGAATGGGGATAATGGCGAGAGAATGACATACGCGAGAAAAAGGCTTCTTGAAATCATAAGGAAGAGGAACCTGCGAGATTTCTGCGAGAGGAACGGGCTTTCAAACATAACGTATTACAACCTTGCGTACGGTAAAATCCGTCCTACGTACAGGGTCATGTCAGAGTCATGCAACGTAATCCCGGTAATCGAGTGGCTTTTCTATACCGACGAGGAGCTTCCGTACGAGCCTGTGATTGTTCCTGTATGGAAAGGAACAGCTGATGGGAGCCTTTTATTCCAGAAACATTACGATGAATACATTCAGATACTGGAAAAATTCGGTATTGGCGAAAGCTCCGCGTTGAAGATTTTCGACAGCAGGAAAAACAATCCTGCTCCTGAGATTCTGCGGAGCGTATGCGAGATAGCGAATCCGGTGGATTTTTTCCGGGATACGGAGGGAAAGTCGGAACCGGTTCAGAATTGCCAGGCGAAACGCGGCGATATCGTGATACTGGACGGAGAGCTTTATTTCATAATCAGCATAAGAAAAAAAGAAGGATTATGTGCTTACATCGCTCCTGTGAGGAAAAAGGATTACGAAGACGGTATAAAGCTTGAGCGGACAAAGACGAACGGAGTCGTCATACCGGAGATTGCCATGCATAAACTGTCGAAAAACCAGCAGGACGGCTACATTTATGTAGAGAGCTGTCCTGAAGATGTAACGGAAAAAGTGCTGAACATGTTCCGGCGGATAGTTCGGTAAGTTATCCGGGCGGAAAAAGCCCGGACAAAATATAATGTAAAGGAGATGAATATGAGAATGTTGAGGAAAGCGGTATTGACCGCAGTTGTCATGCTGCTGGTGGCAGCCGGAGTGTATGCAGAGAGCTACGCAGGATTCGAGGTGAAGGAAGGTTTAGGCGGTACTAAAGTAATAGTTTTGAGGCTTTCTGAAGACTATTCGGATCCAACAGCAGGAAAGTACGAGGTAGAGTTTCCTGTTGAATATTACAAAGATTTGGAAAATGAGTTAAAAATTATTGATAATTACATGAGTATGAATGAAGAAATTGTTCGTACATCCTTTGGTGATTCCGAGATGATTGAATTAATGACAAAATGTGATGAAATATTAAAAGCGAAGAAAAACTATCTAACCGAAAATAATAATATAGCAATTTCATTTATGAAAAATGTTGAAAATGCTATGAATGGTTCAATTAATTGTCTAATGATGATAAAAAGAGGTGCTACTTTTTTAATGATTGGAAATGCACTTACAAAAAATGAGAAAAATGTATTCTGTTCTATAATGGAAGCATTCCCTGCTATAGAATTCAAGAATCTCGGCTTAAAACTGTAATGCTAAACTCACGGGTCAAAATTCCTGACCCGTGTAGTAGCGTATATAATAATAAAATTTAATGAAAGGAGTCGGAAAAGATGAAACATACGGAAAGCTACATCGATAACACAATAGAGACTCCTGAAAACATTCCAAAGAATATAAAGGCACTCCTGCAAGAGCTTCATAAGTGGGACGAATCTGGGCAGGAAGGAGCCGATGTTTTTTATTATGACCGCCTTGATGACCTGTGGGTCAATGCAAAAAACGCTGTTGCCGCCGGAGTGATGTCAAAGAAAGACTGGAAGACTATCGAGCAGAAATACTGGATTCATGCCGACATCGTTATGCAAAAGGAAGATAACAATGAAAATATACGAACTTGATGAATATCCCTTAAGCGACAGAAACGGTACTTACGGAGGAAATTCCGGAGATAAGGAAAGTATACTGATTAACGGTGAGTACTGGCTTGTAAAGTATCCAAAAAAAGCTTCAAAGCTGCATGATGTCAAAGAAATGTCGTACACTTCTACACCGGAATCAGAATATCTTGGTAGCCATGTATATGAAATCCTGGGATTTCCTGTACATAAAACAATTCTTGGCATAAGGAATGATAGTACAGTCGTAGCCTGTAAAGATCTCTGCGACGAGAACCACAGGCTTATTGAGTTCCGGCAGCTTAAAAATACGTACAACAAGATATTGAACGAGAAACTTGACACGAGCTTGTCGTCAACCGGCAGCGACCATTTCGTATGCCTTGATGAGATTCTCGTTCATCTTGATTACAATCCGTCATTAAAGGACATTCCAGGTATAAAGGAAAGATTCTGGGATTGCGTGATTATAGACGGTTTGATAAACAACAATGACAGGAACAACGGAAATTGGGGAATTCTGAGAGGTCCCGACGGAGACAGTCTGGCTCCGATATTTGATAACGGAGCGTCTTTCTCTCCGAACGTTGCTGAATCAAAAATAACAAATAAGCTTTACAATCATGAAGTACTCCGGCAGTCCGCTCTTAACGGAATAACAGCATACAGTCTTAACGGGGAGAATAACGCTCTTTTCAGGGATTTGATAAAAATTAATAATCCTGAATTAAAAAAAGCAATTATCAGAAACGTTCCGTTGATAAAGAATAATATGCAAAAGATATCGGACATGATAGATGAAATCCCCGGAAAATACCGGGAAAAGAGTTTAATGTCCGAAGACAGGAAAGCAGAATATAAAAAGGAAATAAGTATAAGAATAGATGAAATACTGCTTCCGGCTTATGAAAAAATCTTAGAAAAAGAACAAGAAAAAACAAGACGTAATTTATCAAGGAATCAACGTCTGAATGAAAGTATTTCATTAGGTGATTAAACTTGACTTTTTGCATGGATATGATACAAGAATAATTAAGATTTTTCCTGTATAGCATTTCCTGCAATGTCATTGCCGGACGATTCAATATACATGCAATAATCAAGAAGGAATTATATGACATACCTAAAGCTGGAAAACAAGACGGTATTAAAATTCGAAATATCAAATCGTCATTATGAAATAACGGCTCCGGAATTGCTGCCCTTTCCATTGCGTGATACCATTACGGACACGACTAAAGAGAAAAAAGAAGACATGTCAGAAATTTGGTTCAGGAATCAGGAAGCCCTTTCGAATTTCTTCTATAACCGAAGCCTGAGCGTAAAGCGGGAAAACGCAAAATATATAATGAACCAGCTCGGAATAAAACAGAACAATGACTTTGAGAGCCGCTACAAAGCGATGATGCTCTGCAAGGCATTGTCGGTAGCAGATAACTACTGGATAACGGATGATGAGTCTGAGAGCTGGGAGGACGTAAACCTTGCGAGCAACCCGCTACATGAAACCCTGCAGCAGATAGCACTGTTCGGTCGTTCTCTTACGATAGAAGGAAAGCTGCATACGCCCGAAATCACAGGACAGGGAGCCTATGCAAAAGCGTGGTACAGGGAGGACGGAAAACTGTTTCTGTACAAAGCGAATTCCCTTGGGGGAAATGAATCGGAGAGAGAAGTCCTTGCAAGCAGGGTCCTGGACTGCTTCAACGTTCCGCACGTCAAATATGACCTGACGGAAAAGGAAGGCAGAACAGTATGCAGGTGTGAGAATATGAATTTCCTGAACACCAGCATAGTGGATTCGATAGAATATGATATATGGTGCTCAAGGAAAGGACTGGATTATTTTGAGGAAGCGAAAAAAATAGACTCTGAAATGTTTTATAAAACAATCGTGGTTGATTACCTTATAGCAAACAGCGACCGGCACGGCGGTAACTGGGGTTTCTACATGAATAACCAGACAGGAAAACTGGTTTGTATGCACCCTCTTTTCGACCACAACAACGCATTCGACGAGGCTTTCATGAAAGACCCGGAAGGCGGAATATGCCAGCTTATACCGGGAAAGACACAAAGACAGGCAGCTTTATATGCAGTTAAACAATGCGATTTCCGCTGTACGAAGATGATAAAGAAAGATATATTCATTGACGAGCTGACATACAGCACGTTCATGAAACGTGCCTGCGAACTGGGATTGTACCAGAAGCAAGAGCTGAGCATATTCGATAAGCTGTGCCGTCCGGAAAAACAGCCTTATATGCCGAATGAGATTAAAACGGACAATACATACGAGTATTGGGAGAAAGCAAGAAAAGGTCTCGCGCCAGAATCACCAGACGGAGATGTCGCCGTAACTGTCGTAGATAAGGCTGTCAAAACTGCACGGCACCGAAAATCAAGGGATATGGATTGGGAAAGATAAGTTTATCTTTCGAAGTCAAAGCTTCTTTTATAGCGTTTTTGTACAGGTTCTGGTTTCCTGATAAGCCTTTCTGTCTCCCGAGCACGTTCTGCCAGAATCGTACAAAGACTGTTTTTCTTTTCGGAAATATGCCGGTTATGGCTGAAAAGTTCCTGTACAAAGACCTCAATGCCGGATAGTTTCTCAAAAGGTAAATCCCTACAATGCGCCGAGCATGGAAGCTTCTTTAACTGTTCCTGATGCGTTTTTGCGAACGGTTTTGAAGCGGCTGTTCTGTTAATGTGCTCAGAATTATGTTGTAAATCATAAGCAGAGAAATCATGGAACAAAGAAGTTCCTGTGTCAAATACCGGCGCAAGTCCGATCCAGTCAAGGGTATCTGCGTTTCTGACGAATCCAAAGTTGTTAAAATGCCTGTCGGTATTCGCGATAATGCTGTCCACGACGAACATCTGACAGAGCTGTTTTTCTATATCAGGAATGGCTGACATACCCACGGCTTGGCAACATCTCAAAAAGTGCTGGTATTCTGACTCATTTTTTTCTTTTTTCAGCACATTTTTTATATGCCATGCACTGATTAGCTCCGTGTTGCCGTTAATAAAATCTTTACATGCAGAATAATACCTACCATCATGTTCCGCTATCAAATAATCCACATGAGGTATTCCAAGCCGCTTGCATATTTCTGCTGCCAGCACTTCATTGAACGGCTCCTGCTGACTTTCTCCGCTTCCACCCTTAAGGAGAACCCGGTCTCCGTTATCTATAATCCATTTTTTCTTAAGCCAGCCGTCAGATGTATTGTCCGGTGACAACAGACTGAGCGAAGATATATCCTGCACGTCCAGATTACCGAAAAGTGCCTTGCCTACATCGTCTGAAAAATCATTCTCGAAGAAATTTACATCATGCCACGAAAGACCGCTTGAATCGGGATTAGCCCAATACTGGTCTGAGAGGCTTAATCCAAAAGATTTTGTAACAAGCTGTTCTGTAGTGATATTTCCAAGAAGTTCGAGGGCATCGCTCAGGTTCTGACGGCTCGCCGGAATTGCCCGGCTTCTCCACCATGTTCTGAACTGCTGTGTCAGAGAAATGTTTTTATCGTATTCTTTGAATATACCAACAGGAAGATGATGGGGATTCAGTACTGAAATGATTTCAGAGACTTCATCATAATCTGTTTTGAACGTGAGGACTGGAATATCTTTGTGGCAAAGAGTATAAATCATAATATTTCCACTGTTGGTTAATTATAGCATGATACGGTCGTTTTTCAAACCCTAAGATGACCGTCCGGCTTGACTTTTTGCCTGGATATGATATTTTAGTTGTGTAAGTATGTCCGATGTCATCGGGCTTGCTTAACGAGAATAATTAAGTCTTTTCCTGAATACCATTTATTGCACAGTGCGGTAAGTAAGGAAAAGAAAGGACATGGCTGCTCAACCGGGCAGCTTTTTTTTTGCCTGTCCGTGCAACTTGACGGTAATATATGTTAAGACATATAATCAAACAAAGGGGTTTGTATGGAAAATGGGAAGAAAATAAATAAAGAATACCTTGAGGGCGGTCTTCCGAAATACCTCAAAGAATCTCTTGAGGAATACAAAATATCCCTTAAAAAAATCGAATCCGGACAAAAAGACCTGCGGTTTGACTTATATTATGACGGTCTGCGCAGCAACATAAACGTCGCCGAGAACGGATACCAGATATCAAAAGAACAGGCGAACTATCTTAGAAACAAATATCTTTAGGAGCAAAAATGGCGTTCGAAATCGATTTTACGAGTTGTGAGAAAAGACATAAGAAATACGAAGGCGCGAACGGAAACAAAATCTCGATAATATATAACGATGATCTTTATATGCTGAAATTTCCTCCTGTGTCCAAAAGGAACAAGGCGATAAGCTATAAAAACGACTGTATATCAGAATACCTGGGATGCCATATCCTGGAAAGCCTCGGACTACCGGTACAGGAAACTCTGCTCGGTACTTATGATACAGGAAAAGAAAAGAAAATCGTTGTCGCCTGCAAAGACATTACCAGTCCTGACTGGCAGCTGATTCCTTTTGCCGGGTTGAAGAACGAAACGATAAACACACCTACGGAAGGATACAACACAGAATTGTCAGAGATACTTTCTACTTTCAACGAGCAGGAAGATTTCGAACCGGAAGAGTTAAAATCATTCTTCTGGCAAGCTTTTATAGGCGATTCTCTTATAGGCAATTGGGACAGGCATAACGGCAACTGGGGTTTCTTGTACAATCAGAAAACCGACAAAATAAGGCTTGCTCCGTTGTATGACTGCGGAAGCTCGTTGTATCCGGCGGCAGACGAAGAGACGATGAAGGCTATTTTAACAGATGAGAACGAGTTCAAAGTCCGGATATATGAGAGACCTTATTCTGCAATCAAAGAGAATTGCGATAATATTAAATACTATGATTTTGTATCATCTCTGAAAAACAAAGACTGCAACAAAGCCCTGAAAGAAATTTATCCCAGAATAGACATGGATAGAATTAACGGGATAATTGACGACACTCCGTATATATCCGGGACTCAAAAGCTGTTCTACAAAAGGATGGTAGAAGGACGGAAAAGCCTTATTCTACAACCCTCTTACGAGAAACTTATAAAAATTGAGAAGAAAAAGAAACTTGCAAGAAAAGGTCATGAAATTGAGCGGTAAAAGAATCTATGCTTCCATTGCGGAAGCAAGGAAAGCAAGGAACATCTCACAGACGGAACTTTCAAGGATGACCGGGATAATACAGGCTGACATAAGCCGTATAGAGAACGGCAAGGCAAATCCGACTATAAACGTTCTAAAGCGTCTTGCGGACGCATTGGAAATGAAACTTTATCTTTTTTACGAGGCGAAATAAAAAAAAGATTTATAACTCCTAAATCACATAAAAGTTGAAGATTTGACAATTTTTTATAGGAGTTTTAATATTTGCGTATAATCTGCAATGGAAGCCACAATTATGTGTAATAATAAGAATAGCATTCTCGGAAAAATCAAATGGGACTACAATTATTCCGATAGCGAACTTCTCGCTATAATAAATAATAAATCCTCTGATTCCAACGTAAGACGTTGTTTTTTTATTAAAAGTTTGCAAAGTTTGACATGGCAGGAACTTGTTGCATTGTGGGGCATTAGTGAGTGCGACAGGCTGTATGATGACAAAACCAGGAAAGGGCTGTTTCCAAGACAACTGAGGGAAGTATATGACGGAGTATTCGAGCTATTACGAAACAAAACTTTATCCCATACAGAACGAAGTCCTGAAGAGCTTGAGCGATTTAAAGCTACCGTTCTATTTAACAGGCGGAACCGCATTAAGCAGAGGGTACTATAATCACCGCTATTCTGATGACCTTGATTTTTTTGCAAACGATGACAAGGATTTTCTGTCCCATGCGGAGCTATGTATTGAACAACTTAGAAACAGCGGTTTCAAAGTAGATGTGGAGCCGTCAAATTCAGACAGTTTTTCGCGGATGTATGTAAACAGGAATACAAACGGATTAAACAAAGAAGGATTGAAAATAGACTTCGTGAACGATGTTAGCGTTCATTTCGGTAGCATAGAGAATACCCCGTTTTTTTACCGTACTGATTCTGTAAGGAATATCTTATCAAATAAATATACTGCAATATACAGGCTGTCAATAAAGGACGTGGTGGATATTTGTGAGATAGCGAAGCATAATAGTTTCAACTGGAACGAGATAATAAATGAGGCAGAACAAAAGGAAGCCGGAATAGACCTGAAAGAAGTCGTTCAGATATTCAAAAGTTACGATGATAATTCCTATAAGAGTATAAAATGGACTGAATCGCCGGATTTCAAGGTGATAAGAAGCACGGTAGAGACCGTGGCTTATGATATGCTTACTTTGTCTGACAATTCATTATGCAAGGTCAGGAAAACCTTAAAAAAATCACGTAATAAAACAGATTTTGAGATAGAGAGATAGTTGTACAAGGTAAAATTTTGTACCTGTTTAGGAAACTATTACAGAGAATTATTTTTTTCTTGCTAAAATGTACAAAAAAATGTACAATAATTTTAACAGGAGAAATGCTATGGTATCAGAAATGACTATTACT